>CBDUCL010000054.1:0-15048 GCA_965365625.1 uncultured Chromatiales bacterium | reverse complement strand
GGTCATCTTCGACCGGCTTGGCTGCCTCCAGCCAGCGCAGGGCCTGTGGATGTTCCACCCGCGCCAGCCCCATGGCAATGCTGCGTTCTGCGGCCCGACTTTGGGCCGGATCGAAGGCGTGCTTGCGTTCCAGTTGGGCCCACATTTCCACCGCTTGGGCCGGGTCCTTGCGGGCCTGGCGCTGCAGGGCATGCAGCAGAATCGCGCCGCGTTGGGGGTGGTCCTGGGCCAGGGCCGGGTCTCGCAGCACCGACTGCGGGTCTTGGTGGGCGCGCACCCAGCGCTCCACCCAGGGCTGCTCCGCGCTCGGCAGGTAGCGTTTTAGGTAGCGCGCCAGACGGGTCTGGTTGCGGTCCATGGCCAGGGCGATGCGACGCCAGGTCAGATCCGGCGTCAGGCCGCCGGCCTGACGCCAGGCGTTGAATACCGGGTCGCAGGCCTTGGGCTGGGACTTGCCGTGCAGCCATAGGGGCGGCACCTCGGAAAATGCCTCGGTCCGGCGGCCGGTCTCGATCAGGGCCTGCAGGCGCTGGCAGTTGCGCTTGGTCTTCGTGGTTGGCTGGTAGTAGTGCAGGAACTCCGACCAGCGGTGTTGCTTCGCCAGAAGGTCGAGCCAGGCGCTGCGCAGCCGGTCGGCAAGCGGCGTGTCGGCGTGCTCGGCCAGGAAGCGGTCGACCTCCCTGCGCTTGCTTGGGTTCAGGTGCTTGCGCAGCGCCTGATACTCGAGATAGGGATATAGGGGATAATCCCGCAGTTGAGCCTTCAGTCGCTGGTATTCTTGGGTCTTGCCCCGCTGCAGCGCCTGTTCAGCGGCTAGAAATTCGCTGCGTTGGGCGATCCAGACAAATTCTTCGAGGCTTCTGGCGCTGAGATCCGACGCCACAAGCAGTAGCGGCAGGATCCACGCGATGACCTGCCGGCGGGGGAGGCGGGGCATCTTTATCTCCTGAGGTGGCCGATTGTTATTTGGTTTGATTAAAGCGAAAGCTTAGGTGCTGACGGGCGCCTGTGCAAGCGCCGATTGAGCTACTCGCCGATTCGATCACTGGGTACGTTCGGCCAGCAATTCGATCCAGTGCATCACCGGCGGCCCCCGATCGTCCCGCAGGTGGCTGAGGCAGCCGATATTGGCAGTGGCGATGGCCTGCGGCTGGCCCGAGGTCAAGGCCCGACGTTTGTCGGCGCGCAGGCGCTCCGACAGCTGGGGCTGGAGCAGGGAGTAGGTGCCGGCCGAGCCGCAGCATAGATGGCTGTCAGGCACTGGCGCCAGTTCGAACCCCAGGCGGCTCAGCAGGGCCTCGACGCGGCCTCCCAGGCCAAGCCCGTGCTGCAGGGTGCAAGGGCTGTGGAAGGCGACCCGGGTGCCCTGGCCGAGGGTCTGAAGCCGACCCAGATCCTCCCGCTCCAGCACCTCGGAAATGTCCAGGCAAAGCTCTGCTACACGCTCCGCCTTCGCCGCGTAGGCCGGGTCGCTGCTGAGGATCTCCCGGTACTCTTTGAGCATCCCGGCGCAGGCGCTGGCGGTCACCACGATGGCCTCTGCGCCCTGCTCCAGGGCCGGCCACCAGGCGTCGATGTTTCGCCGGGCGTAAGCACGGGCGGTGTCCGGCTCACCCAGGTGCTGGGGCAGCAGGCCGCAGCAGCCGGCCTCTGGGGCGCGCAGCGGTTGAATGCCCAGATGGTCTAGCACGCGAGCGGCGGCGGCATTGATCGTCGGCGCCAGGGCCGGTTGGGCGCAGCCGTCGAACACCAGCATGCGCCGGGCATGGCCGCTCTCGGGCCAGGGCGCCGCGTGGCTCGACTTGGGCAGGGGGCGGGCCAGGTGCGCCGGCAGTAGGCTGCGCACCAAGCTGCCGGCGCGCACGAACAGACCGAAGCGGCGGGGATGTGGCAGTACCCCGAGCAGGGCCTTGCGCAGCAGGCGCTGGCCCAGGCCCCGAGGCACCTGGCGATCGACCTCTTCGCGGCCGATCTCGAGCAAGCGGGCGTAGCGCACCCCAGACGGGCAGGTGGTCTCGCACGAGCGGCAGGTCAGGCAGCGGTCCAGGTGCTGCTGGATTCGCGGCGTGGCCGGCTGCCCCTCCAGCACCTGCTTGATCTGGTAGATGCGCCCGCGGGGGCCGTCCAGTTCGTCACCCAGCAACTGATAGGTGGGGCAGGTGGCGGTGCAGAAACCGCAATGCACGCAAGTGCGTAGGATGCGATCGGCCTCTTGGCCTTCCGCTGTGTCGCGTACAAATTCGGCGAGCTTGGTTTGCATGGGCGGCGTCGGTTTCTGATCAGCCTAGGATTCGCTATTCTGCGCAGGTTTCGGCTCCAAGCCAAGGCTTCGAGGCGATAACCCCGGGCAAAACCTGGGCGTTGTGCCGGGCAATCGCGGATAATGTGCTGATGATTTGGGTTCACTGGCTGCGCCGCAAGGGCCTGCTCTCCTCCGCCAAGGGCCTCGAATGGTATCCGCCATTCTTGTATATGGGGGTACGGGTTGTGGCGTTCAGCGACGACTGGCGCAGCGTGCGTCTGCGGTTACCGCTGAACTGGCGTACGCGAAACCCGGGAGGCAGCATGTTCGGCGGCTGTATGGCTTCACTGGCGGACCCGATCGCTGCCCTTGCCTGTTCCCGGGTGTTTCCCGGCTATGCGGTCTGGACCCGGGCCATGAGCCTGGACTTCCGGCGCGAGGGCCGCGGCGATCTCGAACTGCGCTTCGATTTCGACCCCGCACTGGAGCAGCAAGTCCGTGACCAGCTGGCGCAGCGCGGGCGGGCCACACCGAGCTTCGAATACGCCTATTACACCGGCGACGGCAAGCCATGCGCCCTGGTTCACAATACCGTCGCCATCCGTTCCCATCACCGCCACGAAAGCGGCGGTGCCCTGGGCCGGGGCAAACTGCCGGAGTCGCCGCCGGCAAACCCTGGACACAGCGGCGCGCAACCGATCGAAACAGAGGAAAAACGAGCATGAGCAAACAAGACGACAACCTGCAGATGGACCTGACCAGCGGCATCTCGGCCTTTGAGGCCAAGCATTTCTCTCAGGCCAGCCACCTGCTCTCGCCCCTGGCCGAGGCAGGCCACCCGGACGCCCAGTACCGCATGGCGATCATGGCCCAAAACGGCCTCGGCATGGCTCCCAACGAGCTGATGGCCTACAAGTTTATGCGCAGCGCCGCCGAGCAAGGCTTCCCCTTGGCCCAGCATGGGCTGGGCTTCATGTACCTGGAGGGCGAGTGTGTGGAGAAGAACGAGGCCAAGGCGGTGGAGTGGTTCCGCAAGGCCGCCGAGCAGGGCCTGGTAGGTTCCCAGACCACCTTGGCCATGCTCTACGAAGAGGGTAAGGGGGTGGAGAAGGACCTGGAGGAGGCCCAGCGCTGGTACAAGATGGCAGGCTTCGATAGCTGAGGCTGGCGAGCAGCGATAGACCCGACGGCGCGAGCCCCGGGGTCTCCCGCTGTCGCTAAGGGCTCAGGCTTCGGTGCGCCGCTTGCGTACCGCCTCGGCCAGGTGCCGCAGTACTTCGGTGCTTTCGTCCCAGCCGATGCAGGCGTCGGTGACGCTCTGGCCATAGTTCAGCGCTTCGCCGTCCACCAAGTCCTGGCGGCCCTCCACAATGAAGCTCTCCACCATGGCGCCGATGATGCGCCGCTCTCCGCGAATGATCTGGCTGCCTACGTCACGGCAGACGTCGAGCTGCTTCTGGTGCTTCTTGCGGCTGTTGGCATGGCTGAAGTCGATCATCATGCGCACCGGGACTCCCGCCTGTTCCAGTTCCTCGGCTGCGATATTGACGCTCTCGGTATCGTAGTTGGGGCGCTTGCCGCCGCGCAGGATCACATGGGTGTCCGGGTTGCCGGTGGTGTGGAAGATCGCTGAGTGCCCGGCCTTGGTCAGAGACAGGAAGTGGTGCGGCTGCGCTGCGGCGCGGATGGCGTCGATGGCCACCTGCAGGGAGCCGTCGGTGCTGTTCTTGAACCCGACCGGGCAGGACAGCCCCGAGGCCAGTTCCCGGTGCACCTGGCTCTCGGTGGTGCGGGCGCCGATGGCGCCCCAGCTGATCAGGTCGGCCACGTACTGGGGGCTGATTAGGTCCAGATATTCGGTGCCCGCCGGAACCCCGAGATCATTGATGTCGAGCAGCAACTGGCGGGCCAGGCGCAGGCCTTTGTTGATCTTGAAGCTGCCGTCCAGATTGGGGTCGTTGATCAAGCCTTTCCAGCCGACGGTGGTGCGCGGTTTTTCGAAGTAAACTCGCATTACAATCAGCAGGTCCTCGGCCAGTTCGTCGCGCAGCAGCTTGAGGCGCCCAGCATAGTCGCGAGCGGCGTCCGGGTCGTGCACCGAGCAGGGGCCCGCCACCACCAGTAGACGGTCGTCTTTGCCTTCTAGGATATTATGAATATCACGCCGCGTTTCGAACACGGTGCGGGTCGCTTCCTCGGTAATCGGGAAGGCCTCGTGCACCTCGTTGGGCGGCGCTACCTTCTTGATATCCTTGATGCGCAGATCGTCGGTGTTGTATTTCATCGTCGCAACGGCTGATCATTGTTGGCTGGGGACAGGATTTTTTAAAAACGGCCCGCAGCGGGACACGGAATCGGACGCTATATTATACATTTGTAATATGGCATCACTACAAGCCTTTTATAGGGGCTGCGGGGCTGCCATGCCGATGCCGCTTCCTCGGGATGGGTGTTCGACGCCTTTCGCTGAGAAAAATCCCGAACCAGCTCCCCCTTTTGGTGGTCGTTTTTCGCTAGAATTCGGGCATTACCCGGCAATTTCGGCCGGACCAGGGGCTGGAGAATTAGGAGGGGATATGAAAATCGTGCCGGTTTGGAGCGGAATACTGTTGCTGGGGCTTGCCCCGCTGGCCGGAGCGGAGACCGTATATCGCTCGGTGGGTGAGGACGGGCAGGTCATTTTTTCCGACACGCCGCCCTCGGATGCGAAATCCTCGGAGACGGTGAATCTGCTGCCGCCGCTTTCCGAGGAGCGCCGAAAAGAGGCCGAGGCGCGTCAGCAGAAGCTGATCGAACTGGTTGGCCAGGAGAAAGAGCAGCAGGCAGAGGAGGAGACCACTGCCGAGGACAAGCTCGCTGAGGCCAAGCAGGCGGTAGAAGACGCTCGCAAGGGGGTGGACCAGGCCAAGGCCATCCGTCCCGATGATTGGTGGATGGGAGTCGGCAGCGGCCAACTCCTGCCCAAGTACCAGGAGCGGGTGCGCCAAGCGGAGCAGAAACTGGAGGCCGCCGAACGTAACCTGCGCCTGGTCCGTAGCGGCCAGAGATAGCCCCTTCACAGCGGCGCCGGAGCCTGGCTACGGTTGCCGAGGTGCTCCGCTCCCCTGAGCCCAGACCATGCAAGCCGCCAAGGAACTCTTTTCCTACCGGCCCTACTGGGCCGAGCGCTTCGGGATCGCGCCGTTCCTGCCCATGTCGCGGGAGGAGATGGGGCGGCTGGGCTGGGACAGCTGCGACATCATTATTGTCACCGGCGACGCCTATGTGGACCACCCCAGCTTCGGCATGGCCCTGGTGGGCCGGCTGCTGGAGGCTCAGGGCTTTCGGGTCGGCATCATTGCCCAGCCGGATTGGACCGACAAGCGCGACTTCCAGCGTCTGGGACGACCCAACCTGTTCTTCGGCGTCACCGCCGGCAACATGGACTCCATGGTCAACCGCTACACGGCGGACCGGCGCATTCGCAGCAACGATGCCTACACCCCGGAAGGGGAACCCGGCCGGCGCCCGGACCGCTCGGTACTGGTGTATGCCCAGCGCTGCCGCGAGGCCTACCGGGACGCGGCCCTGGTCATCGGCGGTATCGAGGCGAGCCTGCGCCGCATCGCCCACTACGATTACTGGTCGGACAAGGTGCGGCGCTCGGTGCTGGCCGATTCCAAGGCCGACCTGCTGATCTATGGCAACGCCGAGCGCGCCCTGGTGGAACTGGCCCATCGCCTGGCCCGGGGCGAGCCGATCAAGGAGATTCGCGACCTGCGTGGCACTGGCTTTATGCGTCGGGAGATCCCAGGGGGCTGGAGCGAAATCGATTCCACCAGCGTCGACCGCCCCGGGGAGCTGATCAGCCACCCCGACCCCTACGCCGCCGAGCCGGCCTGCCCGACCGGGCCCAAAGCCCCTGACGGCGCCCAGGTGGTGACCCTGCATCGCCGCCCTAAGGACCTGGACCGGGCCCGGACCCTCATCCGCTTGCCCGCCTACGAACAGGTGAAGGGCGACCCGGTGCTCTATGCCCACACTTCCAGGGTATTTCACCTCGAGACCAATCCCGGCAACGCCCGAACCCTGGTCCAGGCCCACGGCGATCGTCTGGTGTGGCTGAATCCGCCGGCGATACCGCTTGCCAGCTCCGAGTTGGACCGCATCTACGAGCTGCCCTACGCCCGGGTGCCGCATCCGGCCTATGGCCAGGCCCGCAACCCGGCCTGGGAGATGATTCGCTTTTCGGTCAATATCATGCGTGGCTGCTTCGGCGGTTGTACCTTCTGTTCGATTACCGAGCATGAGGGGCGCATCATCCAGAGCCGCAGCGAGGACTCCATCATCCGCGAAGTGGAGACCATACGCGACAGCACCCCCGGCTTCACCGGCGTGGTCTCGGACCTCGGCGGGCCCACCGCCAACATGTACCGGCTGCGCTGCAAGAGCGAGCAGATCGAGTCCGCCTGCCGCCGCCTATCCTGCGTCTACCCGGACATCTGCAGGAACCTGGGCACCGACCACGGCCCCCTGGTGCGGCTGTATCGCCGCACCCGGGCCCTGCCCGGCATCCGCAAGGTGCTGATCGCTTCCGGCCTGCGCTACGACCTGGCGGTGCGCTCCCCGGAATATGTGCGCGAGCTGGTCACCCACCACGTGGGGGGTTACCTCAAGATCGCTCCGGAGCACACCGAAGCCGGCCCCCTGAGCAAGATGATGAAACCGGGTATCGGGGCCTACGACCGCTTCCGGGAGATGTTCGAACGCTTTTCCCGAGAGGCCGGCAAGGAGCAGTACCTGATCCCCTACTTTATCGCCGCCCATCCCGGGACGCGGGACGAGGACATGTTGGAGCTGGCGCTCTGGCTCAAGCGCAACCGTTTTCGCCTGGATCAGGTCCAGGCCTTTCTGCCCACCCCCCTGGCCATTGCCACCGGCATGTACCACAGCGGCAAGAATCCGCTCGCCCGGGTGCGCCGCGACAGCGAGGCGGTGCCGGTTCCCAAGGGCAAGCGCCAGCGCCAACTGCACAAGGCCTTCCTGCTCTACCACGACCCGGAGAATTGGCCCTTGCTGCGCGATGCCCTCAAGCGCATGGGCCGGGCCGACCTGATCGGCAACGGCAAGCGCCACCTGGTGCCGGCCTGGCAGCCGGCGGGCACCGGCAAGCGGCCGGAGGGGGTGCGCTCGCCCCGCTCAGACCGTCCGGGAGGCACCGCTGCGGCGCGTCCTGTGCGGCGCGGTTCCAGGCCGGGGCAAGGCCCCCGCAAGGGGGCTGCCAAGCCCAGCCGCGCGCCCCGCGGGCGCCGGCGCTGAGCCGGCACCCGTGGCCCAGATCCAGGGCCGGCGCATCCGGGTGCGCGGGCTGGTGCAGGGGGTGGGCTTTCGGCCCCATGTCTGGCGCCTGGCCCGGGACTGCGGCCTGGCAGGGGAGGTCTGGAATGACGGCTCCGGGGTAGTGATCCAGGCCTGGGGCGAGACGCCAGCGCTGGATCGGTTTCAGCATCGGCTGCAGCATGAGCTGCCGCCGTTGGCTCGCATCGACTCCTTCGAGCCGCGGGAGTTGCAGCAGCAGGCCCCCTTCGACGGGTTCCGCATCCGCCCCAGCGAGGCGGGCCAGGTGCATACCGGCGTTGTTCCGGACGCTGCCACCTGCCCGGCCTGTCAAGAGGAGGTGGCCGATCCGGGTAATCGCCGCTATCGCTACCCCTTCACCAACTGCACCCACTGCGGCCCACGCCTGTCCATTCTGCGCGCCATCCCCTACGACCGGGCCAATACCAGCATGGCCGCCTTCCCCATGTGCTCGGACTGCGAGCGCGAGTACCAAGACCCGGCGGACCGCCGGTTCCACGCCCAGCCCAATGCCTGCCCGCGCTGCGGGCCCAGGGTCTGGCTGGAGGATGCCTCGGGCCGAGAACTGCCCGGGGATGCCATCGCCCAGGCGGCGGGGCGCATCGCCGACGGCGAGATCCTGGCGGTCAAGGGCATCGGTGGCTTCCACCTGGCCTGCGATGCCACCAACGGGGAGGCGGTTGCCCGCCTGCGCCGGCGCAAGCGGCGCTGGGCCAAGCCGTTCGCCCTGATGGCTAGGGACTTGGCGGTGATTCGCCGCTACTGCGAACTCAGCCCGGAGCAGGAGGCCCTGCTGGCTTCGCCCCAGGCGCCGATCCTGATTCTCGATGCCCTGGCGCAGCACGATCTGCCCAAGGATCTAGCCCCGGGCCAGCGTGGCTTCGGCTTTATGCTGCCCTACAGCCCGCTGCACCAGTTGCTGCTGCAGGGCTTCGAGCAGCCGTTGGTGTTTACCTCGGGCAACCGCAGCGATGAGCCCCAGTGCACGGGTAACGCGGAGGCCCGAGAGCGCCTGGGGTCGATCACCGACGCCTTCCTGCAGCACGACCGCGATATCGTCAATCGGGTCGACGATTCCGTGCTGCGCCCCATGCCGGGAGGCGTGCAGTATCTGCGCCGGGCCCGGGGCGCCGCCCCCGAACCACTGGCTCTGCCCCCCGGCTTCGAACGGGCCGCCCCGCTCACTGCCCTCGGCGGCGAGCTGAAAAACGCCTTCTGCCTGCTCCGGGACGGCCAGGCCATTCTGTCCCAACACCTCGGTGACCTGGAGCACCCCAAGGCATTTGCCGAGTACCGCCGCACGCTGGATCTCTATGCCGAAATCTACCGCCACCAGCCCGAGGCCCTGGCGGTCGACCTGCACCCGGACTACCGCTGCAGCCGCTTTGGCCGGGACTGGGCCCGGCGCCAGGGGTTGGAACTGGTGGAGGTACAGCACCACCATGCCCATATCGCCGCCTGTATGGCCGACAACGGCCTGGCCCGGGACGCAGGGCCGGTGCTCGGCATCGCTCTCGATGGCCTGGGTTACGGCCCGGATGCCAGCCTATGGGGCGGCGAGTTGCTGCTGGCCGATTATCGAGACTGCCGGCGCCTGGCCCATTTGCGGGCCTTTCCCATGCTCGGCGGGGAGCGCGCCGCCTACCAGCCCTGGCGCAATGCCTACGCCCAACTGGTGGGGTTGTTCGGTTGGCCCGCGTTGACGCGGGACTGGGGACGGTTGGAGGCGCTGCAGGACCTCGCCGCCCGCCCCCGGGGACTGCTGGACCCGATGCTGGAGCGGGGCCTGAACTCGCCCCCGACCTCGTCCGCCGGCCGCTGGTTCGATGCGGTGGCCGCCGTCCTGGGAATCTGTCGAGAGCGGACCGCATATGAGGGCCAGGCGGCCATCGAGCTGGAAGCGAGCGTCGACCCGGTGGCGCTGGAAGGAGAGCAACCCTACGCCTTCGCCTACCTTGAGCCCGAGCCCTCGGTGCCGGGCGAAATCGACCCCACGCCCATGTGGCTGGCGCTGTTGGCTGACCTGGCCGCCGGCGAGTCCAGCGCCCGGATTGCCGCCCGCTTTCATCTCGGATTGGCTCGGGCCCTGGTGGCTGCGGCGACGGCGTTGGCGGAGGAGAGGGACTTGCGCTGCGTCGCCCTGTCCGGCGGGGTGTTCCAGAACCGCCTGTTGTTCGCTCAGGTCCGCCGGGGTCTGCAACAGGCCGGCCTTGAAGTGCTCAGTCACCGGCGGGTTCCGGCTAACGATGGAGGCCTGGCCTTGGGCCAGGCCCTAGTGGCGGCGGCCCGCCGACGCGGTTGAGGCTCCCGGCCAGCGGTTGCGCTCGGTTTTGCTGTGGCGACGGTGAGTTCGCAGGCGGCCCCCGTCAAGGCTCTTCTTGCGGGGGTTGGCGCAGGGCCAGCTCTATCGCCCGGTGCAAATGGTTCGGCAACGGCTGGCTGTGCAGCTGGCAATGAAACTCGCCGTCCAGATACAGAAACATCGACGGCAGGTGGAAGACGCTCAGGGCTCTTGCCAAGGCCAAGTCGCGCTCGGCATCGACCTCGAACAGGCGGATGCCGCCGTGGCTTGCCTGGTAGTCGACGAGCGCCCGGCGCAACTGGCGGCATACGCCGCAATGGGGGCCGGTGAAGAACACCAGCGCCGCTCCGGGGGTGGCCTCGAGTCGGTGCTGATAGTCGAACTGATCGAGTAGCTCGATCCCTGTGTCGCGGGGGCTCATTGTCGATCCGGGAGCCTGGCCCTGTGGTATCCTTCAGGCATTTGAGGCAGCCATGCTCAATGGCTTTGCCGCTGGCCGCATCGGGCTAAGACCGTGAGCCGGCGCAGCGGTCCGTTGGTCGGGCCGATCGGGTGTAGAGATGAACGGGAAAAAGCGCGGCATCCGTTTGAAACTGGTCGACGAGGAGCAGGAGGGTTACCAGGCCCTGTTCGATTTCTTCGCCGAGGGGCCTGGGGGCGCACGGGCCTCCGAAGAGGCCCCTGCGCCCCCGCGGGGCCTGGTCAGCGCGGTTCCCCAGGGTATCCAAGTCCAGCAGCAGGCGCGTCGGAAACTAGTGCGCTTGCTACGCCTGGAACTGGAACAAACCCTGCGACTGCTGGAGCAGGCCCTGCCCGAAGACGAAGGCAGCTAGCCGGCCTTGGCGCCGGACGATTGCGTCTCGCCCGTTGCGCTGCCGAAGCGCTTCTCGAGATAGGCGATGATGTCGGCCGATTCGTACATCCAGGTGCTGGCCTCATCCTCGTCTATGCGCAGGCAGGGGACCTGTAGAGCGCCTCCTTCCTGGCTCAAGGCCTCGCGATGCTTTGGGTCGTTTTGGGCATCGCGAACCTCGATATTGAGGTTCAGCCGGTGCATGGCGCGCCGAGTGCGCACGCAAAAGGGGCAGGCGTAGAATTGGTAAAGCGACATTGCCCGGGTGGCCTGATCGACCAGCTCTTGCTCCTCTGCGGAGCGGGCCAAAGGTTTGGGACGGGTAGCCCAGTCGATGAAGACGATCAGACGGCCCAATCCCTCGCGTACGGCTTTCAAGATCATCGGTTGCGCTTCCTGATTGGATAAAAGACCGCAAGTCTAGCAGAATATGGCCCGTTAAATTCAGGGATTGCCTAGGGGTATTTCGAGGCTGCGGTAGCTTTACGCTCGCGACCCAACCCAGCCCCCTTGGGCAGTCCGCAGTTCGGAGGCGCCCCATCGATGCAAGCTGCGATCAATCGCGTAGTTACCCTGGAGTTCGACCTTTTCGACGCCGATAGCAATGAGCTGATCGAGACCACCCAGGGCTTCGATCCCATGCAGGCCCTGCTCGGCCACGGCGACCTTTCCCCCGGAATGGAGCAGGCGCTGCTCGGCAAGTCCCGCGGTGACCGCTTCGAGGCGACCATCCCGCCGGACCAGGGCTACGGCACTGGCGAGAGCCTGCGCACCCAGACCGTCAGCCGTGAGTTGTTCGAGGGTATGCAGCCCAAGGTCGGCACCCAGTTTCAAGCCCAAACCGAGCGCGGGATAGAGATCGTCACCGTCACCGCAGTGGACGGCGACCAGGTCACCATCGACGCCAATCACCCCCTGGCCGGTCATACGTTGAAGTTCAGCGGCTCGATCCTGGATGTGCGGGAGGCGAGCGAGGAGGAGATTCGGCACGGGCATGTGCATATGCACGGGCTTGGGCACTGACGCTGCCTGTTAGGGTCTTTAGGACTGAGGACTGAGGACTGAGGACTGAGGACTGGAGGCGGCATTTTCTGTGCTCGAGTCCTCTCGGCAAACCCTTCGTCTCTATTCGTTCGCCTTTCAATCGCTTCGGCTAGGCGCCGGGGTCAAACATCTGGAGCATCTTATGAGCGAAAAAATTACCGATTCCGGCCTCAAATACGAAGACGTCAAGGTGGGCGACGGCGCTGCCGCTGCAGCCGGGCAGACCGTATCGGTTCACTACACCGGTTGGCTGGTGGACGGAACCAAGTTCGATTCCAGCCGTGATCGCAACGATCCCTTCCGTTTTCCGCTAGGCGGTGGCCGCGTGATCCGGGGCTGGGACGAGGGGGTGCAGGGCATGCAGGTAGGGGGTACGCGCAAGCTGACTTTGCCGCCGCACCTGGGCTACGGAGCAGCCGGAGCCGGCGGGGTGATCCCGCCCAATGCCACCCTGGTGTTCGAGGTCGAACTGTTGGAAATCCTCTGAGTGGAAGTCTCGCCCGAGCAGATCGCCGCCCAGGTGGCGATCGCCCTGGATGAGGACCTGGGCGGCGGTGACCTTACCGCCGGCCTGATCCCGACCGCGCAGCGCCTGGCGGTTGAGCTGATTTGCCGCCAGCCGGCGGTGATCTGTGGCCGGCCCTGGTTCGACCAGGTCTTCCACCAGCTTGACCCGGAGATCGTGATCGATTGGCGGGTGACGGAAGGCCAGGGGGTGACGGCTGGCCAGCAGCTATGCACCCTGCAAGGCCCGGCTCGCCCGCTGCTTACCGGCGAGCGCACGGCAATGAACTATCTGCAGACCCTTTCCGGCACCGCCAGCCTGGCCCGGCGATACGCTGAGGCGGTGGCCGGCACCGGGGTCCGCATCCTGGACACCCGCAAGACTATCCCAGGCTTGCGGCTGCAGCAGAAATACGCGGTTCGCTGCGGCGGTGGCCACAACCATCGAATCGGCCTGTATGACGCCATCCTGATCAAGGAGAATCACATTGCCGCCGCCGGCTCGGTGGCGGCTGCTCTGGCTGCCGCTGGGGAACTCGCCAGCCCCGGTGTGGACATCGAGATTGAGGTGGAAACCCTGACCCAGATGGAACAGGCCTTGGACGCTGGCGCCCGGCACCTGTTGCTGGACAACTTCTCGCTCGGTGCACTGCGCCGGGCCGTGGACCTGAACGCCGGTCGGGCCCGTCTCGAGGCCTCCGGCGGGGTCGATCTGCAAACCGTACGAGGGATCGCCGAGACCGGAGTGAATGACATCTCGGTAGGCGGTCTGACCAAAGATCTACAGGCTATCGACTTGTCGATGCGCTTCGTCTAGCCAGGCGGGATTGGCAAAGCGCCGGTCTCGGCAACTGGGGTTCTACCCATTCGGCGGTGTTCTGGGAACTCCGATAAACCGGGCCGCTTTCATGCGACCGGACCGATCTTGAAACCGACCTGCCTGCCGGGAAGCCGATTCGCTGAGAGCATCCTCTAACCACTCGCGCGTTGCTTCGGCCAGCGTCAGCAGCATGCTGATTCCGGTCACTGGCGCCCCGGCCAGCAACAGGCAGGTCACGACTCCAACCGGTCGTACAACATTCCATCCAGGTCCCGAATGGGGGTGTGCTGTTCGCCCTGCCAGCTTTGTTAGCGGTCGGATTGCTCGAATCGACCGAGCGGCATTTCGCGTTACCCAAAGGCTATTACGCGCTGGATAGCCTGTTTGTGCTGCTCGCCTTCATGGCGCTCGCTCGGCTGAAGTCGATCGAGTCGCTCCGCTACTGTGCCCCCGGCGAGTGGGGCAAACTCCTGGGACTGGACCGAGTCCCGGAAGTACGCACCCTGCGTAACAAGCTCCACCTGCTCGCGAGAGATGAGCGCCCTGAGCAATGGAGTGCCGAGCTGTGCAAGCGCTGGATGGAGGCAGCCCCCGAGCAGTCGGGCACCCTCTACATCGACGGGCACGTGCGGGTCTATAACGGCCATCAGACCCAACTGCCTCGCCATTATGTGGCGCGCCAGCGGCTGTGTCTGCGTGCCACCACCGACTACTGGGTCAATGCGATGGATGGCCAGCCCTTCTTCGTGGTCAACCAGGCCGTCGATCCGGGGCTGATCAAGGTCATTGAACAGGACATCCTGCCGCGCTTGGATGATGATGTTCCCGGCCAACCCGCCAAACCGGTTCTGGAGGCCGACCCACTGTTGCATCGCTTCACCCTGGTCTTTGACCGGGAGGGCTACAGTCCGGCGTTCCTGCAACGGATGAAATCCCAGCGGGTGGCCTGTCTGACTTATCACAAATATCCCGGCGATGATTGGCACGCGGAGGAATTCTTTGCCCATCAGGTCAAGCTCTCCAGCGGCCAGGTGGTGGAGATGAAGCTCGCGGAGCGCGGGATCTGCTTGAGCAACAAGCTGTGGGTGCGCGAGATACGCAAGCTCACCGAGCGGGGCCACCAGACGGCTATTCTGTGCACCGATTACCGCTCGGAGGCGGCCCCGGTCGCCATGGCGATGTTCGCGCGATGGTCGCAGGAAAACTTCTTCAAGTATGCCCGTGAACACTACCATCTGGACCGCCTGGTGGACTATGGCACGGAAGCGATTTCCGACCCCATACCGGTCGTCAACCCCGACTACCGCCGCCTCGATGGCCAGGTGCGCTCAAGCAACGGAAAGCTCAATCGCCGCCTGGCTCAGTTCGGGGCGATGAACCTCGAGGAGACCATTGAGCCGGAACAGGTGGAGCCCTTCGTGCAGCGAAAGGCCGACCTACAGGAAGAGATCGAATCCCGGCAGACAGAAATCCAAACACTCAAAGAGGCACGCAAGGCCACCGCACGGCACATCAGTATCGATGAGCTACCCCAGGAGCAGCGCTTCCGCCAACTGAGCACCCAGAGTAAACATCTCATCGACGCCATCAAGATGATCGCTTACCGGGCAGAGACGGCCATGGCCAATAGCTTGCGCGAGACGATCGCCCACCCGGATGAGGCCCGCAGTCTGTTACGTGCCCTGTATCAGACCGAGGCCGACCTCTTGCCCGACCCTGACGCAGGCACCCTGACGGTGCGCCTTCATCACCTGGCAAACCGGTGTTCTGACGAAGCGATTCGGAAACTGTGCGATGAGTTGAATGCGACGGAAACCCAATTTCCACGCACCCACCTGCGGCTGGTTCTGAAATTGGGGTCTACGTAAAATCCCAGAGATCAGGTCATCTGAACAGGAGTGTTGGCGACTGATCGTGACCAAGTCGATGGAGGTCTTTATGGGAAA
>CBDUCL010000053.1:0-15152 GCA_965365625.1 uncultured Chromatiales bacterium | reverse complement strand
TCCAACCCCTCGGGCTCGTCCAGGCAGGCGTCCAGGCGGCGAGCGTGGGCCTGCAGCCAGGCCTTGTAGGGGCGGCGCCGCGCCAGACGGGCATCGATGTCCGCCGGCAGCAGCAGCGCACCCTTGTCGGTATCCACCGCCAGCATTTCGCCGGGCCTGAGCCGGCCCTTGCGGACAATCTGACCGGGCTCGACCGGACACAGCCCGACTTCGGAGCCGAGCAGAATACGCCGGTCCTTGGTAATCCAATAGCGGGCCGGGCGCAGGCCGTTGCGGTCCATGACGCAAGCCCCGTAGCGGCCATCGGTGAGCACGATGCCGGCCGGGCCGTCCCAGGGCTCCATGTGCATGGAGTGATACTCGTAGAAGGCCCGCAGGTCCGGGTCGATGCCGGGCTGGTTCTGCCAGGCCGGGGGGATCAGCAGGCGCATGGCGCGGAACAGGTCCATGCCGCCCATAACCAGGGCCTCCAGCATATTGTCCAGGCTGCAGGAATCGGAGCCAGTCATGGAGACCCAGGGCCGGATGTCCTCCATATCGCGGACGTGGGGGGACTTGAACTTGTAGGAGCGGGCCAGGGCCCAGTTGCGGTTGCCCTGGATGCTGTTGAGCTCGCCGTTGTGGGCCAGGTAGCGGAACGGCTGGGCAAGGCGCCACTCCGGCCAGGTGTTGGTGGAGAAGCGCTGGTGAAAAACCGCCAGGGCCGTGGCCAGGCGCGGGTCCTGCAGGTCGCGGTAAAACCGCGGCAGGTTGCGGGGCAACACCAGACCCTTGTAGGCAATCACCCGGCACGACAAGCTGGCGACATAGAAATAATTATCCTGATGGTGAATCGCCTTGCGGCAGCGCCTCCGGGCAAGATAGAGGCGGCGCTCGAACTCGGCCGGACCCACGCCGTCCGGGGCGTTGACGAAAAGCTGCTCGATGCGCGGCAGCCCCTTCAGGGCCTGGGGGCCGCAGGCCTGCGGATCCACGGGCACCGGACGCCATCCCACGGGGCGCAGGCCGGCACGTTCCAGCTCCTCCGCCAGCAGCAGCCGAGCTGCCTCGGCCGGTTCCGGATCGGGATGAAGAAATACCATGCCCACGCCGAAGCGCTCACCCAGATGCAGGCCGCGTTCTCCCGCCAGCTCGCGCAGAAACCCCTCGGGCAGCTTTAGCAGCAGGCCGCAACCGTCGCCGCTCTTGCCGTCCGCATCCACCGCGCCGCGGTGGGTCAGGCGCGAAAGGGCGCCAATGGCGCTGCGCACCAACTGGTGGCTGGGCTCGCCATCCATCTGCGCCAGCAGGCCGAAGCCGCAACTGTCGGATTCGAATTCGGGACGGTAGAGACCTGGCATCTCGGAGGCGGCTCCCGCGGGCCATCTGCACTACACTTGAGTATAGTCGCCGGCCACCGCCGACCCTGAGCATGGCCCAAACAGCGTTTCAATTCATCGACAGCTCCCGCATTGACCCCGACAAGGCGCCGGCTCGGGAACGGGTAGGCCACTTCCGCGAGATCTACGGCGACTTCGACCCCCATAAGCTGGCCACCCAAGCCGGGCGCTGCCTGGCCTGCGGCAACCCCTACTGCGAGTGGGAATGCCCGGTGCACAACCTGATCCCCGAATGGCTGCAGCTGGTGGCCGAGGGCCGGTTGTTCGAGGCCGCAGAGCTATCCCACCAAACCAACTCCCTGCCCGAGATCTGCGGGCGGGTCTGCCCCCAGGACCGGCTGTGCGAGGGCGCCTGCACCCTCAACGACGGCTTCGGAGCGGTCACCATCGGCGCGGTAGAGCGCCAGATCACCGATCAGGCCCTGGCCCAGGGCTGGCGCCCGCGAGTGCACGCCGCCCCGAGCGGAAACCGAGTGGCATTGGTGGGGGCCGGGCCTGCCGGCCTCGGCTGCGCCGATGTGCTAGCGCGCAACGGGGTCGAGGCGGTGGTATTCGATCGCCATCCCCGCATCGGCGGCCTGCTCACGTTCGGCATCCCGCCGTTCAAACTCGACAAGGCCGTGGTTGAGCGCCGGCGTGAGCTGCTCGAAGGCATGGGGGTCGAGTTCCGGCTCGGCGTGGAGGTGGGCGTCGACCCCAGCCTGGAACAGTTGCTGGCCGATTTCGACGCGGTATTCCTCGGCATCGGCTGCTACCGCCCGGTATCCGGCGGCTACCCGGGTGAGGCCCTGCCCGGGGTGCTGGAGGCCCTGCCCTACCTGATCGCCAATACCCGCCATCTGCTCGGTATCGATCCGGCTTTGGACCCGGCCCTGGACCTGCGAGGCCAGCGGGTGCTGGTGCTCGGCGGCGGCGACACCGCCATGGACTGCACTCGCACCGCGGTCCGCCAAGGCGCGGCGTCGGTGACCTGCGCCTACCGCCGGGACCGCGCGAATATGCCGGGCTCCCGCCGCGAGGTGGCCAACGCCCAGGAGGAAGGGGTGGAGTTTCGCTGGAACCTGCAGCCCCAGGAGGTCATCGGCACCGAGCGGGTGGAGGGCGTGCGCCTGGCCGAGACCCAGCTCGGCGCCCCGGACGCCAGCGGCCGCCGCCGCCCGGAGCCGCTGGCCGGCAGCGAGATCTGCATCCCCGCCGACCGGGTAATCAAGGCCTTCGGCTTCCGCCCCGACCCGCCGGAATGGCTGGCGGAACTGGGCATAGAGACCGACGCCCGGGGCCGGGTGCTGGTGGATGCAGACGGCCGCACCGGCCATCCCCGCATCTATGCCGGCGGCGACCTGGTGCGCGGCTCGGACCTCGTGGTGCGGGCCGTGTTCGAGGGGCGAGCAGCGGCGACCGGAATATTGAGCGCGCTGGGCATCTGATCTCCCGCCGACAGCCGCCGGGCCCTTGCCATCTGCCGGCCTTACCCCATATCCTGGACAACCTTCCAAGACCGGGCCCAAACCGGCTCAGCGGCAATCCCCAGAAAACCAGGAGAGAAGTGTGGCGGAGAGACAAGTAGACGTAGCCATTATCGGATCCGGCAGCGCCGGGCTATACGCCCTGAGCAAGGTGCGCCCGGCGGGCAAGAGTTTCGTCCTGATCAACGGCGGCGAGCCGGGGACCACCTGCGCCCGGGTCGGCTGCATGCCGTCCAAGGCCCTGATCCAAGTGGCCGAGGACTACCATCGCCGCACTATCCTCGGCCGTTACGGGGTCGACGGCCACGAGGGCCTGGACCTGGACATCCCCGAGGCCCTCGAGCATGTGCAGGACCTGCGTGACACCTTCGTCGACCGCGTGCTGTCCAACAGCACCGACAACCTGGGGGACGAGTTCATCGAGGGCTATGCGCGCTTCGTCGAACCGAATCTGCTGGAAGTGGACGGCGGCGAGCGCATCCGCGCCGACAAGATCATTATCGCCACCGGATCGCGTCCGGTGGTGCCCGAGGCCTGGCGCGCCTTCGGCGACCGCGTGCTGACCACCGACGACTTCTTCGAGCAAGAGGATCTGCCGGGGTCGGTGGCGGTTATCGGCATGGGCACCATCGGCTTGGAGTTGGGTCAGTCCCTGCAGCGACTGGGCATCGAGGTTACCGGCTTTGACCAACTGGAGACCGTCGGCGGGGCCCAAGACCCGGAGGTGTGCCATTGCGCACGCGAGATCCTGGGCAAAGAGTTCCCGATCCACCTGGGCCAGCGCGCGGAGATCAGCGAGGCCGAGGACGGCCGGCTGCGGGTCAGCGCCGGCGAGGTATCAGTGGTAGTGGACAAGGTGCTGGCGGCCATGGGTCGAGCCCCCAATCTGCAGGACCTGGGCCTGGAGAATCTGGGCTGCGAGCTCGACGAACGGGGCATCCCGGTGTTCGACCGTCACAGCATGCAGGTCGGCGATCTGCCGGTATTCATCGCCGGCGACGTGACCGGGGAGCGCCCGGTGCTGCACGAGGCCGGCGACGAGGGCCGCATCGCGGGCTTCAATGCCGCCGGCGAGCAGATCCAGCGCTTCCAGCGCAAGGTGCCCCTGTTCATCAACTTCTGCGACCCGAATATCTGCATCGTCGGCCAGCGCTGGAACGAGCTGGACCAGGACGCCACCGCAGTGGGCGAGATCAAGCTGGCGCCGGTGGGCCGGGCCCTGATCATGGGCAAGAACAAGGGCATCATCCGCATCTACGCGGACAAGGCCAGCGGCCGCCTGCTGGGCGCCGAAATGGTCACTACCAAAGGTGAGAACCTGGCCCACCTGCTGGCCTGGAGCATCAGCCTGGGCCTGAGCGTAGGCGACCTGCTGCGCATGCCCTTCTACCACCCGGTGATCGAAGAGGCGATGCAAGCGGCCCTGTACGACCTCTATGCCAAGGTGGATAAGAAAAACGAGGGCGGGATTACCGAGCTGGTGCCGATGTAGGAGGCGCGCCCCCGCGCCGATGCCGGGCACCGGGATTGGCGCCTGACCCCGGGCCGGGCTTGGGCCGGCAGCGGTCCTCCTACCGCTCCCTCGGACGGGGGCTCAATCGCCGTCTGCCGGATCTCCTAACTGTCGAACCCAGTCCGCCAACGCGGCGGTCTCCCGCCGCAGCAACTCGGCGTCCCGATAGACATGGCTGATGACCGCAATACCCTGGGCTCGGCCCAGCAGGTGCAAAGCCAGGGCGTCAGCCCGTTCGCCCTGGCCCAGTTCCTCAAAACGCTGGGCCAGCCAGCGGCGAAATAGCTCGAATAGTACCCGCGCGGCGGTTTGCATCTCCAACCGGTCCTTGCCCAGCTCGGTATTCAGGCTGCCGATGGGGCAACCGTAGCGAACCAGGTCAGCGTTGCGCCCGGTTACCATCTCCACCAGGGCCAGTATCCGGTCCCGGGCATCGGTCCGCTCCCGCTCCCAGGCATCGAGCAGCGCGCTGAATTCGGCCAAACGGCTGTCGATGACCGCCTGCAGGATCTCGTCTTTGGTCTTGAAATAGTGATAGATATTGCCCCGATGTAGGCCCGTAGCCTGCACGATATCGGTAAAAGAGGTGCCGTCATAGCCGCGTTGATAGAACAACTGCTTGGCGTGGTCGACGATATTGGCGCGGGTATTGGCACCCTTATTGGCCAGGGCCATGAGCTGTCTCCGGACTCATTAAAGGGCCGACGCCGCTGCCGAGCGGCATCGGCTGTAAGCCCCCAGAATACGCCCTGCCCGGTCGATCCGGAAAGCTCCGAGCAGCCGAGCCATCCGTTCACGCCTGGGGCCTGGCCATGGACATGGGGCGCGCCTGCCGAAGCTGCATCTCGTCCATCTGCAGGCGGATCGCCTCGCGCCAATCGTAGCGGGGCCGGTAACCCAGGCGCTCCCGGGCCCTGGCGTTGTCGACGCCGGTTTCCTCCAGCAGGTGCACGATACTGCGGGTGACCAGCGGCTCCCAGGGCAACAACGGATCCAGCCGCTCCATCAGCCCGGCAAACCCGTAGGCCACGCCAAACGGCACCCCGAAATGGGGCACCGGCAGACCGTATTCCTGCTTCAGCCAAGTCAGCACCTCGCGCACCCTCGGGACCTCCGGCCCGACGATATTGAAGCCCTCGAACCCGTCCAGGCCCTCGGCAGTGGCTGCCAGGGCGAAGGCCTCGCCGATGTCCCTGCCATCCACGATCGGCATGCCGGTGCGCCCCCCCGCTACCCAGGGCACCAGATGGGTTCTCAGACGCGGCACTAGGATCGGCAGCAGCCCGAGGCCATAGCGACGCCCGGCAAACAGGCCCAGGCGCAGATTGGCCACCTGAAAATCGCGGCCGGCGCACTCGCGCAGGCGGTCCTCGATGGCCACTACATTGGTCAAATGGGGCCAGAAAGGGCGCGGGATGCCAATGCTGGAGGCATCCGCCGAGCGCTCCGGCGCCGCAGCGCTGGTAGTGCTGGTGTTGACGAAGCGGCGAACTCCAGCCGCTCGGGCAGTCTCGATCAAGGCCAAGCTGGGCTCCAAGAACAACCGCCGCGATGCCTCGGCATGCCCCCACAGGGAGGTCCAGGCGGCAGCATGGCAAATGACATCCACTCCCTGCACCAGGGAGCGCAGGTACCCCGGGTCGCGCAGATCTCCTGCCCGCACCTCAACCGCCAACCCGGGCGCCAGCCGACCAGGGTCCCGGCAGGCGGCGACCACCTTTACCGAGCCCCGGCGGGCCAATGCCTCTAAGACGTGACTGCCGGTGAAGCCGGTGGCACCGGTGACTAATACGGTCTGTTGCATTCCCCACTCCCCTTTATTGGATGATCGTCTTATATTAATAGGATGACCATCCAATTATCAACCGATACCCCAGCTGTCGCCGAAGCAAGCACCGGGTCGGCTCCCGCGATTGCAAGCGACCGCGCGCTGTGGAAAGAGAGGGACAGACAGGTAACGGAACTTAGAGCGAGACTGGTGTATAGCGCTTTCCCAACGAAGCGGGATGCCCGCCATCTCCAATCACTTCAGGCAACTGAAAATTATTGAATTGTTCAGCTTTCCATAGTGCCTAGGGCGCAACAACCCAACCTCTTGCGACGGATGTGGGGTTTGCTGCGATGCGCGCCCTAAGCGGAAACTATCAAAACAGAGCTAGTCATCCTGAAAGGCGTGGGCCGCGCGCCGACCTTCGGCCTCGTCCACCAGAGTGAGCAGCAGGGCGCCGGCGACGAACAATACCGCCACGGACAAGATCGAGGCCCGGGGGTTGCCGGTCAACACCCCCACCCACCCCATGATCATGGGTCCCAGCACCGCGGCGAACTTGCCGAGCATGTTGTAGAAGCCGAAGAACTCGCCAGCCTTGTCGGGGGGGATCATGCGCGCATACATGGAGCGGCTGAGGCTCTGAATGCCCCCTTGCACCAGGCCGATGGCCACCGCGAGGCCATAGAACTCCCAAGTCTGTTGCATCTGGTAGGCCCAGAGGATGACCAGGAAATAGACGAAGATGGCCAGCATTATGCCCTGGCGCGGCCCCCGGGCCTGCCCCAGGCGACCGAACACCAGGGCAGCGGGAAAACCCACCAGTTGGGTGATGAGCAGGGCCAGCAGCAGGTTATTTGCATCGAAACCCAGCGAAAGGCCGTAGTCCACCGCCATGCGGACGATGGTGTCGACGCCGTCGATGTAGAGCCAATAGGCGGCGAGGAACAGAAAGGTCATGCGCAGTTGCCGCACCCGGGCGAAGGTGGCGGCGAGCTGTCGCACGGCACCGCCCAGCGCTTGCCCCCATCCGACCGCCCGCTCGGGCTTCGACTCGTGCACGAAAAGCATTACCGGCAATGAAAACAGGGCCCACCAGAGGGCGACGCTTAGAAACGACAGGCGCACCGCCTCAGCCGCATCGGCCAGCCCGAACCACTGGGGCTGCAACGTCATCAGAACATCGAAGGCAAACAGCAATCCACCGCCCAGGTAGCCGAGGCCGAATCCCAGAGCCGAGACCCAGTCCAGGCGCGACTCCTCGGCCACGTCCACCAGCAGGGCGTCGTAAAAGATATTGCCGCCCGAAAAGCCGAGGATGGCGGCGCCGTAAAGCAGCAGTGCCGCCAGCCAGCCGCCCTGGGAGACCAGAAACAGGCAGCCGGTCATGACCACGCCCATGGCAGCGAAAAACAGCAAGAAGCGTTTCTTGGCGCCGCCGCGGTCGGCGATCGCGCCAAGCAGCGGGGCCAGCGCTACTACCAGCAGGCTGGCGCTGGAATTGGCGACCCCGAGCCAAAAGGTGCTGTCGGCCGCCGCCATATCGGCGGCCCAGTATTGTTTGAAGAAGACCGGAAAAAACCCCGCCATCACCACCGTGGCAAAGGCGGAGTTCGCCCAATCGTAGAGGGCCCAGGAGACGTGCGGGGCCAGGGTGGCAGGACGCCCGATCACGTCGGGTCCGCGGTCGCGAAGCTTATGCCTAGTCCTCTTGCTCGGTGAAGTTGGCCAGCATCGCCATCTTTACCAGGTCCGCCAGGGAATCGGCCTGCATCTTGTCCATGACCCGGGCCCGGTGCGCCTCCACCGTCTTGGCGCTGACTCCCAGGCGGGTGGCAATCTCCTTGTTGGACTGGCCGCTGGTGACCATGCCCATGACCTCGAGCTCGCGCGGCGTCAGGTGGGCCAGGCGAGCGGCGATCTCGGCGCGCTGGGCCTGCTCGTTGCGCAGTTCCTGATCCAAGGTCAGAGCATTGCGGATGGAATCCAGCAGTATCTCATCGTTGAACGGCTTTTCGATAAAGTCCACTGCCCCCGACTTCATCGCCCGCACCGCCATCGGCACGTCGCCGTGGCCGGTAATGATGATGATGGGGATGCGAATGTTTTCGCGCAGGAAGTGCTCCTGCAGATCGAGACCGCTCATGCCGGGCATACGCACGTCGAGCAACAGGCAGCCGGAACGTCCAGGGTAGTAACCCTCGATAAAGGCATCGGCGGAGTCATAGGTCTCCACGTTCATGCCGATGGACTCGATCAGCCACTTGAGGGAATTCCGCATTGCCTGATCGTCATCGACGACGAACACGGTCTTGTCCTGGTGCATCAGCAAACTCCTGAAGCTTGTTCTGAGTTAGTCTCGTACATATAGGTCGGCAGCAGCAGCGTGAACTGGCTGCCGCCGCCGGGTATCGATTCCGCTGCGATATGCCCGCCATGGTCTTCGACGATGGTCTTGCTGATGGCAAGCCCCATGCCCATGCCGCTCGTCTTGGTCGAGAAAAAGGGCTCGAATAGATGCCGCATGTCGGAATCCGGGATGCCCGGCCCGGTATCGCTGATAGTCACCTGCACACTATCTTCCCCCCAGGCACTGGTATGGATACTGAGAAAACGCTGCTCCGGCACCCGCTCGAGGGCATCCATGGCATTGCGCACCAGATTCAACAGCACCTGTTCGATCTGTACCAGGTCGACCCGCACCGGCAGCGCCTCGGGGCTCAGGTCCAGATGAATCTCGATCCCCAGCTTGCGCATATCGTACTCGACAAAGGAGCAGACCTCACGCACCATATCGTTGATCTCCACACTGCTTCGCACCGGCGGCTGGCGCGCCACCAAGTTGCGCAGGCGTCGGATGATCTCGCCGGCGCGTTCGGCCTGCAGGGAGATCTGCTCCAGCACCTCCAACATCGTCTGATTATCGAAGTTGTCGCTGCGCACCCGGCGCATGGCCCCGCGGGCGAAATTAACGATCGCCGACAGCGGCTGGTTGAGTTCGTGCGCCATGCCGGTGGACATCTCGCCCATGCTGGACAGACGGCACACGTGCACCAACTCGGCGTGGTGCTGGCGCGACTGCTGCTCGGCCAGACGCTCCTCGGTGATATCGCGGCCGTAAACGTTCACATAATCCAGTCCAGGCACCGGCGCCAGCAACAGGGAATAGATGCGCTCGCCCTGATGAATTTCGTGCTCCCTGGGACGGTCGCTCTCCAGACTCTCGGCCACCTTGTTGCTCCAGAACAGGGGCAGCGTCTGACCGCGACCCACCCCCCAATACTTCAACAGGGGCTCGCTGGCGGCATTGGCAAACAGGATCACGCCGCGTCGGTTGACGCGCAGGATCGGGCTCGGGCTCTCGCTGGCGAAACGAGCGAGATTCGACATTTCGCGTTCCACCCGCTGGCGCTTGGTGATGTCGTGGAGATAGACGGTGCAGGTCTGCCGCGACTCCAATTGGATGACGACGATCTCCACCTCGAGCGGGAACTCCGAGCCATCGGATCGCACCCCCACCATCTGGCTCGGGGCCTCCGCCGCCCCGCTGCCGGGATAACGCCGGCATGCCGCCAACAACTGGCGGAATGCATCGCGGCTGCGTTTCGCCAACAGCAGGCTCGGCAGGTCGCAGCCAATGAGATCGGATCGCCGATAGCGGAACAGCTTCTCGGCGGTGGCATTGGATTCGATGATCTCCCCGGATTCCTCGATGGTTACGATACCGTCGCGGGCGGTGTCCATAATCACACTCTTGAGGATTTCCGACTCGCGCATCTCGCTCTCGTGGCGGCTGCGCATCTCGTCTCGTGCCGCAAGCACCAAACGGATGAACTGGTTGACCCAGCTTTCCAGCTGAAGCAGCTGATTGCCGCCGCGCAGCGGCGGGCGCTCGAAACCCAGGGCCCGGCGCGAAAAGCGCGACAACCGCCGCAGCACGAAATTGAGCCGCGCCGAAATCAGGAACATAACCAGCGTGAAAGCGGCAATGAATACTGCCGCGGCGATTACCCGCTGGCGCCGCTCGAGGGCTAGGATCTGGCTGTTGGTGGAAGCTGCCCCGCCCCAGGGAACGAAGGTGGCGAACTCCAGGTTGAGATCCGATCCCTGATAGTCGAAGAACGACTGCGAGGTCACCAGGTATTTGTCCTCCCAGGAATCGACCCGGCTGCCTGCCGGCAGCGCCCGGGGGTCGCTGCTGGCCAGGACTCGCTGTTCCTCCCCGTCCAGCACCGCCACCACCCCTTGCTCTTCCACCACTCCCTGCTGGGAGGCATGCAAAAAGGCGTCGTCGATCGGCACCACAAGCATCAGCGAGCCGACATCCAGGCCCGCATTGTCGCGCACCTGCTCGGCGGCGATCAGGTATGGGGCCCCGTTGAGGGCGGTCAGGTAGACTTGAATCTGGCTCTCGTTCAGATAGAGATCGGCCAGTTGCATGAGGTCCCGCGGCAGGGGCTCGCCAGCAAACAGGAAGAGTTCACGGGGACGGCCCTGGGTGTCGAATAGCAGGACGTGGCTCGGTCGCGCCAAGGAATGCCAGAACGGCGCCTCCGGCATCCAATCCGGCCAGCGCTCCAAATAGACTTCCAGTTGCGCCGGCTCTGGGTCGAACCAGGCAAAGCCGTCCAGGTAATTGACCATGCGCCGATGGTTGGCCATCAGCTGCAAGGTAGCAGCGTAGCCCTCGGTGTAGTGCTCGAAGCGGTGGAAACCGTCCTGGGCTTCACGATCCAGGCGGGCCTCGAGGTCGCTACGGAAGATTTCCTCCAAGGCCCGCGACTGCACGGGGTCGAGCACGACCCAGACCACTAAGCCGCAGGCCAACCCAAACAGGAGCGACACCACCGGCATCGGCAGAGAACGCAGGGCGCGGTGGAAGAAGCTTCTACGCAGCGGCATTTCAGAATGCAGACCAAACCCTCTAGGTGGGCCCGATGCCCACCCTCGGGCTGGCCCGAGGACCTGAAACTAGCAGCTTACGGCGGGATTTCCAAGCCTTTGCTCGAGCCCATGCCCGCGGCCGGGCGGTCCTGCACGGCCCGGTCGAAGGGCGCGACCGGTAGCGCAACCAACTCGCTCAGGGCGCTTCGAGTCACCTCGTCCAATTGCTCGAATGCCAGACCCACGCCGTCGCGGCGGCTGTGAACGACTACGTGGAGAGCGCTCGCGAAACGCTACCGCCCGGTGTAGGGATCAAGGTGCTCAACGACCACGCAGAAGCGTTCTTCCTCGGGCCCCGGCAGGTACAGATACACCCGTACCCTCTCGTTCCTGGGCAGGGTGACCCGGCCGGTCTCGACGAACATGCCGCCTCGACTGAGATCGCGGGTGCTGCCGCTCAGCATCCCCAACTTCGGATAGCCGAGCACCACTCGCAATGCCAGCCGGCGGCGCACACTGGATCGTGAATTCACTCCCTCATCCTCCTTTGGTTGCCGTCCGCGCCCCTTGGGAGCGCGGGCTCATGCAAACCAGAAATATCGGCTGGCCCTCTGTCGGAGCCTGTTTTGTGCCGATCATCTCGGATAGTATCCCCATTTTGTTTCCCCAGCGTAATTCGGAAACGCACCCGCTGGATCAGGGTAAACCCTTATAGAGGCAGCCCGAATGCCCACTCAAGACCGTATCGACCTCGCGCAGGCCGCGACGCCGGGCCTGCTTCGGCGCTTGGCGGCGATCGGCTACGACTGTCTATTGCTGATTGCTCTCTACGTAGTAGCCGCGGCCTTGGTGGTATTGCCGGCAGGCATGCTGTTCGGGATCCAGGACCCCGCCGGCGATGCATTGGTGCGTCTGCTGCTGCAGCTGCTGCTGGTCATGGTCAGCCTTGGGTTTTTTGTCGGTTTCTGGCTGCACGGCGGACAGACTCTGGGAATGCGCGCCTGGCGCATCCGGGTAGTGCGCGCCGACGGCTACCCGTTACACGCCGGCAACGCCCTGTTGAGGGCCCTGGCCGCGCTGTTTTCATGGGCGACCCTGGGGTTGGGATTCCTTTGGGTGCTGGTGGACCCGGAGCGCCTGACCTGGCACGACCGGATATCCGCCACTCGGCTGGTGCTGCTGAGCAAGCCGCAACGACGCTGAGGCACTACAACCGGCGCATGTACCAGAGCGCCAGCCCGAGTACCGCCAGCACTGGGAGGGCGCTGGCGAACAGCGGGTCCAACTGATACACCACCGCCATATGAGCGAACGCCTTGTTCGCCAGCAAGAAGCTGATGCCTACCACGGAACCGGCGAACACCCGTTGCCCCACGCCGGCAGTGCGCAGGCTGCCAAACACGAAAGGGATCGACAGCAGCAGCATCACGAGCACCACCAGGGGGGTGATGATCTTGCCCCAGAACGCCACCTCGTAGAGGCTGGCGTCCTGGCTGTTGTCGCGCAAGAACCCGATGTAGCGGTACAGCCCGATGATCGGCAACACCGATGGCTCCACCATCACCATGTCGAGCAGGGCCGGGTTCAGCAGCGACTTCCAATAGGCTCGCTGCAGTTGGCGGCTACGAACCTCTTCGGGGAGGAACTCGCTCTGGCGGATATTCTCCAATTCCCAGCCGCCGCCGGCGTACCGCGCTGTTTCGGCGTGGCTGGCCAGCTTCAGGCGCTGGGCGTCGTCGAACTCGTAAATAAATACATCGCCCAACTCGGCACCGGGGCGAAACTCGCGGATGTTGATATACGAATTACCGTCTCGGGTCCAGAATCCGTATTTGGTTTTGAGGGTAATCTGGCCGGAGATGGCCTCGGCACGCATCCGCTGAGCGTACTGTTCTGACTCCGGCGCCAACAACTCACCGACCAGTATCGCCAACCCCATCAGCAGCAAACCGGCCTGCATCACCGACCAGACGATGCGCGACAGCGAAATGCCGGCCGCGCGCATAGCGATCAGCTCGGCGTGATTGGCCATGGCCCCCAGCCCCACCAGGCTACCGAGGAGGGTGGCAATGGGGAAGATCTCGTAAGCGAATCTGGGCAGCACCAGGCCCACGTAGAAGAATGCCTGTAACAGGCCGTAGCTGCCGCGCCCAACCTCCCCCAGCTCTTTCTCCAGTTCGACGAAGGCGATTAGGGTGAGCAGCACCAGCAGCACCAGCAGGGTGGCGCCGATCACCGCCCGGCCGATGTAGCGGTCGAGCACCCTCACCGCCAAGGTATCCGCAGCCAACGCCGGCGCAGGGCCCGCCCGCTGGCGGTGTCCAGGCTCATCAACCCCAGCGCCACCAGCAGCATGCTCGCCGGCACCCACCAAAGGCCGAGCCAGGCCGGCGTGGCCCCATCTTCCATCAGATTCTGCGACACCCCAAGCAGGTTAAGAAAAACGAAGTAGACGAGGAAGGCGGTCACCATACGAGCGGTCATCCCTTGGCGTGGCCGCGAGCGGGCGAGCGGGATGCTGAGCAGGGCGAAGGCAAGCACCGCCAGCGGCTGCATCAGCCGGTTCTGACCCTCGGCCTGATCCTCCAGGTCGGTGGAGGTCAACAGCTGTAGCGTCGGCAACTCCTTGCGCCGGGCCCGGTGCGGCGCTTCGTTGCTGCGCCTCACGCGCAGAGCGTATTCCTCGAAGGCGCCGATGCGGTAGTCGCGGTTGCCCACAACCCCCTCATAGCGAATCCCGTTATCCAGCACCAGGTAGGTGTCGCCCGTGACTGGGTCCACCCGACGATGCCCGCTGGCGGCGACCACCAGGCCCACCTTGCCGTGTTCCCGGTTCTGCACGAAAATCTCGCGCATAGTCTGCTCCTCGGTATCCAGCTCGGCCACATAGAACACCAGGTCGCCGGCACTGTATTCGTTGAAGCGCCCGGGCTCGATCAGCGATAGCTCTGCCGCCGCCCCCCGCGCCTGATTCTTGATCAGGGAGATCATCTGATTGCCCCAGGGCAGCACCGAGGCCGCCAGCCAGGCCACCATCAGCGCCACCGGCAGGGAGGCCACCAGCACCGAGCGAAAGATGCGCAGCGGCCCTACCCCACAGGCCTCCAGCACCACCAACTCGTTGTCCCGATGCATGCGCCCGAGGCTGATCAGGATGGAGAAGAAAAACGCCGGCGGAATCAGCACCGAAAGATTGCGCAGCAGCTCCAGGCCGATCAGCTCCAACAGGATTTGCGCCGCCACGTCTCCGCTGGCCACCCGGCGCAGATAACGAATGAAGGTCGTGGCCAGCAGGATCAGCACCAGCACCGAAACCAGCGCCAGCAGGGTCTTGACCACTTCGCGCAGCAGGTAGCGGTCGAGGGTGGATATCATCGGGCGGGCCCTGCTTCGGCCGTTGCAGACCCCGGATTTGGCTGTCGCATTATGATCCCGGACGGGAAGCAAACCCGCTGTTGCTGTGAAAAACGGGATGTCTTTGGGTAGACTAGCGGGCAACGCCAGCCCCGGCACCGCGCGGGTCGAGATTCGACTACAGTGCCGGTCGACGCAATGCTACACCAAAAGCAGGACAGCGAGAACTGAGCGGGCCCTGGCGACGGCCAGACCGACAACCCAGCATCCATTCGGGAGATCCCATGCAATATAAAGTCAAGATCGCCGCACCCTCGGCCATCAAGAGCCCCTGCCTGGTGGTGGGCGTATACGCCGGGCGGCGCTTAAGCGCGGCGGGCGAAGAGTTGGACCAGGCCAGCGCCGGCGCCCTAAGCCAGGCGCTGAAGTTCGGCGACATCCAGGGCGAGGTCGGCGACAGCCAGACGCTGTACCAAGTGCCCGGCTGCAAGAGTGAGCGGGTGCTGCTGCTGGGACTGGGCGACCCCAAGGAACTCAAGTTGGCGGACCTGCGCAAGGCGGTGGCGGGGGTAGTGACGGCTCTCGACCAGGGACACAGTACCGGCGCGGTGTTCCACCTCGACGGCATTACCCCCGTCGACGGCGATCTCTACCGCAGCGCCCGGGATCTGGTGCTCGCCGCCGAGCAGGCCGGCTACCGCTTCGACCAGCTCAAGACCGACCCCAAGCCGCCCAAGCGGCCCCTGCGCGAACTCACCCTGGCCGCCACCGACTCGGAGGCCGCCAAG
>CBDUCL010000052.1:0-15155 GCA_965365625.1 uncultured Chromatiales bacterium | reverse complement strand
ACGGCGGCGCTCAGGGCATCGCGCCCGGCGCGCAGGCGGGTAGCGATGTTCTCGGCGATGACGATGGCGTCGTCCATCAGCAGGCCGAGGGCGATCAACAGCGCCACCATGGTAATCATATTGATCGACATCCCGACCAGGGACATCAGATAGAGCCCGCCGAGAAACGACACCGGCAGACCCATGGCCACCCAGAAGGCGAAGCGCAGGCGAAAGAACAGCCACATGGCTAGGAACACCAACAGCAGGCCCTGGAGCCCGTTTACCGTGAGCATCCGCAAGCGGTCGCTGACGATGGAGGAAACGTTCTGGGTCAGGCTGAACTGCACCCCGGGCGGGGCCTGGGCGCGCTCGGCATCGACGAATCCCTGCACCGCCGCCATCACGTCCAGGGTATCCTGCTGCTTGGTCTTGGTGACCTGCAGCAGCGCCGCGCGGCGGCCGTCGAACTCGACCCGTTCCTCGTCCAGTTCGAAGCGGTCGCTGACCCGGGCCAGCTCGCCCAGACGCACCTCTCCGCCCTCGGCGCCGCCCACCACCACCAGGTCCTCCAATTCGGCGACGCTGCGCCGCTGGTCGCTGAAGCGCACCAGGATGTCGCGCTCCCGGGTCTGGATGCTGCCGGCGGGCAGGTCCAGGCTCTGGCGAGCGATGGCGTCGGCCAGGTCCCCCATGCTCACCCCGTAGGCGAGCAAGGTCTCGCGGCTGGCTTCGACCCGAAACTGGTTGTCCGAGAAGCCGCTCAGCACCACCTGCGACACCTCCGGCAGCCGCCGCAGCCGCTCCTTGACCTGCTCCGCGTAGTGCTTGAGGTGGCGCTCGGGCATCGCCCCGGTAATGGCAATCGAAACCACCTGGTCGGTGCGGGCCAGCTGCCGAATCAGCGCCGGCTCCACCTGCTCCGGGAAGTCGTCGATGGCGTCCACCTCGGTCTTGACGTCGTCCAGGAAGCGGGCGAACACCCCACCTTCGGTCATCTCCGCCACCGCGATCGCCACCCCCTCCCGGGCCTCGCAGCTCAGCTCGTAGAGGTCGTTGAGGCCGTCCAGGGCATCCTCGATGCGCAGGCACAGGGCGTCCTCCACATCCTCCGCCGTGGCCCCGGGATAGATCAGTCTGACTTCCACCTGCTGGGAGGCGAAATCCGGAAAGGTCTCGCGCTTGAGCCCGGGCAGATTGACCAGCCCGACCGCCAGCAGCAACACCATAAGAAGGTTGGCGGCGGTGGGATGCAGGGCGAAAAAGCGAATCATGGTGGATGTGAGGCGTTAGGAGTGAGGTGTTAGGGGAATTTATAGGTTAGCAGTGGTGGCGGTGGCTGGGGGGTAAATCTGAACGAATCCGCAGACCACGCTCCTCTCTTAACTCCTCACTCCTCACTCCCCACCTTGGAATCCTCCGCCTTCGCACTGGCGACCAAGCGCTCCAGCACCCCGGCATCGGCTTCACCGGCCAAGGCCATGCCGGCTGCCGCCGGGATCAGGTCCGACACCAGCACCCGCTCCCCCGGTTTCAGTCCGGAGGCGATCACCGCGTACTCCGGCTGCAATTGGGCGAGTTCCACCGACCGGACTTCCAGGCGGTCTTCGGCACCCAGCAGATAGACTTGGCCGTCGTGCAGGGCCTGGCGCGGGATCACCAGGGATCCGGGGCGCGGCTTGCCGCGCAGATCCACTTCCACGAACAGGCCCTTGACCAGGGGCGGACGCACGCCCGGTTGGACATCGGCATAGGGCGCGTCCACCTCGACGATGACGCCGATGGTGCGGGTATCCGGGTCCAGGGTGTCGCTCATGCGCACGAACTCGGCGTCCCAGCGCACGTCCAGTCCCGCATCGCGCAGCCAGACCTGGGCCTGGATGCCGAGACTGCGGGCCAACTGCCCGGGGGGAACGGCACCAAGGTCCATCTGCCGGCCCCCGCTCAGCAGGCTGCGCATCCGGGCAATCGGGATCTGCGCCTCCACCTCGGCCTTGTCGATGGCGTCTGCCTTGACCAGACTGGCGCCCTGGCGCACGTATTGGGCGGCCTCCACATTGACCTCACTGATGCGGGCCCGGAACGGCAACCGCACCTCGGTGCGCGAAAGATCGAGCCTGGCGCTCGCCAGTTGGGCCTCGTAGCGCGCCAGTTGGGCCTCCAACAGTTGGCGTTCGGCGGGCAGCAGGTTGAGCGCGTTTTGCTGCGCCTGCACCTGCTGACGCTGGGCCAGCAGGGCCCGTTGTTCCTGTTCGAATTCGGAGGCACTCAGGGTACCCTTCTTCACCAGATCCCGCTTGCGCCGAAGCTCTGACTCGCGCAGGCCGAGGGCCTCGGCCTCGATCTCCAGCGAGGCCCGGGTGTTGCTCTCCTTGACCCCCATCTCCGCCAGCTGGGCCTGGGTGGCGAGGATGTCGGCCTGGGCCCGGGACACCGCCAACTCGTATTCCGAACGGTCTATGCTCAGCAGCAGGCTGTCCGCAGGCAGCAGGGCGCCCTTCTTCAGCTCCGGATGCAGCTCCAGAATGCGCCCGCTGATCTCGGCCACCCCCTCCCACACCCGCACCGGGCGCGCTCGTCCATAGCCCAGGGCGCGCGGCACCTGAGTCACCAGAGGCGCCTCGATATAGCGCACGCTGCGGGGCGGGGGTTCGCGCTCGAGCTGCTCCGGGGCATCGCCGCGCTTGACCAACACCACCAGGACGGCGACGCCGAGCAACAGGGGCAACAAAAACAGCCATTTGCGCGGTGACGCTGACAAACCCACGGACCACCTCATCGGCGACGGAAAAACGCCAGCTTACGCCCCGGGGGTGGGAAGTCAATGCGGCCTGGCCTGGCTTGGGTCCAGGGCCTACAATCGGGCCAGCAAAGACCGCGGTGGAGCGAATAACCAATGAGATCATTCCGTGCCGCAGTCGGCATTGGGGAATATCAATATTTCTTATTGGCCTCTCGGTTCGACGCCAGTCCAGGGCTTTGTTCGAATCGAGCCATAGCGGCGACAAGGCGCGGCGGAGCCTCTATCGTCTGGGGGAGCGTGCAGCCGCGGTTGGGCGCAATGAAAACTGCTTTAGGCCGTTCGCGGCTGCAAGCCGCTCCCACAGGGGCCCGACCAGGCCCTGGGGATATAACGAGACCGGGCTGAGACAGGGGAGTGATCAAGATGGTATCTGAGCGCCACCGGGGCACGGGTCCAACCTGCAGGATCCGAGCCCGAGGCGCCTCGGCGTTCGCACTTCCGGCGAGCCTGGCCCTGGCGCTCGCGGCGCCGGCCGCCGACTGGGCGTTTGAGGCGGTGCCGGCAGCCGGCGACGCGGCGGCAAAGGAGCGGGTGCAGGCCACATCGTCGATGCGCATCGACGGGCGCCCCCTACCTATCGGCTACCGGCCCATTCTGCGCAGCGGCGAACAGGGCTTCGGCATTCTGCAGAACCGCGACGGCGAACCCCTGAAGGACGCCCTGGGCCGGCCGCGCATCTCCCAGAATCCGGACTTTTCCTCCCTGCTGGCGCTGCACGGCAGGCTGTTCATGCTGACTCAGTTCGAAACTACGCCAGGCGCCATCTATCTGAGCACCCTGAGCCAGGACCCGGACGACGGGGCCCTGCGCGCCCTGTCGACCCGCCCGCTGGACCTGTCCGCGGTCGGCGGCGGCTGGCTGCACTGCGCCGGCAGCGTCACCCCCTGGAACAGCCACCTGGGCAGCGAGGAGTACGAACCCGACGCGCGACGCTTCGACCCCGCCAGCGGCACCTTACCCGGCACCATTCACTGGGGGCCCATGGCTAGCTATGTGGGCGGCGACCCGCGCCGCCTGGACCCCTACGCCTACGGTTGGCCGCTGGAGCTGGAGGTCCTGAACGCGGCGGGCAGTACCCGGATAACCAAGCACTACGCCATGGGACGTCTGTCCCTGGAACTGGCCCGGGTGCTGCCGGACCAGCGCACCGTCTACCTGAGCGACGACGGCACCAATGGCGGCCTGTTCCTGTTCGTCGCCGACCGCCCGGGCGACCTCTCGGCAGGGCGCCTGTACGCTGGGCGCTGGGAGCAGGCGCCGGAGGGCATCGGTGGCGACTTGAGCTGGGTCGATCTGGGCCATGCGAATAGCAGCCGGATCAGGCGCTACTTGGACGAAGGCGTCCGCTTCAACGAGCTGTTTGCCGCCGCCAACCCCGAGCAGGGTCGCTGTCCCGAGGGCTTCGACTCGATCAACACCGGCCACCATGCCCCCTACCAGGAGTGCTTGCGGCTGCGGCCCGGCATGGCGTTGGCCGCCTCCCGCCTGGAGACCCGACGCTTCGCCGCCCTGCGCGGCGCCACCACCGAATGGCGCAAGCTGGAGGGCATCGCCTTCGACCCCCTGGGCCCGCGCCTGTATCTGGCGGCGAGCGCCGTCAACCGTGGCATGGAGGACCGGCGCAGCAACGGCTTGCCGAACCCCGACTATGACCAGGGCGGGCCTAACCACATCCGTCTGGAGTACAATCGTTGCGGCGTCGTCTACCGGCTGGAGCTGGCCGGCGGGGCGCGCGACCGGAGTGGCCGGCCCATCGACAGCCCCTATGTGGCAGTTCGCATCGCCCCCGAACTCGCCGGCCGTATGACCCGAGCCTGGGACCCCGCCAGCCCGCTGCCCGCCTATGCCCCCGACGGCCCCTTCGCCGCCAACCGTTGCGACCTGGACGCCGTAGCAAACCCGGACAACCTGGCCCTGATCCCAGAACAGCGCCTGCTGATCGTCGCCGAGGACAGCGGCGAGGGCCACGAAAACGATGCGCTCTGGGCCTACCACCTGGAGGACAAGACGCTGACCCGGCTGCTCAGCGCCCCGCTGGGGGCGGAACTGACCTCGACCTACTATTACCCGGACATCGGCGGTTACGGCTATCTGATGACGGTGGTGCAACACCCGTTCGCGGAGGTCCCCGATCCCCCTGCCGACCCGGAAGCCCGGCGGGCCCGGGTCGGCTACCTGGGCCCTTTCCCCGCGCCCTGAGCCCGCTCGGAAGGTGGCATTGCGGCGCCCAGCGCCGGGCCAGGCCTGCGCTCGCGCCCTTCCGCTCCAGTCGCGGGCCAGGTCCATAGCGCATAACCGAATCCCGCCGCCAACCCCAGCAGGTGGGCCTCGGGCAAGCTCGGCCAGAAGGTATTGGTGAACAGGGCCTGGCCAGCACCCAGTTCCCACAAGGGCTTGAGCAGGCTGACTAAGGCGATGACGGGCAACAGGGGATGGCGGTCGTGCTGACGCCAGAGCCGCCACAGACCGGTCGCCAGCAACGCGTTGAGCAGGCCGGACAGGCCGCAGTATTGCGCCAGCCCGGGCAGGCCGAACCAGAGGCCAAGGTCGATCACCAGGGTGGCGACCCCCAGCAGGGGCCAGAAACGATCACGCAACAGGGGTTCGAAGGCCCAGCCCAATAGCAGCAGGGCGCCGAGGTCCCAGCCCAGGTGGGCCGGGTCGCTGTGCACCAGATGGCCGCTGAGCAGGCGCCAAAGCTGACCTTCGACCAGGCCCTGGCGGGCGTAGACCCAGAGGTCGGGGGCCGGACCAGCGGCCAGGAAGAACCCGGCCGCCAGCCCGGCCAGCAACAGGCTGCGCCAGGGCAGCCCGAGGCCGGGAGCGGCGGACATCAGCCGACGCCCCGGCTGCTGCTCAGACGCCGCGCCAACCAGACCAGGGGCAGCATCAGCAGCAGACTGAAGGGACCGATGGCACCGCCACCGGAGGAGTGGCCGGGGCGGCTGCCACTGAACATCGGCTGCTGGGTGTCGACCCGGCGCGACTGCACCGGCTGGCTGCTGCGCTGCTGGCGGGCGGCCTGTTCGGCGGCGATGCGGCGGTTATTGCGGCGATCGATGCCCCGCTGCTGGAACTGCTCCTCCCGCAGCACCAGCATGGAGGTATGATCGGTGACCAGTCCGTGCTCCAAGGCGATGTCCACCAGCGCGCGCTTCAGATCCGCGTCCTCGCCGAAGTCCTCCATTTCCTGCTGCAGATCCTGGATGCCCGCATAGGCCCAGAGACGCTCCAGCTCCGGGTGCTCGGTGGCGGTCTCGGGAAAGCGGAAGCGGGTGCGATAGGACACCGGCTGACCGGAGATACGCGCCTCCAGGCTGACCTCCGCCTCCTCGCCCCCCCAGTAGTGGCCGAACATCACCAGTTGCTGGCCGCGATAAAGACTGCCGATCTGGCGCGGCGCCAGGTCGGCGGTCTTCACGCCGGCGATCTTCAGCTTTGCCCCGTGCAGGGCCTGGTGGGTGAGCTTGGCGGTGGCGGTGAGGATCTGGCCGACGATGTCGTCGCTGTTGGATACGCTCATGGCGAAGCCGTCGCTGTGGCGGGTCAGGGCCTCGAGCAAGGGAGTGTTGGCGCTATTGCCCATAATGAACGTGTACAGCCGCACGTCCTTTTTCGCCAGCAACTCGAGGAACTTGCGCTGTTTGGTCTCGCCGACATTGGCCACGCCGTCGGTCACCAGCAGGATGGCGGAGGTACGATCGCCGTTCAGCCCGTCCAGCCCGAGACGCAGGCCCGCATACAGGTTGGTGCTGCCGCTGGCGGCCACCCGCGCCAGCTCGTCGGTATAGCGCCGCACCGCCTCCGGGGTTACCGGCACATAGTCCGGAGTCATCTCCCGGGCACGATCGTCGAACAACACGATGCGAAAGCGATCGCCGGCCTGGAGCTTACCCAGGGCCCGCTGCACTCCGTCCGCCAGGGTGGCGATCTTGCGGCTCATGGAGCCGGACTTGTCGAGCACGAACACCCAGTCGCGGCCCTCGGTAATGGGCTGCAGGTCGGCCCCTGGGGTTAATGTCAGCATGAAAGTGCCGCGGCCGGCAGCGTCCGGCTTGTAGGCGAGCAGGTCCAGACTGCCGGGCAAGTTGGGGGCGTGGCGCCAGTAGACTACCAGGTCCTGATCCAGCTGATAGGCGGCGGCCGGCGGTTGGGCCGGGGCCTGGGCGCTGCCCTCCTCCACCGCGGCCTGGCTGCCGAGGTGCACGCTCCACTCCTGGTCGCTGATCTTCTGCACCTGGGCCTGACCTTGATTGGGCACCCGCACCGCTTCGATGGGGTAGCCGGAGCGCAGCCGCAGGTCGAAGCTGAAGCGGCCGCTGACCTGGTCGTTGGCGGTCCAGAAGGCGAGCTTTTGCTCGTCGGTGCCGCCCTCCTCGAGCGGGTAGAGATAGCGGCCGATGCCGCTGTCCACCTCCGCCGGCTGCAGGTAGACAAGCCGCACCCGGGTGTCCTGACCGGCCCGAACCGGGGCTACCGAGATCTCGAAGGTCTTGTAGCCGTCCTGCTCGGTCAGCCCGGCGTCGCGACCGGCGGCCTTTTCCTCCTCGTAGATCTGACGCGCCTGCTTTTTCTCTAGCACCTCGCCGTGCACCGGCTGGCCGTCGATCCAGAGCGTGAACTCACCCACTGCCCCCCGTTTCGGGACCGGAAAGGAATAGATTGCCTCCAGGTCCCGGCCATGGGGGTTGTGGAATACCTGCTCAACGCTGGTGGTGGCATAGCCGTCGGCGATGGTCACCTCGACCTGGTGATCGCGGATCTCCAGCGCCGGCAGGCTGCCGTCGGCTGGGGTCAATAGTCCCGCTGCCTGGGCCCCAGCGGCCCCCAGCCAGGCGATTCCTGCCAGCAGCCAGGCGCGCCAGCCGCTGGATTGGTGGTTGCGTTTAGCGTTCATCTGCTTCCCCTTAATAAACAGTGTTCAATTAGTCCCGATACGCAACCCGAGACGGGTCATGTTCGGGGATTATGAACGACGTTCATTTTTATCCGGAATGAAACCGCCGGTGCGGGCGGCGAGTTAAATGAACAACGTTCAATTTCTTTATAGCAGAAAAATAAACGTCGTTCAATAAAATCGTTATAATTTCTCCAAGAGGAAAGGGAGACCGCCAATGGCACGCCGCAGCGACCACAGCCGAGAAGAGATCCACGCCATGGCCCTGGCCGCCGCAGAGCGGCTTGTGGCGGAACACGGCCTGGCGGGACTGAGCGCGCGCAAGCTGGCGGCGGCGATCGGCTATACCCAGGGCACCCTGTACCTGGTGTTCCGCAACCTCGACGACCTGATCCTGCAACTCAACGGCCGCACCCTCGATCGCATGCACCGAATCCTGGCGGAACGAGCCGCGGAGTGCAGCTCGCCGGAGCAATGCGTGTTGGCCCTGGGCCAGTCCTATATCCGCTTCGCCGAGTCCAATCCTCACCTTTGGGGAGCGCTCTACGAGCACCACCCGTCCCCGGGCGAGCCCTTGCCCGATTGGTATCAGGTCAAGGTGGACCGAATGTTTCAACTGGTGGTGCAGGCATTGGGGCCGCTGGCCGCGGACCTCAGCCCCGGGGAACTGGACCTGGCAGCCCACGCCCTGTGGAGCGGCGTGCACGGCATCTGCATCCTGGCCCAGAGCGGGACCCTGGAGAGCCAGGGAGAGTTGACGGCAGCGGCGCTTAACGAATCCCTGATCCGCAACTACCTGAGCGGGCTCAGGGGCCGCGGCGCTTGATTAAGATCATGCAAAGGCGCGATGCATGCCCGAAACCCCCGTCCCCGCCCCAGGAGCGCAATATGGGGAAATATACTGAACTCTGGGGTAGGCGTAGGGATCGAGGCCCGGGCGCCTCTCGGCGATCGAATCCAGCGGCGGGCGGCCGATGCAGCGCGCCACTTCTTCCCAGCCCCGCAGACACTGGTTTTCGCTGCCTGCTCAGGAGGTCGATATGGCACTTCCGTTGATTCCCTTCTTCGCCGGACTCGCCGTTGGATCGGCGGTCACCTACGGTTACAAGGACAAGACCATTCACGACGGCGTCCTCAGGGGCGCCCATTGGCTTAGCGATGCCGCAGTGGCCGGCTACACCAGGCTGGTGCACTTGGTGCACCAGCCTGGCCGGGCGATCCCGGGGCAGATAGAAAGCCGGATGGCCGAATTGGAGCAGGCCGCCGCCGAAGCAACTGAAGCCGTCACCGATACGGCCGAAGAGTTGCCCAGCGCCACCAGGCAGGCGGCGAAAAAAGCGGTCAAATCCGCCGAGTCCAAGATCAAGACCTGACCGGCCCCAGAATAAAGTACCGCAATGGCCCCGCGGTTGCGGTTCCGACTGTACGTACCCCGTTCCGGGCCCTGGATCTGTCGGCTGGAGAGATTGCGCTTACCCTGACTGCAAGCCGGCGGTTTGGGGTTGCGGAGACAGGCCTTGACCGCCCCCTGGTTAGGAGAGCGGCGACTTGCAGCGTCGCTAGTGTCGGACGCTGGGCTCCGTCGTGTCGTTCGCCCGCGAACGAAGACGCAGGCTACCGGAAACCGCGTTTTCGAAAGCCTGCCGAAAAACACAGAGGATCACTCGCTCCGGCGTCTCATCCGGAAAAAGGACTGCCGAAACGGAGAAACTCGGAGCCGGGGAGTCGGTGCCCCGCGACAAACGCGCCGGAGGAGGATGGCATTAGCGCGGCCCCGGCCTGAGGCCCGAACGCTTCGGCTGCCGCTACGGACCGATCCGCCAGACTTGGCTCCGACCCCGTCCGGCAGCCGGAAAACGACCTTTCTGTCTCTCCGATAAAAAAACGGTACCTCCTTGTACCGAGATCCTTCCTTGGCGAAGGCTAATTGATCTAGCCTTAGGGAGAGAGATGGTACCTACCGATAAAACCCTACTCCGAATCGAGCACCCTCTTGGCAACCGACGGTCGCAGTAGGTTGGCGGTCATGCTTCGAGCACCGCCAACTATATTGTCTGCCTTTGTCGAGGGCTTGGGTATTGCCTGGAGCGACTAGCCCAAACGGATTAGGGACAAACCCGTACCAGGCAGCAAACAGCGGCTGGCCGCCGGCGGATATCCGCTGCCGGCGCGGCCCGACAGCGGGCGAAACAGGGGCTGATCGCCTGCACCAAGTCAGCAAAACAGCATTCACCTGGGGCAACTAGCCCATTTGCACTAATACTTTCGTACTATCCGGAGGCTACCCATCCGGCAAGTTTCCGCTAAGATACGGCGCAATGGATTACCGCGAGATCACTGTCTAGGCCTTGTTCTGCGGGCCGGGACAAGCAATTAAGCCGCGAGGGGAGGGAAACCGTCGAGCGAACGCATGCCTGCACCAAGCGCTGGCCTATATGAAGATACTGATAGCGGACGACCACGAACTGATACGCCAGGGCCTGCGCCAGACCCTTCAATCCGGAGCCCTCGATGCCGAGGTGCTGGAAGCGCGCAGTGCCCAGGAGACCTTGGCCGCCATCGCGTCCCACCGAGACCTGGACCTGGTGTTGCTGGACCTGTTTATGCCCGGTGCGGGAGAATTCGAGCTGCTGGAGCGGCTTTGCAGCGAGTTACCGGAACTGCCTCTAGTGGTGCTCTCGGGGTCTCGCAATCCATCCCACATGCGCCATTGCATCGACGCCGGAGCGGCCGGTTTCATTCCCAAGTCGGCGGGCGCCGACGTGATGCTGAAGGCCATCGATCTGGTGCTGGCCGGTGGCCTCTACATCCCACCGGAGCTGTTACAGCCGGGCGGCGAAACCGAGGGACTCCCTCCGGAACTGCAACCGATGGGCGGGCTGCCAACGGAGATCCCGGATAGCCTGACCCATCGCCAGATCGACGTACTGCGGTTGCTCGGCGACGGCCTGTCGAACAAGCGCATTGCCCGCGAACTAGGGTTGTCGGAAAACACGGTCAAGATCCACGTCACCGCCATTCTGCGGGCCCTACAGCTCGACAACCGCACCCAGGCCGGCATCGTCGCCCAGAGAATGGGGCTAACCAGTCGCAGCTAGGGAAGGGCCGGAAAATCACCGTTTCCCTAGCCGTCGTCGACTACTTCTGCCGCCATAAGCTCGCGCAATCTCGCACGATCGAGCTTGCCGGAACCGGTGAGTGGCAGGACCGAGACCCGCCGTAAACGGCGCGGACGCAAATAGCCCGGCAGCCGCTCCCGGCACCAAGCGTCGACCTCCCCCGGCTCGGGGTCGCCTCGGTACCAAGCCACTAGCAGGTCACCCCAGCGCGGATCCGGCACCGCCCCCACCGCCGCCGCGCGCACGCCAGGGCAGGCCGCCAGCAGGACCTCCACCTGGGCCGGATGCACCAGTTCGCCGCCGGACACCAGCACCTCGTCGGCCCGCCCCGACACCCGCAGCCACCCCTCCCCATCGATGCGTCCCAGGTCGGCGCTGGTCAGCCACCCCGCCTCCAGCCCCTGGCCGGGCCTGCGTTCGGGATTGGCGTAACCCACCGTCACCGCCGGGCCCCGCAGCCGTAGACGCCCATCGGCGCCGGTCTCAGCTTCGAACCCGGGCAGCAACCGCCCCACCAGCCCGGCTTCGGCACCCGCCGCCGGCCCGCAGTGGGCGGCGCACATGGCCGTGCTCTCGGTCATGCCGTATCCGACACAGAGCGGCCATCCAGCCACCTTGGCCCGCTCCGCCAGCGTAGGAGCCAAAGCCGCCCCCCCGACGAGTGCCATGCGCAGCCGGGCTGGCGGTCGAGCAGCCCCGGCCTGGTCCAACAGGGCAGCTAGCATCGCGGGCACCAGGGAGATATGACTGATCCGTCCCCGACCTATCGCCGCCCAGATCCGCGCCGCATCGAAACCTTGGTGAAACTCCACCGCCGCCCCCGCCGCCAAGCAACGGTAGGTGATGGCGAGGCCGCCGATATGAAACAACGGCAAGCAGGCGAGCCAACGGTCTCTCGGCCCCAGGGGCCAGCGTTGACGGAAGGCGCGCGCCGCAGCGGCCAGGTTGGCGCCGCTGAGCATCACCCCGCGGGGGCAACCCCCGCTGCCGCTGGTGGCCAGGATCAGCTGCAGCGAGCCGGCTGCCGCACAGGAGCCCGGCGCACCGCGCGGTCCGTCGAGTTGGGCCGTGTCCAAGCGCCGCAGGCCCGGGCCCGGTTCCCGCTCTGCCGGCGCGATCAGGCTGCGGGCTCCCGCCTGCCGCAGCAATCGATCCCGCTCGGCGCAGAGCATTCGGGGATTCAGGGGATAGGGGACCAGGCCGGCCCGGGGCGCAGCCAAGCAGAGCAAGGCCATGCTCAGCGGGCACTCCAGCTCCAGACCTAGCACCGGCCCCGGGTCCAGTGCGGCCAACACCGACGATACCCGCTCCAACTCCCGGTCCAGCCCGCAGAAGCTCTGGACTCGGCCGTCGAGGATCCAGGCCGGGGCGCGCGGCCAGCGCTCCGCGGCCTGGGCGGCCCAGTCACAGGGGTTGGGATCGAGCGGCATCAGCTGGAGCGGGAGCGACGCGGCCCGCCAGCCGCAATTTGTATCGGGAAATCCCTGGGTGTATCCTGGCCGGCTACACCAGCCAAAATTTTTAACTCAGGAGCTTCGCTTATGAGACTCATTGTTAACCTCCTCGCCCTGATCGGCCTCCTGGTGGTGGCGGGATTGGGCTACGGCTACGTCAATTACTGGCCGCAACTTTCCCAATTCGACCCCAAGGCGGTCGAAGTTTACACCGAGCTGGCCCAAGAAATCGTGACCACGGGCGATCCCGGAAGCTCCATGATGTGGTCAGTGCAGGTGGAGGAGGATATCAGCGCCGAAGACGTGGTTGATTCCCTCAAGAGCCTGGCGGTGAGCCGCAATATGTTCTTCGTCGGCGAATCCCCCTTCTACAAACAGATCAAAGCGATCACCGGCGAGGACTACCGCTACGTCAACTTCCTCTCCTTCTGCGATGCCCGAACCGGCAAGAAGATGCTGGAATACCGAAACGCCCTGGCCGGGTTCATGCCCTGCCGCATCGCATTGGTGGAACATGCCGATGGCCGCCTATGGCTTTATTCCATGAACCTGGACCTGATGATCTACGGCGGCACCAAGCTGCCCGCCGATCTGCGCGACGACGCCTTGCGTGTGAGCAATACCCTGCAGGAAATGATGCAGATGGCGGCGGCCGGCGAATTCTGAGCGGCGCCGCTTCCGGCATGGGCTGCCAACCGGCAGCCCATGCCCGCACCTCAATGGTGGTGGTGCTGGTGCTGCATCGCCTCCACGTCGATCTTCTGCACCGGGGCGCCGAGTTGGCGCTCGCTGCCATCCTCGAACACCAGGGTCAGCGAAACCTCCTGGCCCAGCTCCAGCTGCTTACGCAGGCCGATCAGCATTACGTGCAGCCCCCCAGGCTGCAGGCTCACCCGCTCCCGCGCCGGCAAGTCGACCCGCTCCACCGGTCGCATGCTCATCATTCCGTCCCGCATGCTGTGGGTGTGCAATTCCACCGCCTCGGCGACCGGCGACCGGGCACCCACCAAGGCGTGGGCTTGGTCCGCGCCGTTGTTCAGTCGCATGAAGGCGGCGCTGTTGCGCTGGCCCGGGGGCACCGCTCGCACATAGGGGGCCTCGACGCCGACCGCCTCGGCGGCGGTCTCGGCCCAGGCTGGCGCCAAAGCCCCCAAAAACAGACCGCAGCCGAGCAGGGTTCGGATAGGATTCATGGTTTTCTCCTGGATTGCAGAAAAAGAATTTAATGTCCCGCGGAGGCTTGCAGTTCCTGCCGCAGCAGGGCAAGGATGCGCTCGGGCGGAGTGCCGTGGACCAGACTGTGGGCGAGCCGGCCCTGGCGGTCGATGATATAGGTCATGGCCGAGTGATCGACCAAATACCCGGCCGCGGAGCCCTGTTCCACCTTGCGGTAGGCGGCGCCGTATAGCCCCGCCGTCGCCGCCAGTTTCGCGGGATCGCCAGTGAGCCCGAGAATCCGAGGGTGGAAGTACTCGGCGTAGGCCGCCAGCCGATCCGGCGTGTCGCGCTCGGGATCTACACTGACGAACAGGGGTTGGACCCGCTCAAGCTCGGCCGGACTCAACTGCTCCAGCGCCAGACTGAGCAGGGCCAGGCTGGTGGGACAGATATCCGGGCAGAAGGTGTACCCGAAGTAGAGCACCACCACCTGACCGCGCAGATCCTCCAGCCCGACGGGGCCGTTGGCCGACTGCAGGCGGAAGTCGCCGCCTTCGGGGAACGGGGCCAGGGCCGCCCCATTAGCCGTATCCGAGGCGGGCGGCTCCCATAGCCAAAGCGCCCAGCCCAGGCCCAGCAGGACGAGCAGGACCCACCCGCCAAGCGCCAGTCGGCTCACGGCAGCGCCTCCCCGGGGCGGGCGGTCCAGAACCGATAGTCGGCGGAGACCAGTCCCCGCTCGGTCTCCATCAGTACCCGCGCCTGCCACTGCATGCGCTCACGCACGCATACCGGCAACATACCCTTGCCAGCGAAGACGCCTTCGCCCTGAGGCTGAAGTTCCGCCCGATTGAAGCCCATGTTCATGTCCACCCCGGTAAAATCTACCGCCACCCTGGACACCGCCGGCACCGGCCCCTGCACCCGCACTTGCAGCTGCAGCGGCTGCACGGTCGGTATGCTGGACGGAGAAATCTCCAGGCTTACCCAGCCGTCGCCTGGCAACGCCGATTCACAGGGCCCGGCGCGCAAATCGCAGGCCGGGTCCCAGGCTACTTGCGCCTCGGGTTTGGGAAATAGCAACGGCCAAGCCTTGTAGCCAAGCACCCCGAGCAGCAGCAGGGTCAGGAATGTCGCTGTCCACCAGAGGATTCGCGTCGTTCCCATCTCGACACTCCGTCCGAAAAGCTCGTCATGATGCCAGGGCCAGTTTCAGGGCGCATTGACAAATATCATCCGGCCTAGAACGGCAAAGGGGTTGCGATCTCTCGCAACCCCCTCAGCCGACACCTTTACCCGGGCCGCGGCCCGGGCGACTCCGGTGCTTACTGCTGAGCCATCCATTCTGCGATGGCATCGATTTCCTCGTCGGTGAGAGCGGCGACCATCGGCTTCATGGCAGCCGTAAGGCCATTGGTGCGCTTGCCGTCGCGGATGTCCCTGATCTGGGCCGCGGCGTAAGCGGCGTTCTGCCCCCCAAGCTTGGGGTAGTTGGGCATGATCGGGGAATTGGCGTCCATCCCGTGGCAGGTGCCGCACAGCTTGCTCTTGTACAACTCGCCGCCGTCGGCCGCGGCGGCATTGCCGGCCAGGCCCAGGGTCAGGGCCATGCCGCCCGCCAGCAGAAGGGTTTTGCGAATAATCATCTCGTCACTCCTCGTGTCAATAAACAGCTGCCAGATGCGACAGGCCGCCGCGCTTGCCGCGAGCCCGCCTAAAAACGACCTTGGAGTTTACCACAATTC
>CBDUCL010000051.1:0-15425 GCA_965365625.1 uncultured Chromatiales bacterium | reverse complement strand
CCTCAGTCCAATCTGTCCTAACCCAGTTCCACCGGCAGCATCGCCCCCGCCCGCATCCACTGCGGCCCATGCTCGATACGCACTGCCAGCACCTCCACCCCCGCGCCGGCCACTTCCCGCAGGCGCCGGGCATAATCCGGATCGACGGCCGCCGCCGGGGCAAAGGCGCGGCCCTCGGGGCGATTGACCGCGAATAACATCACCGCCCGCCATCCCAAGGCATGGGCCGCCGCCAGCAGGTCCAGGTGCTTACGGCCGCGCTCGGTTACCGCATCGGGAAAGCGCACCAGTTCGGCGTCCAGCAGGCTCACATTCTTCACCTCCACCAAGGCGTCGGCCCTGGGGCCATTGAGGAGTTGCAGGTCCAGGCGCGAGCGCGGGTGCCCCTCCAGCTCGAAGCGTACCTCCCGCCTCAGCTCGTCATAGCCCGCCAGGGGCGGGATCCGGCCCTCGGCAATCCCCTCCGCCATCACGGGATTGGTGCGCCCGGTATGTACGCCGACCCAGCCGCTTCCCATATCCACCCGTTCCAAAGTCCAGGCGAGCTTGCGTTTCGGGTCGCTGCTGTGGCTCAGCTCGACCGGCACTCCCGGCTGCCAGCAGCTGCGCATGCTGCCGGTATTCGGGCAATGGGCGGTCACCAGTTCGCCGTTGGCCAGCTCCACGTCCGCGAGAAAACGCTTGTAGCGCCGCAGGATACGTCCGGGCGTCAATTTCGGCAGTTGCATCGATCGGCTCCAAACTGGCGCATCCGCTTGCGGCCAGCCATTTCCCACAGAATCCACATGGAGTTACCCCACCCACTGCTGCCTATAGCCAACCCACTGAAGCGGGGAGAATTTCGCCCGGATAGGGGATTCATGGGGCGATTTCTACGCCTGCCGGGCAGTCGTCATTCCGGCCGAATTGGGTTAGCCTTGATGACCAGTGCATTGTAACTGGCCCCCCGTTTGTTGATCCGGCCTTTTTGTCACCAGGAGCCCCGGCCAATGCCAAGCCCCTCGTATCTTGCCGCCTGCGGCCTATTGCTGGCGGCTCCGGCGCTCGCCGGCAACTACCCGCCACCGCCCGGTCCCTATGTCAACCCGGCGGTACAGCAGTGGCTGGCGGCCCGCACCGAGCCCTTGCTGGCGTCGGCGCGCAGGGACGCCGCCGCCGAGGCGCCGCAGACCGGCAATGCAGCGGGGAAATCGAGTTTCAGCACCCGCCTGATCAGCGCCCGGGCCGACCAGCAGCCGGCGTCCGGGTCCTGGAACGAGCCAGTGGCAAACGCCCCGGAGCAACCCGGTTTCAGGCCCATCGAACCCTGGACCAAGCAAGCCGCCGGAACCACGGGCCCCGACCGGTACGCAGGGGAACCGCTGCGTTGGCGCGAACTGGGCACGGGCCCGTCCACCCAGACCGGTGCCGGCCGCTTGCAGCCCCAAGCCGGCCCCCGTCGAGGGCTGCTCGACCCACTACCCGCCGAGCCGGCCCATCCCAGGGGAACGGGCGGCGCCCTTTGGCGGCCCGAGTTTGCGAAAACCGAGCCCGGCAGCGGACGCCACCGAACTACCGAGGAGCTGTTGGCCCGTTATCTGGATTATGGACCGTCGGGACCAGGCACCGATCCGGGCTATCCCGCACGCGCGGCGACACGCACCGAAACCCCGGCACCCAAACCCGAATCCCGAAGCTATTACTATCGGCCCACCGGCACCACCTTCGAGTTTCGCGCCCTTGAGCGCGAGCCTCGGGAGCCGATCCAGGCCGGGAGCGGGAAAACCGCAGACTGGAATTTCCCGCACCCGAACGCGGCTAACCGACGCTGAAATCGGGCAGGGCCCGAAACGATACCGGCTCACAGGACAGCCCGCTCACTTCCGCCATCGGCGGGCCTTGCCGCAACCAGGCTTGCAGCTTGGCCACCTGCTTCGGATCGCCGCACACCAGCACCTCCACTCGGCCGTCGGACAGGTTGCGGGCATGCCCGCTGAGCCCCAGGGTCTGGGCCTGGTGACGCGTGCTGGCCCTAAAGAACACCCCCTGCACTCGACCCGCCACCAGACAGCGCATGCAGATCTGGGCCGGTGCATCGGATTTTCGGTTAGTCATCGATATGCACCCTCAGTCGCTGTCCGGCCAAGACTGTGACACCGGCCGGGGCCGCAAACCCGACCTCAAGCCGATAGCCTTGCTCCAGCGGCTCCCGGCCCACCAGGATCAGCTCCCCCGGGAGCCATTCCCCCGCCAGCTCCACCTGGGCCGCCTGGCCGGGGCGCAGTCTGGCCGCCTGCCCGGCATCGACCGCGCCCAGGGCGCGCAGCCGCCGGTCGTCAGCTAGCACCACCAGGGGCTGGGCCCGCAGGCGGTTGACCAGGGCCTGGCCCGGCGCCGCCAGCACCTCCAACACCAGGCCGTCGAACGGGGCCTGCAGGCGGCTGTATTCCAGTTCCAGCTCGGCCTCGGTGAGGGCGGCGGCGGCCCGGCGGCGTGCCGCCTCGGCAGCCGCGGCGCCGATCCGGGCCTTGGTCAGATCATGGTCGGAGAGCACGGTACGGTCATACAGCTCCTCGGCCCGCTCCAGCTCGCGCTGGGCCTCGGCACGGTCCTGGCGGGCCTGCTCCAGGCCCGCCATGGCTTGCTCCAGTCGGGCCTGATACAGGCGCTGATCCAGCGCCAGCAACAGCTCGCCGGCGGCCACTCGCTGGCCGGGGACCACCGCCACCTCGGCCACCGGTCCGGATAGCGGCAGACTGAGCTCCAGGCGTTGGCCCCACGCCAACTCGGCGTCCAGTTCCAGGGCCGGCAGTGGCCCCGCGACCAGCACGGAGGCGCCCAGGCAGAGCCAGGGCCAGAGGGGGATGGGTTTCACGGGGTCGCCTCCTGGTCGGGGTCCGTTTGGTCAGGGGCCTGGAGCAGCCGCCCGGTGAGGGCGTCGAGATGCGCCCAGGCCAGGGCCATGTCGTATTCCGCTCGCGCCTGCTGCAGTCGGTGGTCGGAGGTGCCGACCATGGCATCGCCCAAATCGGCAGTCACCTCCATCTCGTAGAGGGCACGGCTGCGGTCCAGGTACAAGTCACGGTAGCGGCCCAGACTGTCCAGCTCCTGCAGCCGGGCCCGCAGGCTGCCAATCTCCAGCCAGAGGTCAAGCACCGCCTGGCGCAACTCCAGTTCCTGGCGAGCGATGCCGGCGCGCCGCTCGCGCACCTCGGCCCAGGCCTTGGCCAGCTCGGCGTCTTTGGCACCGCCCGTATACAGGGGTAGCTCCAGCACTAGGCCGGCGGCGAAAGGGTCATCGCGGGCGAAGCGGCGATTGTAGGCGCCGGCCTCGAACTCGCCGCGCAGCTCCCCACGGTAGCTGAGGCGAGCCGCCCGCACCCGGTCCTCCGCCGCGTGCAGTTGAGACCGCTCGGCCTGCAGTCTGGGGTTGGCCTCCAGGGCCGCAGCCACCAGCGGCTCCAACTCGCCGAGCTCGCGCTCCAGGTCCGGCAGGCGCGGCGCCTGCAGTTCGGCGGACAGCTGCTCCGGGCGGTTTAGGGCGATCGCCAGGCGCGAGCGGCTGGCGCGCTGGCGGGCTTGGCTCAGGCGCCGCCGCTGCAGGGCGGCCTGGTAGTTCTTGTCCGCCTCGAGCAACTCGATGTCGGACAACCGGCCCAGCTCGTTGCGCTGCACCGCTTTGTCATAGGTGACGTATTCGGTGGCCATCTCCTCGGTGTCGCGGGCGTATTCCAGATCCGCCACCAGCACGTCGAAAAACCGCGCCATGATCTCCAAGCGACGACGCTGGCGGGCATCGAGGTAGGCCCACTCGCCCCCGCGCACCGCCGCCGAGGCCGCCTCGCGGGCGGCGTCGGCCGCACCGAAGTCATACAGCCTGCGGCTCGCCTTGAAGCGGGCCCAGCTGTCGTTGTTGGTGCTGTAGGCGCGGCGCGCCAGATCCGAAGGTTCCACCGCCCGCAGGGCCAGCTCGACGCCGATGCGGGTGCCGAAATCAGCATCTACAGCCTGGCGCTCGGCACGCGCCCCATCCAACGCCGCGCGCGCCGATTCCAGCTCGGGGTGGCTGCCGTCGGCCAGGCTAAGGGCATGCTCCAGGGTCAAGGGCTCCGGCAAGAGCGGCAGGCCGGCCGGTTCGCCCGCCGCCGCGCCCAGCCAGCACCACCCCAGAAACACCAGGAGCGCCGGTGCCGAACGCATTTCAGCCGGCGTCGGCCTGTTGGCGCTTATAGCGGGCGAACGACATCTGCTTGTAGATCCCATTTACCACGTACTCGCCCAGCAGCAGGAACTCCGCGGCGTCCTTGGTAGCCCCGGTGTAGCGGGTCACCAGCTTACCTTCCAGGTCGAAGAAACCGAATACGGGAGTTGCCCGCACCCGATACCCGCGGAAAGCGAAGTCCTTCGACAATCTCGACGTCGCCTTCGATATCCACCGGGTAAATCAGAAAGTGCTCCTTGTAGTAGTCCTGCACCTCGGGCTGGTTGAGCACGGTGGTCTTCATGCGGTGGCAGAACGGGCACTCTTCCATTTCGAAGAAGATCAGCACCCCCACCTTGCCCTCGTCTCGGGCCATCTGCAGCTCTTCCTGAAAGTCCCCCAGGGACTGGTCGAAGAAGTACTGGCCCGGGTCGCGGTTGGCCTGGGCGCCGGCGGTCAACAGCAACAGGCCGGTCGCGAGCAGATATTGGCGCATAGAGTTCATGGCTATTCTCCTCCCGGCTTACCGGGATAATTCCGGATGAAGGACTCGATGGCGTCGGCGGTGATCGGCCCCACCTGGCGCGCCGCCAGCTCGCCGGCGGGCGAGACCAAGTACGAGGTGGGCAGACCGGTAACCCGCCCCAGCTCCCCGGGACTGTCGGCGCCGGTGCGCAGGATCGGGTAGCTAATGAACTGATCGTCCACGAACACTTTGAGGCTTTCCAGGTCGATCTCCTCCATGTTGACGCCCAGCACCACTGCATCCTTGTCTTGGTGGTTGGCGTGGAACACTTCCAGCTCCGGGATTTCCTCCAGGCAGGGCGGACACCAGGTCGCCCAATAGTTGACCACCACCCACTTGCCCCTGTAGTCGGACAGCTTGTGGGGCTTGCCCTCGAGGTCCGGCAGCGTAAAGTCCACGGTCTCCGCCGAGGCTTGGGCGCCCAGCAGCAGACCGACCAGCAGGGCCAGGATCGGCAGACGGAAATTAACCATGGGCGCTCCCCGATTGCTCGCTTTGACAGTGGGCCAATGATACGCATTACGCCAAGCATGGCAACCGAACCGAGGGGGCGGGTAGAATAGCGCCGAACCCCTAGCTACCGAGGAGCCTGGCTTGAGCATCCAGATCTACCATAATCCCCGCTGCAGTAAATCCCGGGAGACCCTGAAGCTGTTGCGCGAGCGCGGCGTGGAGCCGGACATCGTGGAATACCTGAAGACGCCGCCGGATCGTCAGACCCTGGAGCATATACTCCAACTACTCGGCCTGGAGCCCCGTGAGTTGATGCGGCGCAAAGAGAAGGAATACAAAGAACTTGGCTTGAGCGACCCGAGTCTGGGCCGTGACCAGTTGATCGACGCCATGCTGGCCCATCCGAAGCTGATCGAGCGCCCGATCGTGATCAAGGACGGCCGGCGGGCCGCCCTGGGCAGGCCGCCGGAGCAGACCCTTGAACTCCTCTGATCCCTACATCCTGGTCCTATACTACAGCCGCCATGGCGCCACCGCCGAGATGGCCCGGCAGGTGGCGCGCGGCGTGGAGCAGGTCGGCGGCCTGCAGGCGCGCCTGCGCACGGTGCCCGAAGTGTCCGCGGTATGCGAAGCGGTGGAAGACAGCATCCCCGACAGCGGAGCCCCATACGCGGATGGCGCTGACCTGCGCGACTGTGCCGGCCTGGCGCTGGGTAGCCCGACCCGCTTCGGGAATATGGCGGCCCCGCTCAAGTACTTTCTCGACGGCACCGGGGCCCTGTGGATGTCCGGTGGGCTGATCGGCCGGCCGGCCGGAGTGTTTACCTCGACTTCGAGCATGCACGGCGGCCAGGAGACCACCCTGGTTTCGATGATGCTGCCCCTGCTGCACCACGGCATGCTGCTGGTGGGCCTGCCGTACAGCGAAACCGAGTTGCTCGCCACCCGCACCGGCGGTACCCCTTACGGCGCCAGTCACTTGGCCGGCAACGACAGCAACCTACCCCTGAGCGAAGAGGAAAAACGGCTCTGCCAGGCCCTGGGTAAGCGGGTGGCGGCCACCGCCGCGGCCCTGATCGAGGGAAAATGAAGCTCACCCTGGTGCGCTGGCTCAGTCTGGCCGGGGTATTCGGCCTGCTCGGCTTGAGCCTAGCCTGGCACGCCTGGCTGGCGCCCTCGCTCTACTTTCCCACCTCGCTGGTGATCCTGGTCACCACCGTGCCCCTGCTGATCCCGCTGCGCGGGGTGCTCCACGGGCGCCCCCGCAGCCACCTCTGGGCCGCCTTCGTCAGCCTGCTCTATTTCATTCACGGGGTGGGCGAGGCGGTTGCCAACCCGGGCCAGCGCTGGCTCGGGCTGGCGGAGATCGGGCTCAGCTTGCTGCTGTTCTTCGCCGCCAGCCTATGTGCCCGCTGGGGCGCCGAGGCCCAGGCATGAGCCGCCAACTGGCCCTCGGCCTGGCGTTGCAGCCGGCGCTCAGCTTCGACAGCTTCATCCCCGGCCCCAATGGCGAGGCCCTGGACGCGGTGCAGAGGCTGGCGGCGGGCGCAGGCGAACCCTACCTCTATCTGTGGGGAGCCTCGGGGGTCGGCAAGAGCCACCTGCTGCAGGCGGCCTGCGCCGCGGTCCACGCACCGGAGCGGCCCGTGGCCTACCTGCCCCTGGCCCAAGCCCTGAGCTTCGGGCCGGAGCTGTTACAGGACCTGGAGACCATGGCCCTGGTCTGCCTCGACGATCTGCAATGCCTGGCCGGCCAGGCGCACTGGGAAGAGGCCCTGTTCGACCTCTACAATCGGATCCGCGAGGTCGATGCCGGTCTGCTGGTAAGCGCCGACAGGCCCTTGGCCCAGTTGCCGACCCGCCTGCCGGACCTGGCCTCTCGCTTGGCCTGGGGCCCCAGCTACCAGCTCCAGCCGCTCCCCGACGCCGAGCTGTTGCCGGCCCTGACGCGCCTGGCCGCCGAGCGCGGGCTGCGGCTGCCCGCGGACAGCGCCCGATACATCCTGCGCCGCTGCCCCCGGAACCTCGGCTACCTGCAGGGCCTGCTGGAGCGCCTCGATAGGGCTTCCCTGGCGGCCCAGCGGCGCCTGACCCTTCCCTTCGTGCGGGAGCAACTGCGGCGACACGATTGATCGCTCCGCAACCGAAAGTGTATCGCGCGGCGCGAGGGCGACGCCTGGATGGTGGTCATCGATGTCGGTGAGGCGTAGGAAGTAGGGCTGACCGCGACCCAGGGCGGCTGATGCAGGGTAAAGGGGCGCCGATGGCGCCGGCGCCCTGTATTAATGCTAACGCGGAATCACGGCATTCAGCCGGCGGTTCCGGCCGCCTCGACTGCGCCAGAGAAGTCATAGTAGAGAAAAGCACTGCCCAGTCCGGCGACACCAATGATGATCACCGGGCCGATCAATTTCTTGAACAGCCCCTTATCCCCCAACGAATACACCAACATCAGCTTCATAAAGGTGTTGGCAATGGCGCCGAGAACCGCGTTGAAGGCTGCCCAGTCGAGGCTGATGAGCCCATCCTGCTGGGCATCGCTGACTGAGAAGGCGATGGCGTCGGCATCGGTCAAGCCGCTGACCAGGGCCACTACCGGCAACCAGGCTTCACCCAGATAGGTAATCGCAAGACGCGTAACCATCAGGATCGATGCGAACACCACTGCGAAGTTCAATGCCGATCGGAGGCTGAACGGATTGCTCAGAGTCAGGGTTTCTGTCTCTGCGCTCTCGTTGCGGGCCCGGAGAAAATACCAGACCGCCACCCCGAAACCGGTCGCGGCCATGACCATAATCGGCACCGCCATGCGCATCATCAGCGACTGGTTGACAACCGCAATTTGCATCAAGAGACGCGGAAACATGACGGTAGAGGCCAGCAGAATGGCGACCGCGAAATGCCGGTTCAAGGCCGGTGATTCCAAGCTGCGGCGGGCGAAACTCAGGGTCGTGACCGTGCTCGACGCCAATCCACCTACCAACCCGGTCAGCCCGATGCCCGCACTGCTGCCAAACACCTTGACCAACACATAGCCGACAAAGCTTATGAATGAAACCAGGATGACGATCAACCAGACCTTGTACGGCTGGACCGCCGACAGCATCACCGAAATGACCCGAACTCCGAATTCCGTCCGAAGCTCGGCACCCGGCTGTATTCGTTCCAGCTCGTCCCCCAGATAACGCCCGGACATCTCGAACGCCGAGATAGCCTGTACCTCGATCTTTCCGAGCGCATTGCCTTGTTCATCATAGATCCCGACCTGCTCCCCGATCTCGTAGGCAACCCCAGGCACCGGGTCGAGGACCAATTGCCGGTCCGCTTGCTGGACTGCCTCCACTTTCCCTAGCGGTAGGCTGAGATAGCGATCCAGGGAGGTGTGGGGCAGGATTGGCAGCACGATAAAGCTGATCACCAGCAACTTGAGGGCGGCGTCCAGTTCGAAGCGTTTGACGTTGCGGGTAAAGGCGTTAAGGGCGCTCCCCTGTGACAATACGGCCAGGCCCACGATACCGACGGCAATCGCGGTGGCCATGGCCCCCTCGATTGCCAGGGCCCCGAGGAAGAAAGTCAGCACCGCCGCCGCTTCGGTGGTGATACCTGTGTCGCCGTCCGGGTTGCGCAGAAAATCCCGCCAATAGCCACTGAGCAAGAGCACGATGAAGCCCAGCATGCCCGCCAGAAACACCAGCAGACTATCGAGCTCGACGGCGATGTAGGTGGATAAGGCCCCCAGCAGTGCAAACAGCACAAAGTCTCGCAGCCCGGTGTGCTGCTGGCTGTTGTCGTCCATGCCCATGGTTCTTTCCAGGCCAATCGCGAAGCCCAGCAAGGCGGCAAGGCCGAAGCGCAAGAAGACATCGATTAGAGCGAGCTCATTCATCGGCATGGGTTCAACTCCGGCCGCAAAAATTGAGGAGGCAGTCCAACAGGGTTATTTTGATCATGGAAACAAGGGAGAGGCCCAGAAGTGTCTCACCGGTCGAGTGGCTGCCAGCCCGGTGCCGGCTAGACTTCCGATTCGATACAGATTTCATAACTCAATGAGACGAAGTGAAAATCGACTACGCTGGTAAATCATATCCGACTCCGGCAAGTCATCCAATCGGCACCCCGGATTGAGGTTGAAAGATCGGCTAACCAGAAGCGTTATTCTCTACCAGCGGGAATACTAACCCGAACCCTGACAAAGCCTCACTCAGCGAATCGCCCGAAGGGAGCCCCACAGAGGGCCCGACTCCGCGTTGCGCTCCTTGACAAGGGGGCTACCATTGCCTGCGGAGCGCGCCTTGATTCGGACCCTCTGTGGGACTCTGAATGTGGCTTTGTCAGGGTTCGGGTTAGTAACTGCAGTATTGACCAGCGTCGTTCTCCCGTCTCGATGAAGGGAAGCGGCAGGCAAGCAACGTAAATCGCGACCCCGACCGCCGGATCGGGAGAGCCGATATCCCTCGGGGGGGGGGGAGTTCGAATTCGATCAGCGTATCGGTCGGGACGTAAAGATGGGTCCGAGGTGGGTTCGGCGCCGCGACCCAGGTCTCTGTTTTCTGAGGCCGAAACAGTCGTGAGCCAATTTGGGCGCTAAGCCCGTCGCCCATAAACTTGCCCGTTGCTACGGGTTTGGCCGGCCGTACGAATGTTGCGAAACGGTTAGCCCCGCGCTACGCTGACCTCCGTTCCGATTTAGAAGCGATTGAAAATACCACCCTTTAGGAGAGATTTAATGAAAGCGAAGACCCATCTTCGGGGGCTGATCCCCGCTATCGCCGCTTTGATGCTCGCGGCCTGTGCGACAACCGCCGAAGCGCCCAAGGAGGCGAAGATATCCGACGAGGTCACCGTGCAGGCGACGGTCGTTGCGGTGAACAAGGAGAACCGAGAACTTACCCTTGAGCGGGCCGATGGATCTCAGGTTAAGGTCGAAGCCGGTCCGGAAGTTCGGAACTTCGACCAGATCGAACCAGGCAACACGGTTACTGCTCGCTACGTCGTCTCCCTCTCGGCCCGCCGGCTGGAGCCCGACGAGCCTGACACGGAACCGACCGTTGGCGTTCTAGCGGCTCGTGCCGAACCGGGGCAGTCGCCCGCCGGCGCAATTGGTGCAGACATGAAAATGACGGTGGTGGTCAAGAGCGTCGACCGCGACCAGCACATAGTCACCTTTACGGATCCGAGCGGCGTCCTGCGTGTCGTTGAGGCCGAGCGGGACGAAGGCAAGGCCTTCGTAAAAGGCTTGAAAGCCGGTGATCGCGTCGAACTCATTTATGAAGAAGTGCTCGTTATGGCCGTGAAGTAAGTTCACTCGCGAGTTTAGCCGCCGGGTAGCGGGCGAGCTTACCCGGGGGCGAGCGAGTGCTCAGCTTGCCGAATCCCATCCGCAACGCCTTCCTTACCCTGCGGCAATGCCGCAGGAAAACAGGTCCCTCTAGCCGGCCGGAAAACCGCAAACAGCCTGGTTTCGGTAATGGAATAAGACGAAGAAGCGGTTTTGGAGCGGCGACTGCAGGAAAATCTCCAACGCCTTCGCGCGGCGCTCGAACGTTACCGCTCGGCGCTTTCCGGCTGTGTTATAGAATCGACCTACGACTGGGATTGATTACTCGACTCCTTGCAAGATGCGAGGTTTCCTATGCTCCCGGAGCGTCCGTGGCAGCGCGGGGTCAGCAAATGGTGACCCCATGCCTTGTGCCCTCTCTTGCCATCGCCTGATGCGTTATTATCCCAGCAGCTCGCGGTTCTCGACCAGAAGGCACCTTGCCGCCCATCGGGGAGACTCAGCAACATCTGGCCGCGCCGTTTCGATAATCGTAGCGTGAAACCCGGCTCTTTCGACTGATCATATACCGATGGCTTGTCACCACTAACGAAAAAGCCCCTCCTGGTCGGGAGGGGCTTGTCAGTTGAACGGCAGGTGCCCGGGTGCAATCACCCGGGACACCATCAGTTCATTTTCAGATGTCGAAGCGGTCGTTGTTCATCACCTTTGTCCAGGCCTTGACGAAATCGTCGACGAACTTTTGCTTACCGTCCTCAGAGGCATAAACTTCTGCAATTGCCCTGAGCTCCGAGTTCGAGCCGAACACCAGGTCGACAGAAGTTGCCGTCCATTTCAGGTCGCCGCTCGCGCGGTCACGTCCTTCATAAACGCCTTCTGTCTTCGCTGGCGACCACTTGGTTGACATGTCGAGCAGATTGACGAAGAAGTCGTTGCTCAGCTGCCCCGGTTTGCCGGTAAACACGCCATGCTTCGAACCGCCGGCATTCGCGCCCATCGCACGCATGCCTCCGATCAGCGCAGTCATTTCCGGCACCGTCAGGGTCAGCAGGTCGGCTTTCTCGACCAGCATGTCCGTCGGAGAGCCGTAAGCATCGTCGTTGTAGTAGTTACGGAAGCCATCTGCCTTCGGCTCCAGTACGTTGAACGATAAAACGTCAGTCATCGCCTGTGTCGCATCGCCGCGACCCGGTGTGAACGGAACCGTAACACGATAACCGGCATCTTTGCCGGCTTTCTCGATTGCTGCGGCACCGCCGAGAACGATCAGATCAGCCATGGAGATATTGCTGCCGGAGTCGTTCTTGACCTCCTCCAATGTCTTCAATACCTTGTCCAGCTCTTTCGGATCGTTGACGGCCCAGTCCTTTTGCGGATCCAGGCGCACCCGTGCACCATTGGCGCCACCGCGCATGTCGGAGCCGCGATAGGTGGAGGCCGACGCCCATGCCGCCTTGACCAGCTCAGGCACAGTCAGCCCGGAATCCAGGATCCCGGCCTTCAGCTGGTCTGCTTCGCTGTCACTGATATTGTGTTCAGCAGCCGGTACCGGGTCCTGCCAGATGAATACTTCATCGGGTACCTCGCTGCCGACATAGCGCGCACGTGGGCCAAGATCGCGATGCGTCAGTTTGAACCAAGCCTTGGCGAATGCCTTGTCGAATTCTTTCGGATCGTTCAAGAACCGCTCGGCGATCTTACGGAAGCCGGGATCTTCCTTGAGCGTGAGATCTGTTGTCAGCATGACAGGGGGATTGCGTTTGCCCTCGACGTGGGCATCCGGCACCGCGGTATGCGCCGATTTGTCAGTGGGCACCCACACGGTTCCACCACCAGGCGACTTCTGCTGTTCCCACTCGAAGTTGAACAGATTGGCAAGGTAGAGGATGGACCAGGTCGTCGGTGTCTGGGTCCAGGCGCCTTCCAGGCCGCTGGTCATGGTATCTTCGGCATTGCCCTTGCCGCAACTGTTCTTCCAGCCCAGGCCCTGCTCCTCGATCGCTGCTGCAGCCGGCTCCGGTCCAACGCAATCAGCTTTTACCGCGCCGTGGACCTTGCCCAGTGTGTGTCCGCCGGCGATGAGGGCGACGATCTCTTCGTCGTTCATCGCCATGCGATAGAACGATTCCCGTATGTCCGTGGCGGCCGCTACCGGATCGAGATTGCCATTGGGTCCTTCCGGGTTCACGTAGATCAAGCCCATGTGAACCGCAGCCAGCGGCTTCTCGAGTTTGCCGTCCTCATCGTAGCGCTTGTCGTTGCCCAGCATTTCGGTTTCCGGGCCCCAGTAGACGAGGTCAGCCTCCCAGTCGTCCACGCGTCCACCCGCAAAGCCCAGGGTCTCGAAGCCCATCGACTCGAGTGCGACGTTACCGGCGAGGATCATCAGGTCGGCCCAGGACACATTGCGTCCGTATTTCTGTTTGACCGGCCACAAAAGGCGGCGCGCCTTATCGAGGTTGGCGTTGTCGGGCCAGCTGTTCAGCGGTTCGAAGCGTTGCTGACCGCCATCGGCGCCGCCACGGCCATCATGGATCCTGTAGGTGCCCGCACTGTGCCAGGCCATCCTGATCATCAGGCCGCCATAATGCCCCCAGTCTGCTGGCCACCAGTCCTGAGACGTTGTCAGTGCCTTCTCGATGTCCGCTTTCAGTTTGTTGATGTCGACACTCGCAAACGCCTTTGCGTAGTCGAAGTCATCGCCGTAGGGATTAGACTTCCGATCGTGGTCACGGAGCGGACCCAGGTCCACTTGTTCCGGCCACCAGAAAGTGTTCGGCTTGGCCTTGCCGCTGAACATGTTCTCCGCTTGTGCTGCCGACGCTATCGCGATAGCGATGGCGGCGACTAGAGGTAATATCCTTCTCAACATCTTTGTATCTCCCATGCTTGGTTTGCCTGCTAAATCGTCCTGGCAGATCTATCGAACTGCTAGTCCTAATCTTAGATGAACGCGGGAAGTCAAGAAGTTGATTTTGTCTATGAGCGTGATTGAATTTGCCTATTGAAAAGCAACGGTAGCCGAACTCATACTCCCTCGGCTGAGGGCTGCCCGTTCGGCGGCGCTGGCGATGTTCCTGTGATCGGCGTTTGGAATGCCGACGGGCAAGATGAGATCGGTGTGTACCGCCCGGTTGAGGGTCGCTTCTACCTCGATCTCGACGGCAGCAGGACTTGGGGGCCGGAGGACCTCATGACCGAGCCGCTCGCCACGGCGGCCGACGTGCCGGGGTCGGGCGACTGGACACCGACGACAGGGACGAACTCGGCGTGCAGGTACTGAGCAACAGAGGAACAGACCACGGTTTCCGCGACCCTCGCATAGCAAGCGCCCTTGCACGCTGAGGTCGCAGAATGAGCACCCTAAGGTCTGCTTCCGCTCGAATCGAGGTCAGGATCGGCGCAGGAGTGAGCGGCCGGTTTCGTTAAGGGTTGTTAGACGCCTGCCCTCGAAGTGAGGCACCGGGAGCAACTGCCGGCGTTCAGTGGGCAGACGTCTGACAAGCCTCGAGGTAGGAAACCGCGGGGTCAGGCAGCGATGGTTGGGAAGGGCTATCCGCTATGGGGATTTGGAGTATCCCTTTTCCGCGGGAGTCCCAAAACTGGGTGTGGTTCGCTCGTTCGAACGATGGCAACCGGCGCTTCGGCGGACTCCCGTACCCGTGATTGTGTTTCAAGCGTGGGTACGAGGAGCGGTTTCCGAGGCAGCAGAAAAAGCCAGCCATGACCGGTGCGAGCCGGTGACACCCGAAGACATCTCGCCTAGGCAGAGGGGGCGATCTGCTCATGGCCCGGGGCCCCATCCGGGGGGTGCCCGAGGCAGATGGGTGCCGGCGAAGCTTTCGACAATCACTATCGCCGCACCACATTCGGGGCAGATGAAGGGCGGTGACCTTGTCTCCACCGCCTCGCCTGTCTGATCGGTCTCGCTAGCGTTGTGCACGTCAGTGGGAGCCGGCTGCGAGGCCGCCTGCCCCAGCAGGTCCCGGGCCCGTGCCAGGTTGTACCTGCGAGCGGTATCGGCGTTCAGTCCATAGTGGCGAATGCGGTTCAAGCCCTTGGGCAGGACGTGGAGCAGGAAGCGCCGGATGAACTCGCCGGCCTCTAGTCCGAAACTCTCAGCGTAACAAGAGCGTAACTATCCAAGAGATATGGCAAAAGCGCCATTCTCAACTTCCTGGCACTGGGAACAAGCGGATGAGTTTCAGGACGCGGGTCTGTAATGGGGTGGGCTCGGTATCCTGCTCGATGACGGGGCTGTTCGGATCGGCTTTGAGTCGGCAACGGCGACGGCAGCGGGTCGCGAGTTCGGCCATGAGGGTGCGGAAACTGTGGATGGGTAAGGCGTCGTCGGTGAGCCGTTGCGTCTTCTTTTTCTGCGCGCTGGCGGACGGCTGGGCCGGGCCCACCGGGTCGCGCCGGTTGCGCACGGCGGGCAAGGTCTCATCATCGAACAGCAACGGCGCCAGTGCGCGGCGCATCTGCCATTCCACGTAGTAGGCCAGCAAGCAAAGGAAGATCGACCTGGGCGAGATTCTTGTAACTGCGCACCGCCTGCTCGGCAGGTAGGGCGGCTTCGGGCTCGCTGGTGCGGATCACATAGATCCCGTCGAGCTGCGCCTCCCGTGCGATCACGGGCATCGCGGCGACTGAAACTGAACTGCCCATCGGCAGTGGTCGTGGCGAAATGCTTGCCGACCTTGTGGCGGTTGATCACCTTGCCCACCTTCTGGCCGATTTGTGCGGCGCTCAACGGCGTCTTGGTACGCCGTGTAACCTCGCGGGCGATGCGCCCGAGCGCCTGCTCGGAGGCCGCCAACAGTTCCTCGGGCTTGCGTTTTCGCTCCTCAGCCAACAGCGGATTGAAGCAGGCAATCAACACGCTCACCCCGACTCCTACAAGCGGCTGCGACCTGGATGGGCGCGGCACGACCGCATGGAGCAGTTGCCGAGGGCAGCGCTCGGCCTGACCGTCAGAATACTTTCGA
>CBDUCL010000050.1:0-15502 GCA_965365625.1 uncultured Chromatiales bacterium | reverse complement strand
CTCACTCCTCACTCCTCACTCCTCACTCCTCACTCCTCACTCCTCACTCCAGATATAATCGCCCCATGTCCACTCCGATCAAGGCGATGATCCTGGCCGCCGGACGCGGCGAGCGCATGCGGCCGCTTACCGACCATACCCCCAAGCCCTTGTTGCGGGTCGGCGGCAAGGCCTTGATCGAATATCACCTCGAAGCCCTGGCCGCGGCCGGCGTGCGCGAACTGGTAATCAATCACGCCCATTTGGGGCACCGGATCGAGCAGGCCCTGGGAGACGGCGCGCGCTGGGGGCTGCGCATCGCGTATTCCGCCGAAGGCGAAGGTCGGGCCCTGGAGACTGGGGGTGGCATCTTCAAGGTCCTGCCGCTGCTCGGACCCGGGCCCTTTCTGGTGCTCAACGGCGATGTCTGGTGCCAACCGAATTTCTCCCGCCTGAGCCTGGCCTCGGGGCGCCTGGCCCATCTGCTGCTGGTGGACAACCCGGCGCACCACCCGCGCGGCGACTTCCTGCTCGAAAACGGTTTGGCCCGGGACCCGGGACCCAAGCAGGACCCGGAGCGGCCAGGCCGGTGCCTGACCTTCAGCGGCATCGGCCTATACCATCCCGAATTGTTCGCCGACTGCCGGCCCGGTGCCTTCCCCCTGGCCCCGCTGCTGCGGGCCGCCATGGGCCAGGGACGGGTCAGCGCCGAGCACTACCGAGGCCCTTGGCTGGACGTCGGCACCCCGCAGCGCTTGGCTGAGCTGGAACGCCGCTTGACCGAGCCAATGCCGAGCTGAGCCGAGGAAACACACCATGGGCCAGGAAATCGAAGACGCCAGGTTTTCGCCGCGGGACTTCCGTGAGTTCTCCCGGCGCCTGCAGCGCGAGACCGAGCTGCTGGGGCACTGGCTCGACGACGGGGTGATCCGGGACGAAGGCGAGCTGATGGGGGGCTTCGAGTTGGAGGCCTGGCTGGTGGATGCCGAGGCGCATCCGGCGCCGGTGATAGAGCCCTTTCTGCAGCGTCTGAACAACCCGCTGGTGGTGCCCGAACTCGCTCGTTTCAATCTGGAGATTAATAGCACCCCCCGGCAACTCCAAGGCGGCGCCCTGAGTGCCATGGCCGAAGAGCTAGAGACCACGTGGTACCAAGGTGACCGGGTCGCCGGTGAGTTTGGGGCGCGCTTGGCCATGGTGGGTATCCTGCCCAACATCCGGGTCGAGGACTTCAGCCTGGCCAGCATGTCCCCGATGAAGCGCTACCAGGCGCTCAACGATCAGGTGCTGAGGCTGCGCGAGGGCCGACCCATCGTGCTCGCCATCAAGGGCCGCGAGCAATTGCAGCTGGAGCACAGCGACGTGATGCTGGAGGCTGCGGCCACGTCGTTCCAGATCCACATCAAGGTCGACCCGAGGCGGGCGGTGCGCTTCTACAACGCGTCCAAGATGCTGTCGGCGCCCATGGTGGCGCTGGCCGCCAACTCCCCTTACCTGTTCGGGCGCGACCTCTGGGACGAGACCCGCATCCCCCTGTTCGAGCAGGCGGTGGCGGTACACGATACCGACCTCGACAAGCGAGTCAGCTTCGGCATCCGCTATGCGGACAAGTCGATGCTGGAGGTGTTTCGGGCCAACCTGGACCGCTTTCCGGTGCTGCTCCCCACGCTGATGGATGAGCCTGAGGAAAGCCTAGCTCACCTGCGCCTGCACAACGGCACCATCTGGCGCTGGACCCGCCCGTTAGTGGGGTTCGGGGCCGACGGCAGCCCGCACCTGAGGATCGAGCATCGGGTGGTGCCCGCGGGCCCGAGCGTACTCGACTCGGTGGCCAATGCGGCCGTCTTCTTCGGCGCTGCCTGCGCCCTGGCGTGCCAGCCGGAGGGGTTGGAGTTGCGCCTGCCGTTTGAGCGCGCCCGCACCAACTTCTATGCCGCCGCCCGTTCCGGGCTGCAGGCCGAAGTCAGCTGGCTGGACGGCCGCCGTCTGGAGATACGGGAGCTGATTTCCGATATCCTGCTGCCCCTGGCCCGGGCCGGCCTGGAACGCCTGGGCATCGACCGGGAAGAGGCCGAGCACTGGCTCGGCGTTGTCGCCGCGCGGGTCGGCAGCGGCCAAAACGGGGCCGGTTGGCAGCGTGCCTATGTGGAGCGCCACGGCGCCGACATGCAGGGCCTGACCCAGGCCTACCTGGAACGCCAGGCCAGCGGCCTGCCGGTACACGAATGGGATCTGGTATGAAGCCATCCGTGCCGATCGGGCAGACCGCCGGTAGCTGAACGCCGACTGTTGAACGACATGCTTCGAGAACTGGACCATCTGCCCCCGGGCCTGCTGCAGTTGGAGGCCGCAGAGCTGGCCGCCGCCCTGGGCGGTCCCACCCTGATCCACCTGCCGGGTCGGCGCGAGCCGGCGCTGTTCGTGTCCCTGCTGATGCACGGCAACGAGACCGTGGGTTGGGAGGCGGTCCGGGAATTGTTGGCCTTATACGGCGATCGCCAGCTGCCGCGGGCCCTCAGCCTGTTTATCGGGAATGTGGCGGCGGCGGCGCGTGGCCTGCGCCGGTTGGACGGCCAGCCGGACTACAATCGGGTCTGGCCCGGCAGCGACCAACCGGAGACCCCCGAGCACCGCCTGATGCGCCGGGTGGTGGACATCATGGCGGCCCGCGGCGTGTTCGCCAGCGTGGACGTGCACAACAACACCGGCCTAAATCCGCACTACGCCTGTGTCAACCGCCTCGACCATCGGTTCTTTCACCTGGCGACCCTGTTCAGCCGCACCGTGGTCTACTTTCTGCGCCCGCTCGGGGTGCAGTCCATGGCCCTGGCGAAGCTCTGTCCGGCGGTGACTCTGGAATGCGGAAAGGTTGGGCAGGCCCGGGGGGTGGATCATGCCCGGGACTATATCGACGCCTGCCTGCACCTGGCCGAGCACTCGGAGCACCCGGTGGCGGCCCAGGACATCGACCTGTTCCATACCGTGGCCCAAGTACGGGTGCCGGCAGAGGTCAGTTTCGGCTTCGGCGAGCGCGGCCGTGACATCCGCTTTGCCGAGGACCTGGATCGGTTGAACTTCCGCGAGTTGCCCGCCGGCACCTCGTTCGGCTGCACCAACAGCCCCCGCGGCCTGCCCCTGGAGGTGCGCGACGAGCAGGGCCGGGACGTGGCCGAGCGCTATTTCGAGGTCGAGCAGCGTGAGCTGAGGGTGCGCCTGCCGGTGATGCCCTCCATGCTCACCACCGACTGCGAGGTGATCCGCCAGGACTGTCTGTGCTACCTGATGGAACGCTTCGGCCAGCAGCTTGCGGCGGTTGAGCGCGGAGATTAGCCCGCGCTAGAGCCGGCGTCCGATCGGAGCGAGGGCGGCCCCCTGATACACCCAATCTTTTATCCCCAACCCTGGCCGCGGACCCTACGCTATTGTCCTCAGTCCTCAGTCCTCAGTCCTCAGTCCTCAGTCCTCAGTCCTCAGTCCTCAGTCCTGGTTCTTCGCCCCGCTCGCTCAGATCTGTCCCCGCAGCCGATACCATATCGTCCCCAGATACTCATGCAGGGCACGCGCGCTGGCGCTCAGGGCGTCGGCGTTGGGTATCCAGGCGCCTAGCGACCAGGTGTCCGCGCCGGCGGTGGCGAACAGGGTAGGGGCCGGGATGGCACGAACCCCGGCTTTGCGGAAGCTGGCCAGGGCCCGCGGCATGTGCCAGGCGTGAGTGACCAGGAACACCTGCTCGATCCCCAGTTGTTGCAATAGCTCGCGGGAGAAGGCGGCGTTCTGCTGAGTGGAGCGGCTGCGGTCCTCCACCGCCAGCACCCGGGCCCCGAGTTCCTGTTCCAGGGCCCGGCGCGCCAACTCCGCTTCGGTCACTCCGTCCTCCGGCGCGCTGCCGCCGCTGGGGATCACCGGCAGGCCGGTTTGCCGATGCAGCCAGGCGGCATAGCGCAGGCGGTCCATCAAGATTGGGGCCACGGTATCGCCGCCGTATTCCGGCGCTTCGGCGTAGCGCCCGCCGCCGAGCACGAGGATCGCCTGCGCCTGGGGCTGTTCCAGTTGCTGCGGGTTGAGGGCCGGGATGGTCTGCAACCCGCTGTTCAGCCAAAAGGCCGTCCGGGGGACGCTCAGCAGGTAGAGACTTGCCAGCGCCGCCAGCACCAACGCCGGTCCCGCTCGGCGCCGCCAGAACAACAGCCCGAGCATGCCCAGCAGCAGCGGACCGCCCGGTGGCAACAGCAGGGCCTCCAAAGCCCGCGCCAGTTCGACGCTCACAGAACGGGCTTGGCCTGCAAGTCGGCGTGGTAGGAGGAGCGCACCAAGGGGCCGCTGGCCACATTGGAAAAACCCAGGGATTCCCCAAGCTCGCGCAACCGCTCGAATTCCTCCGGCGGCACGAAGCGGACTACCGGTAGGTGTTCCCGGCTCGGTTGCAGGTATTGGCCCAGGGTAAGCATGTCGCAGTCGTGGGCCCGCAGGTCACGCATCACCGTCTCCACTTCGTCCAGGGTCTCGCCCAGACCGAGCATGATGCCGGACTTGCCGGGCACCTCGGGATGTTCGGCCTTGAAGCGGCGAATCAGCTCCAGGGACCACTGGTAGTCGGCCCCGGGCCGAGCCTGTCGGTACAGCCGAGGCACGGTCTCCAGGTTGTGGTTGAAGACGTCCGGCGGTTGCCGGAGCAAGGCTTCCAGGGCGGCTTCCAGGCGGCCGCGGAAGTCCGGCACCAACACCTCGATTTGGGTCCCGGGGGTGCGCTCGCGCACCGCCCGTATGCATGCGGCGAAGTGGCCGGCACCGCCATCGCGCAGGTCGTCGCGGTCTACCGAGGTGATGACCACGTACTTGAGGGCCATGGCCTGGATCGCTTCGGCCAACTGGTGCGGCTCCTGCGGATCCAGGGGCTCCGGGCGGCCATGGGCCACGTCGCAGAAGGGGCAGCGTCGGGTGCAGATGTCGCCCATGATCATAAAGGTGGCGGTACCGTGATTGAAGCACTCCCCCAGGTTGGGGCAAGCCGCCTCTTCGCACACCGAACTCAACTTGCGCTCCCGCAGGATACGCTTGATGCGGGTCACGCCGGCCCCGGTGGGGGCCTTGGCCCGGATCCAGGCCGGTTTGCGCGCTGGTTGCTCGCTAGGTTGCACCTTGACCGGGATGCGGGCCAGCTTGGTCTGGCCGCGCTGGTGGCTCTCGGGTTTGGCCCGGGAGGGGGCCCTGTAGGCTTTTGGATCGCTCATGATTCCACCGTTCGGGCCCGCAGGCCCGGCTCGTTGCCGTCCGATATCCCGTAGCCCAGGGTACGGCTCAGGTGCCCGAGCAGATCGTCGCCGACCCGCTCCAAGTCGCGGGGCCCGCCATGGTCTGCGAGTTGGGTGACCGCCAGGCCCGGGTAGCCGCAGGGGTTGATGCGGGCAAAGGGCTCCAGGTCCATGTCCACGTTCAGGCTCAGTCCGTGGTAGCTGCAGCCGTGGCGCACCCGCAGGCCCAGGGCGGCGATTTTGGCCCCGTCGACGTACACCCCGGGGGCGCCTGCGCGTCTTTCGGCGCTGATCCGGTAGTCTCCCAGCAGGCCAATCACGGCCTGCTCCAGGGCCTGCACCAGGCTACGTACTCCGAATTGAGTCTGGCGCAGGTCCAGCAGCACGTAGGCCACCAGTTGGCCCGGGCCGTGGTAGGTGACCTGGCCGCCGCGGTCGCTCTGGAGCACCGGGATCGCGCCCGGGGCCAGCAGGTGCTGCGGGCGTCCGGCCTGCCCCAGGGTGAATACCGGGTCGTGCTCCAACAGCCAGATCTCGCCGCCGCGGCTGGCATCCTGGTGCTCGGTGAAGCGCCGCATCTCGGCCCAAACCTCGGCGTAGTCCCGGCGCCCCAGGCGCCGTGCCCGCAGGGCGTCCCTCACAGGGCCATTACCACCTTGTCGTGGTCGCTCAGGGCCTGATAAATGGCGTCCAGCTGAGCCTTGCTGGTGGCCTCGATGGTGACCGTCACGGAGACCCATTTTCCGGCCTTGCTGGGGCGGCTGATCACCGCCCCCTCGTGCAGGTCGGGGGCGTGGCGACGCACGATCTCCACCACCAGGCTATCGAAGCCGGGTTCCGCCCGGCCCATCGCCTTGATCGGGAAGCGGCAGGGGAATTCGAGCAGGCTGTCGGCGGGCTCGCTCATGCCTGTTCCGCCTTGCTAGTGCGCAGGCTGGCCTTGTAGTCCTGATAATAGCCGTTCATTTGCTGCCAGATGGGGCCGGGCCGGCCGTTTGCAACCGCCTGGCCATCCAAGCGGGTTACCGGCAGCAGCTCGCGGGTGGAACTGCTGAGCCAGAGCTCGTCCGCCTGGACCAGCTCGGCGGCCGCAATCGGGCGTTCCTCCCAGGGCAGGCCCTGGGCCTGGGCCAGTTCCAAGATCAGGTCCCGGGTGATGCCGGCCAGCAGCAGCTCGCTCTTGGGCGGCGTGGCAATGCGCCCGTCGCGTACCAGAAACAGGTTGCTGGCGGCGCCTTCGGTGACCTGGCCGTCGCGGATCAGGATCGCTTCCAGGGCATCCTCGTCCGCGGCCTGCGCGCGAAGCAGCACATTGGCGAGCAGGGTGATGGCCTTGATGTCGCAGCGCAACCAGCGGCTGTCGTCCCGGCTCACCGCGTCGATACCTTCCGCGGCGATCTGCGGCGAGGGCGGCAGGATCGGGCTGCACATGGCGAAGACCGTCGGCGCGACACCGGCCGGGATGGCGTGGTCGCGCTTGGGGGCAGCGCCGCGGGTGATCTGGAGGTAGATCCCCTGGTCTTCGCCCGGGGTCCGGGCCAGCAGTTGCTGCAGCAGCCGGCGCCAGTCGCCGTCGCTGTAGGGATTGTTCAGGCGGATGGCGTCCAGGCTGCGCTGCAGGCGCTGCAGGTGCTCGGCAAGCCGGAACGGCCGCCCCCCATAGGCCGGGATCACCTCGTACACCCCGTCGCCGAACAAGAAACCCCGATCCAGCACCGAGATGCGGGCCTCGCTCAGGGGCAGGAACTCGCCATTGAGGTAGACCGGGTTTTCCATTCGCCGCGCTACTCGAACCAGAGCAGGGCGCTGTCCACCAGCCCGCCCCAGAAGCCGCCTTCGGCCACGTCCTGCAGGGCCACCAGGGGTGCTCGCGCCACGTCCTCTACGCCCAGTTCCACCGCCACGTGACCGTAGGCCATGCCGCGGCCCACCGGTGCAATAATCGTGGGCTCGATCACCATCTTGGCGTTCAGGTTGCCGTATTGGTGGCGCGGGATGGTGACGTACAGGTCCTCGGCCAACCCCAGGCTAAGCTCCTCGCGGTCTCCCTTCCATACCGGCACCGTCGACAGGGCTTCGCCCGCCCCGTAGAGACGGTGGGTCTCGTAGAAGCGGAAGCCGTAGTTGAGCAGGGCCTGAGTCTCCCGAGCCCGGGCCTCTTCGCTTTCGGTGCCCATCACCACCGAGATCAGGCGCATGTCGCCCTGCCGGGCCGAAGCCACCAGGCAGTAGCCGGCGGCCTCGGTGTGTCCGGTCTTGACTCCGTCTACCGAGTCGTCCCGCCACAGCAGCTTGTTGCGGTTGTGTTGGCGGATGTCGTTGTAGGTGAATTCCTTGACCGCGTACCACTCGTAGTACTCGGGAAACTCGCGGATGGTGGCTGCGGTCACCAGCGTTATGTCTCGGGCGCTGGTGTAGTGGTCCGGGTCCGGCAGGCCAGTGCTGTTGACGAAGTGGCTGTGATGCATGCCCAGGCGTTGGGCGTGGGTATTCATCAGGGTGGCGAAGGTGCTCTCGCTGCCGGCGATGTGCTCGGCCAGGGCCACGCTGGCGTCGTTGCCGGACTGGATGATCATGCCCTTGAGCAGATCCTCCACGCTGACCCGCTTGCCAACTTCGATAAACATGCGCGAGCCCCCGGTGCGCCAGGCCTTTTCGCTCACGAGCACCTGGTCCTGGAGCTGGATATTGCCCTCGGCGATCTCCCGCAGCACCGCGTAGGTGGTCATGATCTTGGTCAGGCTGGCGGGTTCCAGGCGGGCATCCGCATTGGACTCGGCCAGCACCCGGCCGCTGTGCATGTCGATCAGCAGGTGGCCGCTGCCGGCCACCGACGGCGGGGCGGGGACGGGTACCGAGGCCTGGGCCGCGGCGGCCAGCCACAGGCCGAGCAGAACGGCGCTGAGACGATAGGCAACAAACAACGGGTAACGCACGATTTCCTCTCTTCCTCTGTTTGGGGATAGCGGCGATGGGCAGGGCCCGCCCGCAAAAGGCTAAGATTCTACCCTGTCTGGGGTGAAAATGGAGCCGAGGGCTAGTCGACCACCAGGCGCAGGCCAGAAAAGCCGAGCTCGGATAGCTGCAGATTGACTTGGTCGGTGCTGGCTACGGTTTCCAGGGGGCCGACCTGGACCCGGTATACCGGCTGGCCGTCCGCCGAGCCGTCCTGGACCCGGATCGAGCGGGTCAGCGTCTGTTCCAGGCGTTGGCGCAGGCGCTCGGCGTTGTCGCGGCTGCCGAAGGCTCCCACCTGAAGCCAGAGGCTGGGCTGGGGCGCAGAGGCGTCTGCCGCCAGAACCGGGCCCGCCGCTTGGCGCGGGTCCAGGGCCTGAACCTCTACCACCGCGGTGCCCTGTTCGTGCATTTCCAGGCGGGCGGCGGCGGCATAGGAGAGGTCGATAATGCGGTTGGGGTGAAACGGCCCGCGGTCGTTAATCTTGACTACGACGCTGCGCCCATTGGCCAAGTTGATGACCCGGGCATAGGTGGGCAACGGTAGGGTCTTATGGGCTGCGCTCATGGCGAACATGTCGTAGGGTTCGCCGCTGCTGGTGCGCTTGCCGTGAAACTTGGTGCCGTACCAGGAGGCTATGCCCTGCTCCCGGTAGCCGCGACTGTCGCGAAGGGTACGGTAAGTACGGCCCTGCACCCGATAGGAAACCGGGTTGCCGTAACGGCTGTGAGGCTCCACTCGTGGCACCGCATCCGGGATCTCGGACAGGTCCACCGGGCCATCTGGCCCGCCGTCCTGGTCTTCTTCGGGCGGGGTAGAACTGCAGCCTCCCAGCACCAGCAGTGCGATGCCGGCGGCGATGATCCAGCGCCTATCCATCGGGTCGCTGGGCCGCGCGCAGGGCCAGGATCTCCCGGCTCAATTGGTAAACTGCCATGGCGTACATATTGCTGTGATTATAGCGGGTGATGACGTAGAAATTGGGCAGGCCGAGCCAGTATTCCTCGCCCTCCGCCAGTTCCAGCCGCACCAGGCTGGCCAGGCTGTCTGGGGGCAGATCCTCGACCCCAGAGAAGCCCGCCGCGCTGAGTTGGCGCAAGGGGATGCTCGGTTTCATGCCCGCGTCCACTAAGGGCTGCACCGGTCCGGAGCCAGGGCGGGTGCGACGGGTGATTGGTTCCCCCGCTAGCCAGCCGTGACGTACGAAGTAGTTGGCCACGCTGGCCAGCACGTCCGGCAGGCTGTCCCAGAGGTCGCGCCGGCCGTCGCCGTCGAAGTCCACCGCATAGCGCCGGTAGCTGCTGGAGATGAATTGAGGGGTGCCCATGGCCCCGGCATAGGACCCCTTGGGCTGACTCGGGTCCAGGTCCTCCTCTCGGGTCAGTAGCAGAAACTGCTCCAGCTCACTGCGGAAGAAGCTGCCGCGGCGAGGATAGCTGAAGGCCAGCGTATTGAGGGCGTCGATCACCAAGTATTTGCCCCGGTAACTGCCGTAGCGGGTCTCCACCCCGACAATGGCCACCAGGATCTCGGCCGGCACACCGAATTCGGCTTCCACTCGTGCCAAGAGCTCCTCGTTGGTATTCCAGAATTCGAGGCCGCCCCGGGCCCGCTGCTCAGTGACAAAGATCGGTCGGTATTGGTACCAAGGCTTGGCCTCTGCCGGGCGGCTGATGGCGTCGAGGATGTCCTGACGGCGTTTGGCTCCGGCCAGTAGTTCGGTCAGCGCCGCGCGCTCGAAGCCGTGCTCTGCCACCATTTCGTCGACGAAGGCGCTGGCCTCCGGCGTCAGGGCCGCCGGCTTGGTCCAGCCGCTGGGGGCGACGAGCAACAGGAGAAGGGCGGCGATGGGCGGGATTGACCGCGGCATTAGGGTCTCCAAGATTGAGCCTGGCGCTTCAGGTGGGCAGCAGTTTGCGATGGGTGTGAATGGACATCAGGATACCGAAACCGGCCAAGATGGTCACCAGCGAGGTGCCCCCGTAACTGATCAGGGGTAATGGCACCCCGACCACCGGCAAAATGCCCGTGACCATCCCGGTATTGACGAACAGGTAGACGAAAAATACCAGGGTGAGGGCCCCGCTCAGCAGCCGGCTGAAGGTGTCCTGGGCCTGGCTGGCGATATAGAGTCCGCGCAGTATGATGAACAGGTAGAGGGCGAGCATTAGCAGGATGCCGGCCAGCCCGAACTCCTCTGCCGCCACGGCGAAGATGAAATCGGTGGTGCGCTCGGGCAGGAATTCAAGGTGGGATTGGGTGCCGTTGAGCCAGCCCTTGCCGTAGAGGCCGCCGGAGCCGATGGCGATCTGGGACTGGATGATGTGGTAGCCGGCGCCCAGGGGGTCGTTCTCCGGATTCAGGAAGGTTAGCACCCGTTGGCGCTGGTAGGGGCGCATAAAGTACCAGACCAGCGGCGCCAGCGATGCCAGCAACAGGCCGAGCGCGCCGATGAGACGCCAGCTGATGCCGGCCAGGAAGAGCACGAACACCCCGGCGCTGGCGACGAGCAAGGCAGTCCCGAGGTCCGGCTGCTTGGCGATCAGCAAAACCGGCACAAGAATCATCAAACTGGCTAGTATCAGCCGCCGCCAGGACGGCGGCAGAGGACGCTCGGAAAGGAACCAGGCGATCATCAGCGGCACCGTGATCTTGACCAGCTCCGAAGGCTGGAAACGCACCAGCCCCAGATCCAGCCAACGCTGTGCGCCCTTGCCGACCTCGCCGAACAGCAGCACCGCCAGCAGCATTGCCACCCCGGCGCCGAACAACCAGGGGGCCCAGCGCCAAAGATTGCCCGGGTGCACCTGGGCCAGCGTCAGCATTACCCCGAATGCCAGACCCACGCGCATCATCTGGCGCTGCACCTGGGCCCAGTCCTGATTGGTGGCACTGTAGAGCACCAGCAGCCCAAAGCCGCACAACAGCACCAGCGCCGTAAGCAGCGGCAGGTCCAGGTGTATGTTGGTCAGCGGTCCCGGTTGTGAGGCCGGCTTCGAAGGGGGTAAGGCACTGGTGGTTCGCAGCATGGCGCGTATATTAGCAGCAATCGGCGGCGAGGCATTGGGTCGGTTTGCAGTAAGCAAAGAGGAGTGATACCCAACCCCTCGCTCATGCCAAATCACTCCTCACCCTCGAAGACCCCCGTCGCCACCGTCCCCGGCGCGTTTGCAGCCTGCGGACCCAGCAGATATCGGTCCAGTACCCGCTTGGCGATGGGCGCGGCCACCGAGCCGCCGTGGCCACCGTTCTCCACCAGTACCGCCACCGCAATACTCGGTGCTTCCACCGGCGCGAAGGCTACGAACAGGGCGTGGTCGCGCATCTTCAGGTCTACCTTGTCCTCTTCGTACTTGGCGTCCTGTTTGACGGTGAACACCTGGGCGGTGCCGGTCTTGCCCGCGATGCGGTAGTGGGGGCTGCGGATGCGCCGGGCGGTGCCCCTTGAACCTTCCACTACGTCGATCATGGCGGAGATTACTTGGTCCCAGTTGGCGGGATCGACCACCGCCAGCTGCTCGGCCTGGGGTCGGGTCGGTTCGAATTCGCCGCTGCCGTCCGGACGTTGTATGGAGGCGACTACCCGCGGATGGATATACAGGCCGCGGGTGGCCAGGGTGGCGGTGGCGCTGGCGAGCTGCAGGGGGGTGGTGAGGAAGTAGCCCTGGCCAATGCCGGTGATCAGGGTCTCTCCCGGGTACCAGGCTTCCCGCCGGTTGTTGCGCTTCCACTCCCGGGACGGCAACACCCCGCCGAGCTCACCGGTGAGGTCGATCCCGGTGCGGCGGCCGAAGCCGAAGCGCGACAGGTATTCGTAGATGCGGTCGATGCCGAGGTTGCGTGCGAGATCGTAGAAATAGACGTCGCAGGACTGCTCGATGGCTATGCGCAAGTCGGCGAAGCCGTGGCCGCCCCGCCTCCAGTCCCGGTATTTGTGGGAGTGGTTGGGCAGCTGGTAGAAGCCGGGGCAGAACTTCTTCTGGTCGCCGGTGACGGTCCCGGTCTCCAACCCGGCCAGGCCGAAGAACGGTTTGACCGTGGAGCCGGGTGGATACTGGCCGCGCAGGGCGCGGTTGAATAGGGGCGTGTCTTCGGACTGTTGCAGGTTGTTGTAGTCGCTGGCGCTGATGCCCTCTACGAAGAGGTTGGGGTCGTAACCCGGCTTGCTCACCAGGGCCAGCACGCCGCCGGTATTGGGGTCGATGGCCACCACTGCCCCGTTGTAGTCGGCCAAGGCCGCGGTGGCCTCCTCCTGCAAGCCGATGTCGAGGAACAGGCGCAGGTCGTGGCCGGGGGTCGGCGGCTCCCGTTCCAATACCTGCAGCACCCGGCCCTTGGCGTTGACTTCGACCCGTTCCAGGCCGACCTTTCCGTGCAGCCGTTCCTCGTAGGACTTTTCCACCCCGTTCTTGCCGATGTGGCTGGTGCCACTGTAGTTGGAAACGTCGATTTGCTGCAGTTCCTGTTCGTCGATGCGCCCCACGTACCCCAGCACATGGGCCGTCTGCTCCGCCAGGGGATAATCGCGCAATAGCCGAGCCTCAATATCGATGCCCGGAAAGCGGTTGCGATGCACCGCGAAGCCGGCCACCTCGTCTTGGTTCAGGCGCACGCGGATGGGGACTTTGTCGAAGCGCCGGCTCTGTTTTTTAAGGCGCCAGAAGCGCTTGCGGTCGTTGTCACCGATTGGAATGATCTGTTCCAGCTCGCTCAGGGCAGCCTCCAGGTCCGGCACTTGCTCGGGGGTGATCTCGAGGCTATAGGACGGCAGATTCTGGGCCAGCAGGGTGCCCTTGCGGTCGTAGATCAGACCGCGGGTCGGGGGCAAGGGCTGCAGCTTGACCCGGTTTTCCTGGGAGCGGGTGGTGAAGTGCTCGTGCTGCAAAATCTGCAGGTCCACCAGGCGCAGGATCAACAGCAACAACAGCAGGCCGACGAAGAACCCGGCGGCGATTGCGCGGCCGAGAAACAGCTGGCTCTCGCTCAGGTAGTTTTTTATCCGCAGCGGCTGCATGCAGTGGTTTCAGGCGACGCGAAAGCGCCGGCGCAGGAAGCGCAGCAGCAGGTAAACCCAGGGCCACAACACCATGCCGCTGAGCGGCGCGGCCCAGTACCAAAGCGAGGGCGCCGGATGCCCGGCGGCGCCTGCCATCCACAGCGCCAGCAGGCGCTCCAGCAGCAGCATCACCAGTACGGTCAGCGATTGCTGCCAGAGCGGGAACAGGCGCACCCGCTGGTGCAGCTCGACCGCGATAAAGGCGACGATGGAAAGCCCCAGGGCATGCTGGCCAAGCAGGGTGCCGGTGAGTACATCGAGCAAGATGCCCATGGTCCAACCCACGCCGACGCCAATGCGCTCCGGAAGCGCGATACACCAATAGACGAGAACCAGGGTAACCCAAGACGGGCGCAGCTGCTGGGCCCAGTCCGGCACGGGCAGCACGCTCAGCAGCAGGGCCAGCACGAAGGTCAGGGCGATGGTCAGGCCGCCGCGGTGACTGGCCAGGGTCACGGCAGTGGGAACTCGGTCGGAGCCGGAGCAGCGTCCGACGGCATCGCTGCCGGCTCCTCGGTGGAGGCCCTGTCGGCGCGGGCTTCTGCCTCGGCCTCTGCCAAGGTGGAGGCGAGGGTCCAAACCAACAACACCTCCCGGCTGCGTTCCAGATGAGCGCTCGGGGTTGCGACAATGCTGGCAAAGGGTTCCCCCGGGCGGTGTTCGATTCGGCTTACCCGGGCCACCGGATAGCCGGGGGGAAAGCGACCGCCCAGGCCCGAAGTGACCAGCTGGTCGCCTTCGCGGATGTCGGCGTTGTTCGGCAGATGGGGCAGCTCCAGTTCGTGAATGCGCCCGGTGCCGAAGGCGATGGTGCGCAGCCCGTTTCGGTCCACCTGGACCGGCAGGGCATGGCTGGCGTCGGTGATCAGCAGCACGGTCGAGGTCATCGGCGTGACGTGGATCACCTGACCCATTACCGCATGGGCGTCCAGCACCGGCTGCCCAGGGAAGATGCCTGACAGGCTGCCCTTGTCGACCAGCACCTGCTGGCGATAGGGATCGAGGTCCACCGACAACAGCTCGGCAATCAGCACGCGGTCGCCGATCTTAAACGAGGAGCCCACCAGGTCGCGCAGGCGCATGTTCTCCGCCTCCAGCGCTTCGAGTTGCTGCAGGCGGGCCCGCAGCCGCAGGTTTTCCCGGTTGAGGATCTGATTGCGCTCGCGAAGTTGCTGGCGGCTGGCAAGGGCCTCGCGCAGCGAACGCGCCGCCGAAATCGGCAGATCCGCCAGGTAGAGCACCGGGTAGATCACCACCGAAAGCGCCGAGCGGACGCTTTCCAAGTGGTTGAAGCGGTGATCGACCACCGCCAGCGCCAGCGACAGGATTACGGCTGCCACCACCCGGGTGGTGATCGACGGGCCTTGGGTGAAGATAAGTTTGATCGGTCGCTGGCCTCCACTCCGGGCCGGCCGGTGTCGCCGGCGCCGGGGCGGCGCCGGAAACCGGCAATTACTCCAGGCTGAACAGCTCGCCGCCGCGCTCGTCGATCAATTCCAGGGCCCGGCCACCGCCGCGGGCGACACAGGTGAGCGGGTCTTCCGCCACCACCACCGGCAGGCCGGTCTCCTCCTGCAGCAAGCGGTCGATGTCACGCAGCAGCGCGCCGCCGCCGGTGAGCACTATGCCCCGTTCGGCCACGTCTGCACCGAGTTCCGGCGGGGTCTGCTCGAGGGCGGTTTTCACCGCCCCGATGATGCCCGACAGGGGTTCTTGGAGGGCCTCCAGGATCTCGTTGCTGTTCAGCGAGAAGCTGCGCGGGATGCCCTCTGCGAGGTTGCGGCCCTTGACCTCGATCTCCTTGACGTCGTTGCCCGGGTAGGCCGAGCCGATGGAGTGCTTGATCCGTTCGGCGGTGGCCTCGCCGATCAGAGTGCCGTAGTTGCGCCGCACGTAGCTGATAATGGCCTCATCGAAGCGGTCGCCGCCGACCCGCACCGAATTGGCGTAGACGATGCCGTTGAGGGAAATGATGGCCACCTCAGAGGTGCCGCCGCCGATGTCCAGTACCATCGAACCCCGCGGTTCGTCGGTCGGCAGACCGGCGCCGATGGCTGCCGACATTGGCTCTTCGATCAGATAAACCTCGCGCGCTCCGGCGCCCGCGGCGGATTCCTTGATCGCCCGGCGTTCCACCTGGGTCGAGCCGCAGGGAACGCAGATCAGCACCCTGGGGCTGGGCCGGATCAACCGGCTCTCATGTACCTTGTGGATGAAGTACTGCAGCATCTTCTCGGTCACCGTGAAGTCGGCGATCAC
>CBDUCL010000049.1:0-15779 GCA_965365625.1 uncultured Chromatiales bacterium | reverse complement strand
GCCTTGGCCTCGCCGATCGACATGCGGCGGTTGACTTCCTTGATCTCGCTGATGCTGAGATGGTTGTCGCGCTCGATATTGCGCAGCCGCTTTTGCGCCCGGGAGACTTCCTCTGCCGCTTCCGGCAGGCGCGCGGAAAAGGGCTTGCCGGCATCGATCCAGCCTTGCAGCCAGTCGAGGTTGGTCTCGTTCTCCGGAAACGAGGTGATGAACTCGCGCCGTGGCATGCCGCACTGCCGAACGCAGAGCTGCATCACATTGTGCTCCTGAGCGCGAATGCGGGCGATGGTCTCACGCAGGCCCTCCACCAGGCTGGCGAAAATGGCAGGCACGAACTTGAGTTCCAGGAACAGTTCGCTGACCTTTTCGCGCTGCTCTGCGGTGCGGGGGTCGTCTTTTCCGTATTGCTGCAGGCATTCCACCCAGGCGACATGCTGCTCGCGAAGCTTGGCGATGTGCAAGGCGGTCTCTTCGGCGTCGGGGCCGGTGTCCACTTCCTCCTCGCTCTCATCGTCTTCGTCGCTAGCGCTGGCCGCCGCTCCGGAGTTGGGGGTGGTTTCCTCTTCGTCGGCGGTGTGGAAGCCGCTGATGAAGTCGGTGAGGCGCATTTCGCTCCTCTGCACCCGATCGAAGGCTTCGAGGATGACGGTGGTGCTGTTGGGGAAGGTCGCGAGTGCCGCCAGTACCTGGTTGAGGCCGTCTTCGATGCGCTTGGCGATCTTCAGTTCGCCCTCGCGGGTCAGCAGTTCCACCGAGCCCATTTCGCGCATGTACATGCGCACCGGATCGGTGGTGCGACCGAATTCGCTGTCGACGCTGGCGAGCGCAGCGGCCGCGGCTTCGGCGGCGTCGTCGTCGGGGGAGGCGGCGTCCGACATCACCTGTTCATCGGCATCCGGGGCGGCCTCGTGGACCGAGATCCCCATGTCGTTGATCATCCGGATGATGTCTTCGATCTGTTCGGGTTCGACGATCTCGTCGGGCAGGTGATCGTTGACTTCCGCATAGGTAAGGAAGCCTTGTTCCTTGCCTTTGGCAATCAATTGCTTGATCTGAGATTGCTGCTGTTGCTGATCCATTTCCTACCCTGAAGGCTGATAGACGCAATTCACTGGGAACCGGCTATTCTAGCATTTATAGAGGCCCTTTACGAGACCGAATCCCCATTTCCTCTGCGCTCCGAGCGCGCTGCCAGCAGCTCGATCAAGCGTTGCTTGTCAGGCCCCGAAATCGGCGCGCTCTGCGCTTTTGCCAACAACTGTTCCAGCTCGGATTCCTGCTGCTGCTCGGTGAGTCGCGCAATCGCACCGCGGAGCTCGATTTCCTCTCCCCCTTCTGGCACCTGAAACGGATAGACCGCGAGCCGGTTCAGGGCCGAGAAGTGGGCGCTCTCGCGCCAACGCTCAATAAGCGCCGCTGTTGTAAGGTTAGGTTCTATCCACAGTAAATCAAGTATCTGCGCCAGCAAGTCGATGCCGGGTGTGACTAGGCGGCGCCAGTCCTGGGGCAGGGCCCGGCAGGATTCGGCCAGCCCCGGATTTTGCACCAGCAGGCCGATGGCCAGACGCAGCGGTGTCATTCGCTGCGGCCCTTGGGGGCGGCGGGGCCTGGGGGCGGGGCCGGGGCCTGGCGCGACCGTCACCCCCAACCGCTCCCGGGGCAGTTCGATCAGATGCGCCAGGCGCTGCAGCATCATCTCCCGAAACACCCCCTCCGGCAGTCGCTGTAGGCGCGGGCGAGCCAGCTCAAACAACCGAGCGCGACCCTCGTCGCTGGCCATGTCCAGGCCCTCGGCCAGCTTGTCGAACAGGAACCTGGACAGGGGGCGCGCCTGCTCCAGCCGCTGCTCGAAGGCGACTTGGCCCTCGCGCCGGATCAGGCTGTCCGGGTCCTCGCCCTGGGGCAGGAACAGGAAGCGCGCCTCGCGGCCTTCGCGCATCAGGGGCAGGGTATGCTCCAGCGCCTTCCAGGCGGCATCGCGACCTGCCTGGTCGCCGTCGAAACAGAACACCAGCTCGGGCGTGGTGCGGAACAGCCGCTCCAGGTGGTCGCCGGTGGCGGCGGTGCCCAGGGTGGCCACTGCGTAGCGGATGCCGAACTGCGCCAGGGCGATCACATCCATATAGCCCTCGGTGACCAGCAGCCGTTCGGCCTGGCGCGCCTCGAACAGGCCGTAGATCTCCCGCCCCTTGTGGAACAGGGGGGTCTCCGGGGAATTCAGGTACTTGGGCTTGCTGTCGTCGAGCACCCGGCCGCCAAAGCCGATGGTGCGACCGCGTGGGTCGCGGATCGGGAACATGATGCGGTCGCGGAAGCGGTCGTAGCGGCGTCCGGTCTCGTTTTCCGCCAGCAGACCGGTGAGGCTCAAGCGCTTGATCGTCTCGGGGTCGCTGCCGAAGCGCTTGAGCAGGTTGTCCCAGCCCGGCGGGGCGTAGCCGATGGCATAGGTATTGGCGATCTCGCCGCTCAGTCCGCGTTGCTTCAGATAGTCGCCGGCGCGCCGGGCCGCCGGGTGGCGGCGCAACTGCTCTTGGAAATAGCCTTGGGCGCTGGCCATCAGTTCATACAGGGGGCGGCTGTCCGGCCCCTGGCGGGCGCCGGCCTCGCGGGGGACCTCCAGGCCGGCGTGCTGGGCCAGGGTCTCGATGGCGTCTACAAAGCCTAGGTGGTCGTAGTCCATCAAGAAGCCGATGGCGGTACCGTGGGCCCCGCAGCCGAAGCAGTGGTAGAACTGCTTGTCGCGGCTGACGGTAAAGGATGGGGTCTTTTCGTCGTGGAAGGGGCAGCGGGCTTGGAAGTCCTTGCCGGCCTTCTTTAGCGGGACGCGACTGCCGATCAGATCGACGATGTCGACCCGAGATAGCAAGTCATCGATAAACGCGCGGGGGATCTTGCCGGCCATGGGGCATAAGCATAGCCGCTTGCCGCGCTGCGGGAGGTGGCGGCGCGGGGGTCAGCCGGCCAGTTGCTGTTTGACCAGGGCGCTGACCGCCGCCATATCTGCGCGGCCTTGCAGCTTGGGCTTGAGCTGGCCCATTACCTTGCCCATGTCGCGGATCGAGCTGGCGCCGGCGGCGGCGATGGCCTCGCTCACCAGCGCCGCGATCTCCGCCTCTGATAGGGCGGCGGGCAGATAGGTCTGGATCACTCCGACCTCGAACGCCTCCTGGTCCGCCAGTTCCTGGCGCCCGGCCTGCTCGTACTGCTTGATGGACTCGCGGCGCTGCTTGAGCATCTTATCCAGCACCGCCAACACCTGCTCGTCGGCCAATTCAATGCGCTCGTCGACCTCGCGCTGTTTCACGGCCGCCAGCATCAGCCGGATGACGCCAAGCGTGCGCTTGTCGCCGGCCTTCATGCTGGCCTTCATGTCTTCCTGCAGGCGTTGCTTGAGCATGGCGGGAGGTGGCTCAGTAATTACGTTCCCAGCGCCGGTTCTCGCGATGCACCTTCTTCATGTGACGCTTGACCGCGGCAGCAGCTCTGCGCTTGCGCTCTGCGGTCGGCTTCTCGTAGAACTCGCGGCGGCGCACTTCGGCGAGCACGCCGGCCTTTTCGCAGGAGCGCTTGAAGCGGCGCATGGCGACTTCGAAGGGTTCGTTTTCCCGGACACGCACGTTTGGCATTGCTGTTTTGACCTCAATTTGGCCCGCTGGCCGCAATTTGTTGGGGTGAAAAACCGGGTATTCTAAGCTCTTGGGCGGGCTTTTGCAAAGCAGGGCTGCGTCAGGCGTTGGCAGACGGCGGCCTGCCGGTTAGCCTATGTACCGGCGGAAACCGAAACTTGTTCGCGTTTCCCGTGCGCGGCCGGGTGCCTTGCCATTTTCAGTCGCTGCAAGCGATTGAAAACCAAGGTGTTTAGATGCTGCCCTTTTGAAAGCCTTGCCGCAATATGCCAGGGACGGCTTGGTTCAGCGTTTTCCTGGCGGCCCGTGATGGGTCTCGGGTCGAACGGAGTTTGCCGTCATGCTTGTGTTGGGAATCGAGACCTCCTGCGACGAGACCGGGGTGGCGCTGTACGACAGCGCCGACGGCATCGTCGCCGACGCGCTTTACAGCCAGATCGGCATCCATGCGGAGTACGGCGGGGTGGTGCCGGAGCTGGCCTCCCGGGATCACATCCGCAAGATCATACCCCTGGTGGATCAGGTGCTGCGTCAGGCAGGGGTCGAGCGCAATCAGGTCGACGGCGTCGCCTACACGGCTGGCCCCGGCTTGGTCGGCGCCTTGCTGGTGGGGGCGGCCATCGGCCGCAGCCTGGCCTGGGCCTGGGGGGTGCCGGCGCTGGGGGTGCACCATATGGAGGGGCACCTGCTGGCGCCGATGCTGGAAAAGGAGGCGCCCCAGTTCCCCTTCGTCGCGCTGCTGGTGTCCGGTGGCCACACCCAGTTGGTGGAGGTGCGCGCCATCGGCCGTTATCGGATGCTCGGAGATTCTCTTGACGATGCCGCCGGCGAGGCCTTCGACAAGACCGCCAAGCTGCTCGGCCTGCCCTATCCCGGCGGCCCCGAGCTGGCGCGCTTGGCCACTAGCGGCGACCCCAAGCGCTTTCGTTTTCCGCGGCCGATGACCGACCGCCCGGGCCTGGACTTCAGTTTCAGCGGCCTGAAGACCTTCGCTCTTAACACCCTGCAGCAGGGGATGCAGGCGGCGGCCGGTGACGCTGCGGCCGAGCAGGTCCTGCGCGCCGATATTGCCCGCGCTTTCGAAGAGGCGGTGGTGGACACCCTGGTGATCAAGTGCCGACGTGCCCTGGAGGCCAGCGCCTGCCCCAGCCTGGTGATCGCGGGCGGGGTGAGTGCCAATCAACGGTTGCGTGAGCGGATGCAGCAGATGGTGGCCAAAACCGGGGCCCGAGTGTACTTTCCGCGCCCGGCCTTCTGCACTGACAATGGTGCCATGATCGCTTATGCCGGGGCCTGCCGGTTGGCCGCCGGCCAGCACGCTGCCCTGGGGTTCAGCGCCACCCCGCGTTGGCACCTGGAGAGTCTGCCGCCGCTGTAGGTGCGCTGACCCATGTGAGCTGGGCTTGGCGACGGTTCGGCGCGGGGGCGCGCCTCCTACCGGTTCAAGGCAGCCGACCGGCCCCTAGCTGCTAGTCTTCGTCGCTGCGGAGCGCCGTTTCCTCACCCCGCACCAGGTTGCGGATATTGCTGCGGTGACGCCAGAACAGCAGCAGGCTCATCAGCACCGACATCGCGATCAGCTCGGGGGACGGCCAGAAAAACCAGACGATCAGTGGAGCCAGCGCCATGGAGACCAGTGCCGCCAGGGAGGAGATCTTTAGCCCGTAGGCCATCAACAGCCAGATGGCTGCGACCCCGCCACCGATCTGCCAGCCCAGGCCGAACTGCACCCCCAGGGCCGTGGCTACGCCCTTGCCGCCCTGGAAACGGAAGAACAGCGGATACAGGTGGCCGAGAAAGGCCGCCATTGCGACCAGCGCCAGCACCAGCTCGGAGCTGCCCAGCAGCTTGGCCGCGAGCACTGGGATAAAGCCTTTCAGGCTATCTCCCAGGAGGGTGATGGCGGCCGCCTTCTTACCGCCGATGCGCAGCACATTGGTGGCGCCGGGATTGTTGGAACCCTGGGTGCGCGGGTCGGGCAGCCCCGTTATCCGGCACACCAGGATGGCGCTGGAGACCGATCCCAGGAGATAGGCGGCGGCAATCAGGAACAGGTCGAAGATCACGTTGGCTGGTGTTGGCTGGTTTCGGGTGGGCCGGGGTTCAGTTTCCCGGCGATGTGAGGCAAACTGTCGGGCCATGGTTGGCGCCCGGAAGCCGGCACAGTATAGCAACAGAAATTTCCCTGCACAGGTTTTTAGCTCCTATGGATATTGTTTTTCTGCGCGACCTGCGCATCGAGACGGTGATCGGCATCTATGACTGGGAACGCAAGATTCGCCAGGAGGTGATCCTGGACCTGGAGATGGGTTGCGACATCCGCAAGGCCGCCGCCAGCGAGCGCATCGAAGACGCGCTCGACTACAAGGCGGTCGCCAAGCGGCTGATTGCCTTTGTCGGCGAAAGCGAGTTCCAGCTGGTGGAGACCCTGGCCGAGCGCTGCGCCGAGATCCTGCTGCAGGAGTTTGGCATCCCCTGGGTGCGCCTAAGCCTGAATAAAATCGGCGCCGTCACAGGCGCCCGCGACGTCGGGGTACTGATCGAGCGCGGCGAGCGCTCCTGAGATGCGGGTCTGGCTCAGCCTGGGCAGCAATATCGATCGCGAGCGCAATATCCGTGGTGCCCTGCGCGACCTGACCGCCGAGTTCGGCCAACTGGTGGTGTCGCAGGTCTACGAGTGCCAGGCGGTGGGCTTCGACGGTGACCCTTTCTACAACTTGGTGGTGGGCATCGACAGCGAGCGGTCGCCACTGGAGTTGGCCCGCGCCATGCGGGCGATCGAAGACGCCCACGGGCGTACCCGCGGCGGTGACAAGTTCGCCCCCCGGACCCTAGACATCGACCTCCTCACTTACGGCGACTCGGTGCTGAATGCGGGCCCGCTGCGTCTGCCCCGAGACGAGATCCTAAAATACGCCTTCGTGCTCGGACCCTTGGCGGAGGTGGCGGGCGCCGAGCGCCACCCCGTCGACGGCCGCAGCTACGCCGAACTCTGGGCCGCCTTCAATCAGGCCGCCCAACCGCTGCGACCGGTGGAATTCGAGCCCTAGTCCAGCCAGATCTCAATGTTGGGTGCTGCGGCCGCCGTCCACGGCGATGATCTGGCCGGTGATGTAGTCCGCGTCCCTGGCCAGGAACAGAACGGTTCGGGCAATGTCTTGCGGCGCCCCCGGCCGCTTGAGGGCGGTGCGGTCGAGAATCTCCTGCTTGCCGGCTTGGTCCAGACCCTGCTCCGGCCACAGGATCGCCCCCGGGGCCACCCCGTTGACCCGCACCTCCGGCCCCAGTTCTCGAGCCAGGGCCTTTACCAGCATGGCGTTGCCGGCCTTGGCGGCGGAGTAGATCGGGTGGTCCTTGAGCGGGCGTTCGGCGTGGATGTCCACCAGGTTGACGATGCAGCCGCCGGCGGCTCGCAGCAGGGGGGCGGCGGCTTGGGCGAGGAAGAAGGGCGCCTTCAGGTTGCTGCCGATGAGGTCGTCCCAGTCGGCCTCGCTGGCGCGCTCCAGGGGAGTCGGGTAGAAGCTGGAGGCGTTGTTGACCAGCAGGTCCAGGCGACCGAAACGGGCCTCGATCTCCCGAACGATGCCGGGAAAGGCGTCTATCCGATGCAGATCCGCCTGGATCAGCAACACCGAGCCCGGGCGCTCGGCCTCCAACTCGGCTCGCAGGGCCTCGGCCGGGGCGCGGGAACTGCGATAGTGCAGGGCCAGGTCCATTCCCGCGCCATGCAGGCAGCGCAGGATTTCGGCACCGATACGATGGGCGGCGCCGGTGACCAGGCCGACCTTGCCGGCGAGACTGGGGGAGCTTTGGCTCATGCTTTGGTTCCTCGTGGAGGGCTGGTTTGCGAGTTCGGGCCTGGGTGCCTCTGCCGGCCTTGGAGTGTACCCGAAAGCCGTCGGGCCGGCTTGGCGACGGCTGGCGCTTTTTGCCTCCCGGTGAGGCGCCATGCTTCAATGTTCTCCGACCGAGCAACCCCGAGCCGAGATCCAGCCCTTTGCCCAGCCCGAGTCCCCCGCCTGCTGATGTCCCCGACGGCCTGCCGTCGCCGGACGCCGCTGCCCGCGACCACAGCACTCGGCTGGGGGCGCTGATCCGCACCGAGATCCAGGCAGCAGGCGGCCGTATCCCCTTCGACCGCTTTATGGAGTTGGCCCTGTATGCCCCCGGGCTCGGCTACTACGTGGCGGGTAGCCGCAAGTTTGGAGCCGAAGGGGACTTCGTTACCGCCCCCGAAGTCTCGCCCCTGTTCGGCCAGTGCCTGGCCGCCCAGTGCGAGCAGGTGCTGGCCGAACTGGGCGGCGGCGATATCCTCGAATTCGGCGCCGGCAGCGGGCGCCTGGCAGCGGATCTGCTGGCCGAGCTGGAGCGCCGGGGCCGGCTGCCGAGGCGCTACCTGATCCTGGAGCTGAGCCCGGAATTGCGCCGGCGCCAGCAGCAATTGCTGGCCCGGGAACTGCCCGGGCTGAGCCAGCGGGTTCACTGGCTGGAGCGCATGCCCGAGAATCTGCGTGGCCTGGTGCTGGCCAACGAGTTGCTGGATGCCATGCCCGTGCACCGCTTCCGCATCGGCGCTGCGGGTCCGGAGGAGGAGTTCGTGGGCTGGGAAGGGGAGGGTCCGGTAGCACGCTTCGCGGCCCCGGCCAGCCCCGGCTTGCAGCAGGCGGTGCAGGCGCTGCAGGCGGAGGGGTTCGCGCTGGAGCCTGGCTACCACGCCGAGATCAATCTGCGCCTCGGGCCCTGGTTGCGCGCCTTGGCCGCCAGTTTGGAGGCGGGGGTGGCCCTGCTCATCGATTACGGCTATCCGCGCCGGGAGCTGTTCCATCCGCAGCGCGCCATGGGTACCCTGATGTGCCATTATCGCCACCGGGCCCATGCCGACCCCTACCGCCTGCTTGGCCTGCAGGACATCACCGCTCACGTGGATTTTACGGCGCTGGCCGAGGCCGGCACCTCGTTAGGCCTGGCGCTGGCGGGCTATACCACCCAGGCCCATTTTCTGTTGGGCTGCGGCCTGGAGGCGCTTCTGGCGCGCTCGGACCCGGCGGATGTGGCCAATCATCTGACCCAGGTGCAGGGGGTTCGCCGCCTGACCCTGCCCAACGAGATGGGCGAGGCGTTCAAGGTGTTGGCCCTCGGCCGTGGCCTTCGTCAGCCACTGATCGGCTTCGCCTTCCAGGACCTGCGTGGACGGCTCTAACGCTTGGGCCTGGCCCTGGCTCGCGCTGCTGCTGGCGGGTTGCGCCAGCCTCGGCTACTACGGCCAAGCAGTGCAGGGCCATTTGGACCTGCTGGCCCGACGCCAGGACATCCAGGCCCTGATCGCCGACCCAGACACCTCCGTCGAGCGCCGCCAGCGCTTGGAACTGGTATTGGAACTGCGCGCCTTCGCCAGCCGGGAGCTCGGCCTGCCGGACAATGCCAGCTACCGCAGCTATGCGGAGCTGGGGCGCCCTGCCGTGGTCTGGAGCCTGGTGGCGGCCCCGGAGTTCTCCTTGCAGCCCCACCAGTGGTGCTATCCGGTGATCGGTTGCGCCAGCTATCGGGGCTATTTTCGGCGCAGCGCCGCAGAGCGCGAGGCTGCGCGGCTGGCGGACAAAGGCCTGGATGTGACCCTGGAGCCAGTGCCCGCCTATTCGACTCTGGGCTGGTTCGACGACCCCTTGCCGAGCACCGTGATTGACTGGAGCGAGCCCGACCTGGCAGGACTGATGTTCCACGAGTTGGCCCACCAGCGGTTGTATTTTCCCGGCGACAGCGGTTTCAATGAGGCCTTTGCCAGTCTGGTGCAGCAGGTCGGGGTGGAACGCTGGCTGGCCGAGCGCGGCGATCCCGAGGCCTTGGCCCGCCAGCGGGTGATGCGGGAACGCCGGTCCGCCTTCGTCGAGCTGCTGTTGGCCAGCCGCGGCCGCTTGCAGGCTCTCTATGCCCTGGACCTGGCACCGGAGCCGATGCGAGCGCGCAAGGCCGCCGAGTTCGCGCGCCTGCGCCGGGAGTATAGGGCGTTGAGGCGGGCCTGGGGTGGCTATGCGGGATTCGACGCCTGGTTCGCCCGGGCCCCATTGAACAACGCCCGGCTGGCCTCGATCGCTACCTACCAGGCACTGATCCCGGCCCTGGAGGCGTTGCTGGCCGATCGGGGCGGGGATCTAGAGGCCTTTTACCAAGCCTGTGGCGAGTTGAAGCCATTGGACCCGGCGCAGCGGCGCCGGGCGTTGGGGGTGGTGGGCAGCGAATCCGGCTCGTCTTGAAATACGGTTAAGGCGGACGCCGCAGCGCCTGATAGCGTTGGCGCTGGGCCTGTCCGCCCAGGTAGAGGGGCACCACAGCATTGATATCCCGCGGGCTGATGCCCAGGGCCTCCAGCCCGTTTTCGGCACACAGGCTGTCGGTCTGCAGCGACAGGTAGTTATCGACGGTGAAGGGCTTGCTCGGCAGTAAGCCGAGCAGGCGCGCCTGCAGCCGCGAAACGGCATCGCCCAGCCCCAGGATCCGGGTCGGGCGGCCGATGTTGTCGGCGGTATAGGCCACCAGTTCGCGCAGGCTGAAGGCGCGGGGTCCGCACAGGTCGTAATGCTGGCCGAAGGTGGCCGGGTCGTCGAGGGAGCGGGCAAAGGCCGCGGCTACGTCGCCGACATAGACCGGGGCGAAGCGGGCATCCGGGCAGGCCAGGGGGAAGAACCCGGGCGAGAGCCTCAGCAGCCCGGCAAAGCGGTTGAAGAAGCTGTCGCCTGGGCCGAAGATAACCGACGGTCGGAAACTCGTCACCGCCGCTATGGCCCCGCCCGCGGTGTGGGCCCGGTTCTCGCCCTCGCCCTTGCTGCGCAGATACTCGCTCTTACCGTGACTGGCGTCGGCGTGCAGGGCGCTCATGTGCAACAGCCGTCGGACCCCGGCGGCGCGGCAGGCATCCACCAGTATGTCCACCAGCTCGATGTGCAGGCGGCGAAAGCCTGCCGCACCGCTGGGATTGAGGATGCCGACGAGGTTGATGGCGGCCTGGCAACCCTCGAGGGCACCGGCCAGGGCCTCGGCGTCGAAGATATCGGCCGCCAGAGGCTCGCAGCCCGCCAGCAGCTTGAGATCGCGGTGGCGTTGCGGATGGCGGCAGGGGATGCGGCAGGCCACGCCCTGGGCCGCCAGGCCGGCGCTCAGATGGCGGCCGACAAAGCCGGTTCCCCCGAGAATACAAACCTTGCTAATCTGCATGCGTACCGGCGCTCCTTGGGTTGCGGGTTCCGGTTTGGCGGAACCTTCTTTTGGAACCTTCTTTTTGCGTTGGATTATATCGGCCCCCGACGCGGGCTACCAGGAGCGACATGCCGGATATCTTTCTGTGGCAGGAATTCGCGGTCTATCTTGCGCTCGGCGCCCTGGCTGGGGTCATGGCCGGGCTGCTCGGGGTGGGCGGCGGACTCGTGATTGTGCCGGTGCTGCTGGGGGTGTTTGCCTGGCTCGGCTTCGCGCCGGAGGTAATGGTGCACTTGGCCATCGGTACCTCGCTGGCGACCATCGTGATCACGTCGATCTCCTCCATCCGCGCCCATCAGCGCCGCGGCGCCATCCTCTGGCCGCTGTTCTGGCGGCTCACGCCGGGGATACTGATCGGCGCCTGGTTGGGGGCCTGGATCGCCGAGAGCCTGCCCGAGGTCTGGCTGCGCCGGGTGTTCGCCCTGTTCGTGCTAACGGTGGGCAGCCGCATGCTGCTGGGCGCCCGCGAGGAGGCCCGCTGGGCGCTGCCGGGGCGTCTGGGAATGGGGCTGGCCGGCAGCCTCATCGGTGCGATTTCGGCTATCGTCGGCATCGGCGGCGGCAGCATGACGGTGCCCTTTCTGCACGCCTGTCGGGTCGACATGCGCCAGGCAGTGGCCACCTCCAGCGCCTGCGGCCTGCCGATCGCCCTCTCCGGGGCCCTGGGTTTCGTCTGGGCCGGCTGGGGCCATTCCCAGTTGCCGCCGCTCAGCAGCGGCTTTGTTTACTGGCCGGCGTTCACCGGCATCGTGCTCACCAGCACCCTGCTGGCGCCGGTCGGGGCCCGCCTGGCCCACAGCCTTCCGTTGCAAGTGCTGAAACGAGTGTTTGCCCTGTTACTCTTGGTGGTGGGAATCAAGTTGCTGCTGGGTTGATGTGGCGACGAGAATCTGCTTTTGCCGCGCACAGGTACGCCGGCCATCAGCCTTTTCCCCGGTGCTATGAGTTCTCGTCCAGTCAGGGGGCAGGTCAGTTCCAGCCCTGGCCGCTCTGGTTGTCGACCCGGCGGTAGAGCAACAGCTGGCCGTAGCGGTCGCGCAGCACCAGGCGCCCCTCATGGTTGGCAAAGTCGTACTCGTTGACCGTATTGGTCTGCGCGTTCTGCAGCCAAAGGCGATTGCCTTGCACCCGCAGCTGACCCTGAACGGCCCGATTGCGACCGGCCTGGATGCGGTACTGGTTGCCGCTGATCACCAGCACCTCGCCGCTGCGGCCGCGCCAGACGCCGTTGAGCTGTGAGCCTAGGAACGGCAGGTTCTGTGGTGCCTGCATCCATTGCCGACCGTACTGGCCCAGTTGATCCATGCCGCCCATCTGCGGCCAATTGCCCATCAATTGCTGCATCTGGGACGAGCCGCCACCCATCGGCGAGAACAGGTTGCCGCCGGGCATCTGACCGAACTGGGACCAGGGCGAGTCGAAGACGCCGGCCGAACCACCCTTATTGACACTCATGGCGTCCATCATCAATTGCATGGATTCCACGAACGGGTGCTGGCGGCCGGACTGGCCATAATTCTGAAAGCCGTCCGCAGCGGGGGCGGCGGCGCTAAGCACGGCTAGCAGCAGGGTAACCGCGAGTCGATGGAGCCGTGGGGTATCGGGGCGTGGCGTGGCTGCGAGCATCTCAAGCTATGCGGTCGATTCACGGATTGGTAACAAACTAGCGCTCGGTCAACGCAGGAAACGCTAAAAAGCCATCCCCTGCTCTCTGGGTCAAAGGAAAGGCAATATACGAGCCCTTCATCACGGCAGATCGGTCAGAGGCTAGATTAAGGATTCGTGGGCCGCTCGTCTTATCCTCGCTGGGGCGCTAGGCTGAAATCGCTCAAACATAGTAGCATGGGAGTCGAATAGGTTAGACTCGAAAAAAATAATAGCGCCACAGCCGGGATCGAGGCGGGGAGGAGAGGATTCAGTCATGAGGCAATCAGGCGCCGTTGGGGTGGGGGCGGTGAGCGGCTGCGACCTGGTCGAGAAGCTGCTAGCCGTGCGTCAGGACATGCTGGTGAAGTTTTGCACCCTGGCCGGGTTGGAGCCATACAGCCGCCAGGCCCCGGTGGTGCGTCATTTGCAGGAATTCTGTCAGACTCTGATCGACTATACCGCCTTCGGGCATTTCGAGATGCTGCGCGGCTTTGCAGAAGCTCCGGACGAAGTGCCGCAGGCCAAACCGCTGTTAGAGCAGGTGTACCCCGGAATCTCCGAAACTACGGCCGCCGCCGTGGCCTTCAATGATCGATATGATGCCTCGGATCATGCGCTGAACCTGGATCATCTATCCCAGGACCTGTCGCTGCTGGGAGAGCGTATCGCGGCCCGCATCGAACTGGAGGACCGGGTGCTCCGGCTGCTGCTGGAGCGCTGCGCGCAATGAATGGGACCGGGGTCGGAGGGTTCTTTCGGCGTTGGGTTCCAGACTCTGAGGAGTTTCTCGCCCACTTGCAGCAACCAGCGATCCCGCCGGTGCGCCTGGATCGGTTTAACTGCGGCATAGACAATGCCCATATCGACGTCTCCCTCAGCCCCCGCTTTGTGGCCCGGGCCAGGGCGCTGGTGCGCGGCCGCTTGAGCTACGAGATCTCCAAGTCCCAGGGGCTCCACGCCATCCGCCCTCCCGGTCAATCCGACACCAAGGCCTTTCTGAAGTCTTACCGGGAGATGTGCGAGCTGGCCTTGGACCGAGCCCGTAAGACTTCGCGCCCCGAGTATATCCAGCTGCTGCAGTTGGCGGCCTGGAAGTTTCTGCTTCTGGAGATCCGCAATCAGATTGACAATATCCGCGGCGAGCTGGTCGAGCGCCTCAGCCTTGACCCGAAGCGGTCCTCCGGCCAGGCAATGCAGTTGCATGATCGCCGGGTGGTCTTGGCGCGTGGCCACGATGCCATGCTCAATCGCCTGACCCACCAGTTGTTCCGCGAGTTGCGCAAGCTCGAAACCTCCGAGATCTACAAGTTGCGTCAGTCGATTATCGGCATGGCCTGGCCACTGCCGCGGGAGGTCCTGTTCAACCCCTTGCTGCTCCTGCCCGGCGTAGAGTCCGACGAGCAGTTGATGGAGGCCTATCCGTTGCTGCTCACCGAGCGCGAGGGGACGGATGGTTTCGCCCTCTGCAACCAGATGGTCACCACCCAGTTCGCTGCCTATCTACCGGACTGGGCTAAGGCACCAGGGGAAGGAGGCGATGGAGAGGGCGCCAGACCGCCGGCCGGCGATAGATCGGGCGAGGATTCGAGCTTCGGCGTCACCGACCGTGTCGACCAGGGCGGGCTGCCGGGCTATCTGGAGGTAGAGCGCCGGCTCGCCGGCTGCCTGCAGGAAGAGGAATTTGGGGAGCCGAAGTATTGCTGGTTGGACGTCCCCGAGAATCTCGACCGGCTGTTCTTTCAGACCTCCGCATCCGGGCCCGGCGGGCCGGCGGAATCCGAGCGTCACTCCAGCGCCAAGGCCCAGGAGCAGACGGAGGAGGAAAAACGCTGGGCGGGCTTCCAGCAACGCCAGGTCCAGGCGCTGCTGCAGAGCTGTCGGCGTGCCGGCCTGTGGCGCCCGATCCTGGCCGCTTACGAGACCCCGCGGGTGCACAAGGCCCTGCTCGGCAAGGTGCCGCCGCGGGACATTCTGCGCTACCTGGCTGGTACGACCACAGTCGCTCGTCTCCAGCAGCGCTTGCGCGGCCTGCAATTCGGCGAAGAAGTGCCCACCCTGACGAAGCGGCTCAAGGGCGAATTCAAGCGCATTGAGCGCCTGCCAAAGTTGGAGCAGCAGGGTCGGGTGCAGCGGTATTTTCGAGATTTCGTGCGCATGCGCCGCGACCTCAAGCACGCCTTGGTAGCGCATCGGGCCATGGATCGGATTCGACTCGTGACCGGCGAGGAGGAGATCCAGCTCTCCCGTGCCAACGGCAGCCTGCACGAATTCGGCGCCTCCTCCGAGAATGCCCCCAAGCGGGAGCTCATCCGCAACCATGTGGTGATCAAAGCGGACCTGCGGGGGTCCACCGAAATAACCGCCAGCCTGGTGGAAAAGAACCTGAACCCGGCATCCTATTTCAGCCTCAATTTTTTCGGGCCCATCAATGCGCTGATCGAGGAGTTCCGGGCGCGCAAGGTGTTCGTCGAGGGTGACGCCATCATCCTCACTTTCTACGAGCACGAAGACGTATCCTATCGCTGGCTCAGCGTGGCCCATGCCTGCGGCCTGGCGCGCAAGATCCTGGAGGTTATCGAGGCTCAGAACGCTCAGAATCGCCGCCATCAGCTGCCGGAACTCGAGGTCGGGATCGGCATCGCCTTCTCCGACGGGGCCCCCATGTTTCTGTACGACGGTGAGCATCAGATCATGATCTCGCCCGCCATCAACCGCGCCGACCGCTTGTCGTCCTGCGCTCCGGAGCTGCGCAACAGTCTCCTCCACGAGATGCGCGGTGGCCGCGGGGTTGAGCTGGTGGCTGCCCTAGAGGGCGGTTCCGATGGCGGCGAGAAGCTTCTGCGCTACAACGTGGGGGGCATCGAGCTGGAGGCTCCGGCATTCTTTAAGCTGAGGTTGGAGCTGGCGCTTAAACAGCTGCAGTTGCCAGGCAGCGATGGCGAGGAGCCGCAAAATTTCCACGTCGGGCGCTACCCGGACCGCAACGGCAATATGCACCTGCTGGCCATTCGCCAAGCTCCGATCCGGATCTGGATCGGCAATGACTTTAGCACCGTGGAGCAACGGGGGCGGCGCTTCTTTGAGGTGGTCACCGACCGCGGTGTCCTGGCCCAGCTGCGCGATCGCTTCGATAGTATGGCGCGGGAGTGAGGCCGGTCCTCGTTGGCTTTGAACGGGGGGTAGGCTTCCGAAGACTGAGGACTGAGGACTGAGGACTGAGGACTTGGCGGGTCCCCCCTGCGGTCACGGTGTTTC
>CBDUCL010000048.1:0-15924 GCA_965365625.1 uncultured Chromatiales bacterium | reverse complement strand
ATGAAAAATGGCTGATCCTTGGCGAAATAGAGCATCCCCGCAGACCGATAATCCGGGTCTTCCGCCCCGTTGGCTTGGGTATCGGAATTGGTATCCCGCCAGTCCAGGATCGCGCCGGTCAAGGCATCGACCTGATCAGGGTCGGTACCGGCGGCCTCCAGCAGACGCTTGAGCAGCTCCGGCTGGGCCGCGTTCAGGTCCACCCGCCCGCTCTCGCCCGACACCGATATCCGCAGTTCCAGCCCGTTGAAGGACCAGCGCTGCAGGCTGCCATCGACCGGAAAGCGCTCCGATTCCGGCAGCGTGCCGTCGCTCAACAGGCGGCTGATCGCGTAATAGACCCCGGCCTCGGCCAGGGCCCGCCCGCGAACCTGATCGACCAGGTTGCCGCTGAGGGCGGTTTCGGTGCGGTGCACTGCGGTTACCGCGGCGGCGATGGTCGCCAGCAGCAACAGGGCCCACATCACCACCACCAAGGCGATCCCGGCCTGGCGCTTCGCGTCGCCAGCCATGTCAGCGCCGTCCCCCGAAGGTCACGCCGGCCGCGAGGTCCTGGGCGCTACTGAGGTCGGCCAGGATGTCAGGCCACCAGCCTGAGTCGTCTCGGATACTGACCCGCACCAACCGGGGCAGCGCCTGAGCGTCGTCCCACTCGTCCTGCCATTCCGGGTCGCTGGAGCGATCCGAAGGGGTGCCGAAATAGCCGAACTCCACCGCATCCAGAGACTCCAGCAGAATCTGCTGGCTGAACACCTCCCGCGTCTCGCCCTCGCTGCGCTCCAGATAGTCGCGGAATCCGCCGCTGGTCTCATGCAGCGCCTCCCACTCGGGCACCGCATCCACCCCCTCCAAGATGTCCGGGTGATAGAGCCAGCGGGTCATCACCAGCTGCCCGCCGGAACGGTTATCCAAGTATTCCAGGCGCAGGATATAGAGCCCGCCCAGGCCCAGGTAACCGGTCATCGGAGTCACGAACTCGATGGACTGCCGGTCGCCGCTGAACAGCTGGCGCGAGCCGTCCGGCGAATCGTAGCTGACCCCTCGCAGCTGGCGCAGGCTGCGCTGGATAAAGCCGCGCACCAGGCGTAGTTCTGCGTTGCGGGCCGAGCGCAGCTCTACGGCGTCCCAGCTGCGGCTGGCAATGCGGAAACCCGAAAACAGGATCACCAGGATCAGGCCGGTCAGCGCAATGGCGATCAGCAGCTCGACCAGGGTGAAACCGCGCTGGGGGCACCCGCGGCTCCGCACTGGCGCCATCCTCAGAGTCCCTCGCCGGAGGCCAGGCGCAGGGTGCTGACGGCGATCCGGCGCTCGCCACCGCCGGCTTCCCAGGTCACCTCGACATCGACCTGGAACAGCTCCAGCTCGCCCAGGGCCTGGAACTCGTCGATCTCGCCAAAGGGGCTGAGCGTGATCTGCCAGCGGTACTCCTGGCCCTCGCGGTCGCCCTCGCTGCCGGACAGGCTGCCGGTCTCCACCGGGATCTCGCTGCCCAGCGCGGCCAGACGCGCATCCAACAGCGACGCCGCCTTGGAATACTCCGCCCCCAAGCCGACCCCGCGCATGGCGGTGGAAAAGATGTTCAGCAACACCCCGAGCGACAACGCCAGAATGGAGAAAGCGACCAGGATCTCCAGCAGAGAGAAGCCGGCTTGGCGGCGGCCCCGGGGCATGCTACTGCAGCACCCGCACCCGGCCGGTGAGCCAGTCCACGTCCACCGCATAGCTGCGCTCACCGACCATCAGGGTAACCCGACCGCCGGTGGAACTGCCGTCGGGGAAGAAGCGGATGGCCCCGGTATCCTCGTCGCTCTGCTCCGAGCGTACGGTGAACAACTCCACGTCCAACCCGGAGGGCAGCGAATAGGGGCGCTCACGCCCGCTGACCCGGTACTCCCGGCTCTCCAGGTCCAGGGTCAGGGTCGACTCCTGCTGGCGGGTAACGGCACGGTCGCGGGCAAAACGCAGGGCCGAGGCGACCTCGCGCGCCGCACCCTTGAGCTGCACCCCTGGCAAGGCGGCGGAGAACAGGGGCGGCAGCACCGTGAGCAGCAGGCCGGCAATGACCAACACCACCATCAACTCGATCAGGGTGAAGCCGCCGGCCCGGGGATCATTCCCAGCTGACCACATCCCGGGCCTCGCCGTCGCCGCCCTGGCTATTGTCCGCGCCCAAGGAATACAGATCGAATTCGCCGTTTTCACCCGGGTACTTGTACTGGTAGTCATAACCCCAGGGGTCCTTGGGTAAAGCCTTTTTTAGGTAAGGTCCGTTCCAGTTGGGTACGCCGGAGGGTTCGGAGACCAGGGCCTCCAGGCCCTCCTGATTGTTGGGATAACGCCCCACCTCCAGCCGGTACAAATCTAGCGCCCCGGAGATGTTATCGATCTGCAGCTTGGCGGTCTTGGTCTTGGAGTCCCCCAGGTACTTCATCACCTGGGGCCCCACCAAGCCCGCCAGCAGGCCCAGGATCACCAGCACCACCAGCAGCTCGATCAGGGTGAAGCCGCGGGCCTTGGAATGTTCGTTCTGCGCTCGTTTCATAAGCCGTCTTCCTGCTCCTAAATCAACGATTAAATTGCCAACTGGTTGACACTCATGATAGCCACCAGGATGGACATGATGATACCCGCCACCACCACCCCGAGGCCGACGATGAGCAGCGGTTCCAACAGCGCCAGCATGCGTTGTACGGTGGCGCGCACCTCCTGGTCGTACATATCGGCGACCTTGCCGAGCATCGTCTCGAGCTGGCCCGACTCCTCGCCCACCCTCATCATCTGCAACGCTAGCCGGGGAAATACCCCTTGTTCCAGCAGCGGCTCGGACAGGCTCTTGCCGTGGCTGAGCTGGTCCGCCGCCGCCTCCACCGCCTCGGCGATAATGCGATTGGAGATCACGTCCTTGACCAGGCTCAGGGCCTTCAGCAGCGACACCCCGTTCTCCACCAGGGTGGACAGGGTGCGGCTGAAGCGGGCGGTTTCCACCTTGATGATCAACTCCCCCGCCAAAGGCATGGCCAGCAGCCGGCGGTCCCAGGCCTGGCGCACCTCGGGCTGGCGCAGGCGCTGGCGAAACAACTGGTAGCCGCCGTAGCCGAGCCCCAGCAGCAGCCACCAGTAGCCGCTCAGCAGGTTGCCGGCGCCGATCACGATCTGGGTCGGGAGCGGCAGAGCCTTGCCCATGTCCTCGAACATCTGGGCGAACTGGGGCACCACGAACACCAGCAGCAGGGCCACCGACAGGCCCGCCACCGCCACCAGAATCAGCGGGTAGATGAGCGCCGACTTGATGCTCTCGCGCAGCTCCGCCGAGCGATCCAGGTAGTCGGCCAGACGCTGCATCACCGCCTGCATGGCGCCCCCCGCTTCGCCGGCCCGCACCATATTGATGTACAGACGGGAGAACAAGTTCCCCTGCTCCTCCAGGGCGGTGGAGAAGGTGGCCCCGCCGCGCATCTTGTCCTGCAGGCTGCTCAGCAGGTGGTGCAGCGGGGGCTCGTTGGTGAGATCGAGGAGGATCTGCAGCGAACGGTCCAGGGTCAGGCCCGATTCCAGCAGGCTGGCCAGTTCCCGGGTCAGCAGGGTGATCTGCTTCTGGCTGATCTGAGCGCCGGACTTGCGGGCCGGTTTCAGGCTCAGCTTGAGCCCGCCCTTGACCGGGCTCACCCGCACCGGGATCAGGCCGTCCGCCTGCAGCTGACGCACCAGGCTGGCCTCGTCGGCGGCCTCCAGCTCGCCCTCGCTCACCTCGCCGCCGACGTTGACCGCCTTGTACTCGAACAGCGCCATCGGATCAATCTTCCTCGGTGACCCGCAGGATCTCTTCGATCGTGGTCAACCCGGTCAAGGCCTTGCGCAGGCCATCCTGATACATGGTATCCATGCCCTCTTCGACCGCCGCACGCTGGATGTCGCTGGCGCCGGCGTGTTTCATTACCAGGCGCCGGATCTGCTCGCTCATCACCAGCACCTCGGTCACCGACAACCGACCGTAGTAGCCGCTGCCGCCGCATTCCCGGCAGCCCGCCGGGTGATAGAGCCGGATCTCCCCGCCAGGCGGGGCATAGCGGGCCAGCTGCAACTCCTCGACCATCTCCGGCAGCGCCGTATAGGGCTCACGGCAGTGCTGACACAGCCGGCGCACCAGGCGTTGGGCCAGGATACCGTTGACGGTGGAGGTGATCAGATAGTCCTCCACCCCCATGTCGAGTAGCCGCGCCACGCCGCCGGCGGCGTCGTTGGTGTGCAGGGTGGACAGCACCAGGTGGCCGGTCAGCGCCGATTGCACCGCAATGCGGGCAGTCTCCAGGTCACGCATCTCGCCGACCATGATTACGTCCGGGTCCTGACGCACGATGGCGCGCAGGGCGCCGGCGAACGTCAGCCCAACCTGGGGCTTGACCTGGATCTGATTGACCCCGGCTAGCTGGTACTCCACCGGGTCCTCCACGGTGATGATCTTGCGCTCCGGGGTATTGAGCCGGAACAGGGCGGTATAGAGGGTGGTGCTCTTGCCGCTGCCGGTTGGTCCGGTCACCAGGATGATGCCGTTGGGCATATCCAGGATCTCCTTCAACCGCTCCAGCGGCGGGCCGTCGAAACCGAGAGCGGCGAAATCGAACTTGACCCCCGCCTTGTCCAGCAGGCGGATCACCACGCTCTCACCATACAGGGTGGGCACGGTGGACACGCGCAGGTCGAACTCCTTGCCCTGGACCCGCAGTGGGATGCGCCCGTCCTGAGGCAGGCGGCGTTCGGCGATGTTCAGATTGGCCATGATCTTGATACGCGAAATCACCGCCGCGGTAGAGCTCGAAGGCGGCGACTCCACCTCCTGCAGCACACCGTCGACCCGGTAGCGCACCTTAAGCTGGCCCTCGAAGGGCTCGATGTGAATATCCGAGGCCCGGGACTGCACCGCCCGCTGGACGATCAGATTCACCAGGCGGATCACCGGCGCCTCGCTGGCCATGTCGCGCAGGTGCTCGATGTCCTCCTCGCCCCCTGCCGGGCCATCGCCGAGATTCTCGACGATCTCGCCCATGGCGCTGCGGCCCTCGCCGTACAGGCGCTCGACGGCGGCATCGATCTCGGTCGGCAGACCCACCCGCAGGGCCAGCGGCTGACCCAGGGCCATGGCGGCAGCATCGCGGCTAAAACCGTCGGAGGGATCGGCCATCGCCAGCACCAAATGCTGGTCCTCCACAAACAGGGGTACCAGATGGGCCTCGCGCATGAAGCGCATCGGCAGCAACCGCTCCAACTCGGGGGTCTCCGGGTAGTCGTCGCCGGCCATCAGGGGCAGGCCGGTGACCTCGGAAAAGGCCTGCGCCAGGTCGCGCTCGGAGACCAACCCCAGGCGGATCAGCAGATTGGCCCAGCGCTCACCGCTCTCGCCCCCCAGGCGACGCACCCGCTCCAAGTCGCCGGCACCCAGCTGGCCGCGCTCGGTGAGATAGGCCTGCACTTGCTCCGGCACACCCTCGGCCAGGGTAGTCGGGCCCGACGACGGCGGCTGCAGCGGTTGCTTGGGCTGGGAGGACTCTATCGATTCCATGCTCGTTGGGGTGAATTGCGGGCGCGGGGTCTGGCCGCTGGGTCCGGATTACCCGCATTCTAGCATGCTGCCGAGGCGCCTAGATATTCAGCCTGCGGGGTCGCGGACACCCCAGGGCGGTAGCAGCCGGCCGAGACCCTTCAGGCCCGCCAGCGACAGGTAGCGCAGCAGGATCAGCAGATCGACCAGGGGCAAGACCCCCGGCGGATAACGGCCGCGGAAATGGCGGTGGAAATAACGCAAGAAGCCCCGGGTCTTGTGCCACTCCACCCGTAGCGGGCTGGCGTCGCTGGTGCTTTTCAGGTGGGTCACCGCCGGCTTCGGGCAAAAGTAGACGCCGCCGCCCGCGGCGCCGAAACGCAGGCAGAAGTCCACGTCCTCCAGGTGCAGAAAATAGCCCTCGTCCATGCCCCCAAGCCGGCGATAGGCGGCAAGCGGCAGCAGCATGCAGGCGCCGCTGACAACCGGCATCGAAACGGTCTGCGCCGGCAGAGGTTCCCGATGCAGATTGAAGCGGCGCAGGCGGGGAAACAGCCGGTATAAGCCCAGCCCCTCCACCACCGCCAGCCCGGGGGTCAGCAGCCGGCGCCGGCTGCCGGCCTGCTCGGTGCCATCCGGATTCAGCAGGCGAGGCCCCAGCAGCCAGGGTTCCGGTAGACCCCGGGCCTGCTCCAGCAGCCCGCCGAGAGCGGCCGGCGGCAGCAGGCAGTCTGGATTGAGCAGGAGCAACAGCGGCTCCCGGGCGCGGGCGACGCCCAGGTTGCAGGCAGCGGCGAACCCCACGTTGCCCTGCCCCTGCACCAGTTCTAGGCGCGGCTCGGCCGAGGCAAGGGCGGCCAGTTCGGCCCGCACCGGGGCCGGATTGCCGTTGTCCACCAGCACCACCTGGGCCGTCTCCGGCTGGCCGAGCAACGCGTCCAGGACATCGAACAGGACCGGTCCGGTCCGGTAGCTGACCAACACCGCGCACACCCGGTCCGCCAGGGCCGGGGTCAGCGATTCCAAGGGATGCCTCCCAGCAGGGCGCGGCGGATGGCGCGCGCGCTGGCACGGCGCCCGCGCTGGACCTCGGCGCGCCGGCCCCAGACCCGGGGCAGCCCGCGCAGAGCGGCCCACTTGGCACGCAGCACGACCCGTCCCTGACCACGCCAAGCCAACCAGGGAATGCTGACCAGATTGAGCAGCAGGTGCAGCGGCAGATAGAGCCAAAACAGGGCCCCGGGCATGTCTTTGAAATACACCCAGACCAGGTTGCGGTGGCCCTGGAATACCGAGAAGTCGCTGCGCCGGGCGGTGGTGCCGGATCCCAGGTGCAGGGCTGTGGCTGCTGGCACATAGCGGCAGGTCTCACCGGCCAGGCGCAGGCGAAAGCCCAGGTCTACGTCCTCCATGTAGCAAAAGAAGTCCTCGTCGAAGCCCCCGAGCTCCAGGAACAACCCGCGCCGATAAACCGCAGAGGCGCCGCAGGCGGAGAACACCGGGCCTGGCGGACGCCGGACTGCCGACACCGGTTGGCCATGGTCACGGCGCCAGGACAGGCCGCTGACGTGGTAGAGGTCGCCGCTGCCGTCCATGCGCCCCGGGTCCGCCGCATCCAGCAGCCGACCGGTGAAGCAGCCGCACTCCGGGTGCTCGCGAATGGCCGCGGCGTAACCGGCCAGCCAGTCCGGTTCGGGAAAGGCATCGGGGTTCAACAACGCCAGCCACTCGCCCCGGGCCTGGCTTGCCGCCAGGTTGTTGCCAGCGGCAAAGCCCAGGTTGCGCCCCTGGGGCAGCAGACGTACCTGGGGGTAATCGCGACGCACAAAGGCCACCGAGTCGTCGCTGCTGGCATTGTCCACCAGCAGCACCTCGAGGGGGGGGTGGACCTGCCGAGCCAGGGCTTGCAGGCAGCGCGCCAGATGCGCGCGGGCATTCCAATTGACGATAATGACGCTGAATTCGATCGCCATGGCAGAGGCCGGCGCGGGCTCGGATCGGGGCAGCCGAAGGCGCTCAGTTGCCCCCCACAGCGACTGCCGAGGCGCCGTTGTCCGGCACGTACTCCGGCACAAACCAGCGCAGGCCCGAGCGCAGGGCGGCGATGTCGTAGTCGTCGCAATGGCGCTGCAGGCGTTCGATCTCCCGGTTAAGCTGGGCCCAGTCCACCGGCCGGTGGCGGGCCAGCAGAATCTTGTCGTACCCAGTCGGGGCCAACTGCTCGCGGTCGTGGAACAACTCTTCGGTGAGCTTCTCTCCCGGGCGCAGCCCGGTATAGACGATCTCGATGTCTTGGCCCGGGGTCTTGCCCGAGAGCAGGATCATCTGCTCGGCCAGGTAGCGGATGCGTACCGGCTGTTCCATGTCGAGCACGAAGATCTCGCCGCCGCTGCCGAGCACCGCGGACTGCATGATCAGCTGGCAGGCCTCGGGGATGGTCATAAAGTAACGCTCGATGTCAGGATGGGTGACGGTGACCGGCCCGCCCTCGGCAATCTGGCTCCGGAACACGGGAACCACGCTGCCGGCAGAGCCGAGCACGTTGCCAAAGCGCACAGTGATGAAGCGAGTCTCCGAATAGCGATTGAAGTTCTGGCAGTAGATCTCGGCCACCCGCTTGCTGGCGCCCATGATATTGGCCGGGTTGACCGCCTTGTCGGTGGAGATGAGCACAAATTCCGAACAGCCGAAACGGTCCGCGGCCTGGGCCACGGTGCGGGTACCTAGCACATTGTTGAACACCGCTTCGCGCTCCTGGGACTCCAGCATCGGCACCTGTTTGTAGGCCGCGGCATGAAACACCACATCTGGCCGTTGCAAACTGAAGGCGCGCTCCACCGCGGGCCGGTCGCGTACGTCGCAGAGATGGGTGAGCAGGGTCAGGGCGGGAAACCGGCGCCGCAGTTCCAGCTCGATGCTGTACAGGTTGAACTCGCTGCTCTCCAACAATATCAGGGCGCGGGGCTCGACTTGCGCGATCTGCCGGCACAATTCGGCGCCAATGGAACCGCCGGCCCCGGTGACCAGGATGACCTTGTCCTTGAGACCTGCCCGAATCCCGGCCCAATCCAGGGACACCGGGGCCCGGCCCAGCAGATCCTCGATCGAGACCTCACGGAGTTGCTGGATGCTGACCTGGCCCGACATCAGGGCCTCCAACCGCGGCACGGTGCGAAAGGGAACCCCCGCCGACTCGATCAGCCGCACCAGCCGGCGCAGCGCTTCGCCGTCGGCGGAGGGCACCGCCAGCACCACCACTTCGATTTCCAGATCCGCCACCAGATCCGGGATGCGTTCACTGCCCCCCACCACCCGCACGCCATGGATCTCGCGCCCCCACTTGCGGCTGTCGTCGTCGACAAAGGCGATCGGTTGGAAGCCGCCGGCACCATTGCGGAAGAAGTCCCGCACCAGCATCTCGCCGGCCTGGCCGGCCCCCACCAGCAGCACCCGTTGGCCGGTGGCGAGGCGAAAGCGGTGATCCTTGAGCCAGCGGTAGATCAGGCGCGGGGTGCTAAGCAGGGCAATCAGAAACAGGCCATAGAGCAGCGGCACCGAGCGCGGCACCCCCTCCAGGCGCGTCACCGCGAACACCAGGGCCATACTCAGCGCCAGGCCCACGGCAACCGCCTTTACGATACGTGCCAGGTCCGGCAACGAGGCAAAACGCCAGACCCCGCGGTAGAGCCCGAACAGACGGAACACCGCCACTTGTACCGGCACCACCAGCAGCAGATCCCAAAGGGCGTACTTCAGCATCGGCTCGGGAATCTGGTACAGGTTGAAGCGGAACCAGTAGGCCGCCAGCCAAGCCAGGGGCACCATCATCAGATCGTGGACAAAGGCCACCCCCGGGCTGAAGGCCCGTTTCAGCAGGTTCTTCAAGCCGCCGCCTCCGGCCGCGCCCGGGCCAGCCGCTCGGTGCCCAGGCTGATACCCAGGTACAGCAATAGCCAGCCCCCCAGAAGGGCCCACTGGGCGACGGTTCCCAGCCCGGGAAATCGCCAGACGGACACCAGGCAGGCCGCCATCAGCAGATAGGCGGCCAGCAACACCCGGGTCGGGCTCCAGCCGGCAAGCACCAGGCGCTGGTAATGATGGCTGCGGTGCGCCTCCCATACCCGCTCGCCGCGCAGCAGGCGGCGCAACAGGGTGAAGCTGGCGTCGTAGACGAAGGGCGAAAACAGCAGCAGCCCGGCCCAGATCGGCAGCCAGCCCTCGCCGTGGGCATGCAATAGTCCGAGGGCGGCGAAAAAGCCGAGCAGAGAAGACCCCAGATCCCCCATGAAAACGCGCGCCGGCGGCAGGTTCCAGACCAGGAAGCCGGCCACCGCCGCCGCCACCAGAACCTGGAAGCCGGCAAACCAGCCAATCCCCGGCGCCAACAGGGCCAGGCCGCCGAAACCGAACACGGCCATACCGCCGGCCAGTCCGTCCATGCCGTCCATAAAGTTGTAGAGGTTGATCATCCAGACGATAAACAGCAGGCTCAACACCAGGTCCACCGCGGGCGGCAGCGCCAGCTCCCAGCCCGGCAGCGCCAGGCGCTGCAGCGTCAGGCCCGCGGTCAGCACCAGCCCTGCGGCCAACCCCTGGGCCAGCAGCCGGTAGCCCACAGCCAAGTGTCCCAGGTCATCGCGCAATCCAACCGCCGCCAGCAGAACGGCCGCCGCCAACAACCAGGCGCCGTTCTCCGGCGGGGCCTGGAGCAGGGACCAGGGCACCGCCGCCAGGGTCAGGCTGAGCAGGAACGCCATGCCGCCGCTGCGCGGGGTAGGCAGTTGATGCAGAGAACGCCGGTTGGGGTGGTCAAGCAGATAGCAGGGGGAATTCGATCCCAGGCAATAGCGGGTCATCCCGGCAGCAGCCAGGAACGCGAACATCAGCAAGGCCCAGCTCAAAGCATGCATGGATTCGGCCCACTCACGGGCGGGTATACGCCCCCAAACCCGCTATTGTACTATATTCTCCCCAGTCCATTAGCGGTCGTTCCCTTGAAGCCAGTAGCCGTTTCTTCGTTTCGCAGCCAATCGGTCGCCCGCCCGGCGAACCCGGGGCATTCGGAGTGATTCGGCCGCCTACCGCAGCCTCCCTAGACGTTCCGACAGGCGACAAGGGGCTGGGCCAGGTAAAACCCGCGCTGATCCGCTGGTTGGCGGTGGCCGCCAGCGTCCTGCTGTCGCTCTGGTTCATCCTAATCAATGACAAGATCAATCCGGACGGGGCTCTCTACGTAGACACCGCCCAGCGCCTTATCGAGGGAGACTGGCGGGGCGCCTACCAGCTCTACCAATGGCCCTTTTTTTCCGCCCTGATGGCCCTGCTTAGCCAAGCCACCGGCTTGCACCCGGAGGCGGCCGCGCTGGCCCTCAACCTGCTGTTCGCCGCCTTGCTGGCCTATACCTTCGTCGCCCTGGTGGAGGAACTGGGCGGCGACCGCAAGACCATCTGGTTCGCCGCCTTCGTCATTCTCAGCCTGCCCTATGTCAATGAGAAGCGCGCCGAGGTGATCCGCGACATCGGCTATTGGGCCTTCGTCGTCACCTCCCTGCTGCTGTTTCTGCGCTTCGGTGCCAGGCCCAGCCTCGGGCGCGCGCTGGCCTGGTCTCTGAGTGCGTTGACCGCCACCCTGTTCCGGATCGAGGGGTTCGCGGCCCTGCTGGCCCTGCCCTGGGTGCTCTGGCTGCAAGGGAGCTGGTCCTGGCGCCGGCGCACGCTGGTTTTTCTGCAGGCCAACGCCCTGGTCATCGGGCTGGCAGCGGCCCTGGCCCTGATCGTCACCCTGGATCCGGAGATCGCCAACTACAGCGGCCGCCTGCTGGAGCCGGTCCAACGCCTGGAGCAGTTCTGGGTCGAGCTCTCGAGCGGACTGGAACACAAGGCCGACCTTATGCGCTCCCGGGTGTTCGACCTTACCACCGGCCCCTATGCCCACTACGCTGGCAAATCGGCCCTGACCGTGCTGATCGGCGGCCTGGTGACCATCGTCGTCATCAAGGCGGCCAAGGTCATCACCCCCTTGTATTGGCTGCTGCCGATGTTCCGCCGCTTCCGCTACCGGCTGCACTTTTCGCCGCTTGCGCTGCAAACTCTGGCCGGATTGTTTCTGATCAACCTCAGCCTGATCCTGGCCTTCGTGGTCGACAGCTTCTATCTGTCGTCGCGCTACGTCGTACCCCTGGCCCTGACCCTGCTGCCAGTGGTTCCCTTCGTGCTGGCGGCGGCACACGACCGCTGGCGCGAATTGGCCCAGGCCCCCTGGCGACGCAAGTGGGTGTTTCCGCTCATTGCCCTGGGTCTGCTGGCCACCCTGCTCGACGGCATTATCGTCACCTCGCCGCCCAAGACCTACATCAAGGAGGCGGGGCTCTGGCTGCGGGAGCAGGTTCCGGCGGATCAAAAGGTCTACACCAATTCCTCGCTGGTGCACTATTACAGCGGCCAGGGCATTACCTGGACCGATCGCAGGCAATACCGGCTGCCGCCGCACATCCCGCTCTACAAGTACGACTATGCGGCGGTGGAAAAGAAGCGCGGCGAGTTCCCGCAGGCTTGGAACAAACTGCTGAAGCTGGGCGGGCTGACCCAAGTGGCGGAATTCGAAAACCGCCGTGGCGACGGCATCCGCATCTACCGCATCGACCTGGACGGCCCGCCCAGCGGCAAGCGCCGGATACGCCCCGAGTCCGGGCCCAAGCAAGACTCGCAGGCCGCAGACTAGCTCGCAGCAATCAACGGTCAACCGGCGTCGCTTCGGCCCACCCAATCGGCAATCATCGGTAGCCCCAGCAGGCGGTGCCGAAAGGCCTCCGGGGTGAACTCCTGCGCCAGGCGCTGGAACAGGGCCTCCCCCAGCTCCAGGCGCTCGGCCGCGGGCATCCGATAGAGGGCCAGCATCTGGGCGGCCAGGGCCGCGTCGTCGCCGCGGCGAAAGTAGCGCCCCCGCGCCCCCAACACCTCCGGCGCCCCGCCGCAATCACTGGAAATCACCGGCAAGCGGGCCGCCATGGCCTCGGTCAGCACCAGGCCGAAGGGTTCGCGGTCGGAGCTGGAGCAATAGACATCGCAGCCGGGCAGCAGGCGGGCAGCCCCTGGGATCGGACCCACTAGCCGGGCCCTCCCCTCGAGTCCGAGGTCCCGCACCTGGGCCTCCAGGGCCGGGCGCAGCCGGCCGGCGCCGATCAACAGCAGCTGCGCCCCCGGCATCTCCGGGGCGGCGCGGGCGAAGGCCCGCAGCATACCGGCCTGGTCCTTGTCCGGGTGGTAGCGCCCGATGCTGGCAAAGACGAAGCTAGCCTCCTCCAGGCCCAGCTCGGCGCGCGCCTGCTGGGGCGGAACCTGGGCCGCCAGCAGGGCCTCGAGGTCAAGTCCATTGGGCAGCGCCGCCACCCGCTCCGGGCCGAGAAAGGGGGCCCCCCGCTGCAGGTCCTCGGCCACTGCCCGGGATACCCCGAGCAGATAAACTCGGCTCCGCAGCAACCACAGCAGGGCCCGGCGCGCGCCGCGTTCCAACACGCCGAAGGCATGGGCGACGCCGATCACCCGCACCGGAGGCAACCGGAGGCTGGCCAGCAAAGCACTGTAGAGGGCCTTGTAGCGGTGGGCGATCACCAGCCTGAAGGGAAACTCCCGGTGCACCCGCAGCAGGTAGCGAATCAGTCCCAGCTTGAGGCCACGCAGGCGCCGACCAGGCAATTCGAGAAACCGAACCCGGCCGGGAAAGCGCCCGGCCAGCTCGGGATCCGGAGCGCCGGTGAGAAACAGGGTGAGCAGCTCGTAACGCTCCGGGTCGAAGGCGCCGGCGTAGAGCCGGGCCAACTCGCCGAAGGGGGCGGCCGGGCCGTGCATGATCTGCAATACCCGGATGCGCCCCGGCGCCATCAGTCCGGGGCCTTGCCGATGGCCGGGCGCCCGGACTCCGGCAGCCAGGGGGTGGGGGTCCAGCCGCCCTCAAACCGATAGCCGAACCACTGGAGGTCCCGGGCGTAGACCTGGGCCACCAGTTCCCGGCTGGCTTGGGTGTAGTATTCCTGATAGGGCTGCCGCTCCGGACTGCGGTTTACCTCGGGCAGGCGCGCCGGCATGGCCAGGCAGGCGGCCACGCTGGCAAAGTCCTCGGCCAGGTTCTCGAAACGGCCGATGAAGTCCACCCCTGGCAGGCCGAAGCGGTCGCAGACGAACTCGTGCTGGGGCAGGAACAACAGGCTGCGGCGGGCGTTTTCGGGGCTCAACCAGTGCTGGACGAAGGCCTCGAAATCCGGGAAGCGCTGCACCAGCCGGCTCCACCCCCGGTCGCGGCGCGGGGCGCCGCCGCGCTGCAGATAGAGATAGGCCGAGACCAGACGGTCCCAGGGGTTGCGCACGAAGGCGAACTTGAAATAGTCGTCGAACCGCTCCGGATCCGCCAGCTGGTGCCAGTAAAGGGGGATATGGCCGATATTACGCTGCCCCAACAGGCCTTCGGCCAGGCTGCTGCCGGCGCACTTGGGGATGTGCACGAAGATGCAGCGTTGGCGGTCGAAGCAGGCCCGGTACAGAGACCGCCCGGTGAGCGCCTTGACGAAGGCCTGACGGTCCTGGTCCGGCACCAGGTACAGCAGCTGGTCGCGTTCCCGGCGCGGGACCGACTTCCACAGCAGGCGGGACAGGAACTTCATCCCTGCCCCTTGGTGACCAGGATATCTTCCATGATCAGGTATTCCAGGTCGGAGCCGAAGAACATGTTCAAGGCATCGGTGGGGGAACAGACCATGGGTTCGCCGCGCCGGTTGAGCGAGGTATTGAGCACCACCGCATTGCCGGTATGTCCTTCCAGGGCCTCGATCAAGGCATAGTAGCGGGGATTGGTGTCGCGGCTCACCACCTGGGCCCGGGCGGTGCCGTCCTCGTGCACCACCTCGGGAATCCGGTCCTTCCAGTGCTCGGCCACCGGGAAGGTAATGGTCATATAGGGCGCCGGATGCTCCGTCTGCAGGATGTCGGCGGCCACCCGGTCGAGCAGGCTGGGGCAGAACGGGCGCCAACGCTCCCGGTACTTGATCTGCTCATTGATACGGTCGGCGATCCCTGGGGCATTCGGGGAGCCGAGAATGCTGCGGTTGCCCAGGGCCCGCGGGCCAAACTCCATGCGGCCCTGGAACCAGGCCAGGGGGTGGCCGGCGGCCAGCAGCTCGGCGCCGCGTTCCGGCACGTCGTCCAGGCGCTCCCAACGCGGCCGCTCCGAGTGCTCGCGGCAGGCCTGGATGCATTGTTCGTTGCTGTAGCTGGGGCCGAGATAGGCGTGTTGCATCGGGGCGATCGCTTCGCCCAACTGGTGCGCCGCATAGGAGGCCGCACCGATGGCGGTTCCGGCGTCACTGGCCGCCGGCTGCACGAACAGTTCACGGACGTCGTCGCGGGCGACGATATGCTGGTTGAGCTTGACGTTCAGGGCCACTCCACCGGCGAAGCAGAGCTTGCCCGTCTCGCCCAGGATCGGCCCCAGATAGTGGTCGATCAGGCCCAGGGAGACCCGCTCCAGCAACCGTTGAATGGCGGCCGCATAGTCTACATAAGGGTCGTCGATCTCGTCGCCCTGGCGCTTGGGGCCCAGCCAGTCGATCAGTTCCGGGCTGAAGTAGTAACCCTGGCCGTCCTCCTTGTAGCGGCGCAGCCCGACCACATTGACCAGTCGCGTATTGATGCGAAACCCGCGGTCGTCGTAGTCGATCAGCCGCGACAGGTCGAAACGCTCCGGATCGCCGTAGGGGGCCATACCCATGACCTTGAACTCGCCGTCCAGCATCTCGAACCCCAGGTACTCGGTGAGCGCGCCGTAGAGCCCGCCCAGGGAGTCCGGGTCGTAGAACTCCTTGAGCTTGTGGATACGGCCGTTTTCACCGTAACCGAAGAAGGTGGTGGCATACTCGCCCTTGCCGTCGATGCCGAGGATCGCGGTCTTCCCCTTGAAGCCGCTGAGGTGATAACAGCTGCTGGCGTGGGCCAGATGGTGCTCCACCGCCACTAGCCGGGCCGAGCCACCGCCCAGCCCCAAGTCGTCCACCAACTGCTGCAGACGCGCCATATTGCGCCGATAGCGGCGATTGCCGTTGAACAGGGCATCCAGGGCCCGGTCCGGCGCATACCAGTGGCGCCAGGCATAGTGCCAGCGCGCCGGGCTGCCAAGGCCGATCCGGGCATAGGGAAAGGCCACCACCTGCACCTGCTCGGGGCGCACCCCCGCGTGCTCCAGGCAGAAACGCGCCGCCTCGTAGGGATACTTGCCCTTGGCGTGCTTGTCTCGGAGAAAGCGCTCCTCTTCCGCCGCCGCCACCAGTTCGCCGTCGACAAACAAGGCTGCCGACGGATCGTGGCTGACCGCCCCGGAGATACCCAATACAATCATC
>CBDUCL010000047.1:0-16042 GCA_965365625.1 uncultured Chromatiales bacterium | reverse complement strand
CCCCGGGGCGCGGAAGAAACCCTATGGGTGCTGGCCAGCGCGGTGCCGGTGCCGACCAAGCCGAATGGCGACCTGCAGGTGACGGTGACCCTGGTGGACATCACCGAGCGTCGGCGCGCCGAGCAGGCCTTGCAGCGGGAGAAGGCCCGGGCCCAGCACTACCTGGCGATCGCCGGATCCCTGATCCTGGCGCTGGACCGGCACCACCGAATCAGCCTGATCAACCAAGCCGGTTGCCGGGTACTCGGCTACCGGGAGCAGGAACTGCTGGGGCGGGACTGGATCGCCACCTGCATTCCGCAACCGGAGCGGGCACAGGTGAGCGAAATCTTTCGCCGCCTAATGGCCGGAGAAACCATGGAACTCGAGTACGTGGAGGACCACCGGGTGCAATGCCGCGACGGCGGCATCCGTTGGGTCGCCTGGCACAATACTCTAGTGCACGACGAGCGGGGGCAAATCGTCGGCACCCTAAGCGCCGGTGAGGACGTTACCGAACGCCGGCTGGCCAATCAGCGGCTGCAGTCGTCTCTGCAGGAGAAAGAGGTGCTGCTGCGCGAAATCCACCATCGGGTAAAAAACAACCTGCAGGTGGTCTCCAGCCTGCTCACCCTGGAATCCCGGCGCCGCGGCGATCCTGAGACCCGCCAGTCCCTCGCCGACACCCAGGGCCGGATTCAGGCCATGGCCTTGGTGCACAATAAGCTCTACCAATCCGCCGACCTGACCCGAGTAGATCTCGGGGCCTACATTCTCGACCTGACCCAGGGCCTGCAAAAGCTGCACGCCACCGAGGCCCGCGGTGTGAGTTTTGTCGTCAACTGCGAACCGATCACACTGAGCGTCGACAACGCCATGCCCTGCGGATTGGTGCTCAACGAACTGCTGACCAATGCCCTCAAGTACGCCTTTCCCGACCACCGCCCGGGGCAGGTCAGGGTGCACGCGCAGCGGCTCGATGATGCTATGATCCGGATCGAGGTGAGTGACGACGGCATCGGCCTGCCGGAGCAGCTCGACCTGGACCGCACCAACACCCTTGGCCTGAGCCTGGTGCGCGGGCTGGTGGCCCAGTTGGGGGGTAGCATCGAGCGGGAGCCTGGCTCCGGGACCCGATTTGCGATCACCCTGGCGGCTCCCGCTGTTGCGGAAGCATAACCGGGCGGCCTTGTGGGCCGAATAATGGCGCCGGCCGGATGGGGCCTAGAAGCCGCCCCACCCTGGGCGAAAACCCCTGCGGGCCGCCCGGGGACAGAGTGCAAACCGGGCATCGCCCCGCGCCCGGGGGCGAAATAGTTGCCGACCACTTTCAATAGGGCCCCGAATCGAGGAGCAAGCTTGAGCCAAGCCCGCATCCTGGTGGTGGAAGACGAAGCGGTGGTCGCCATGAGCGAGTGCTTCGTCTTGGAGAGCCTGGGCTATCAGGTAACCTCCAGCGTGGCGAGCGGCGAGCAGGCGATCGCCGCCGCGGAGCGCGAGTGTCCGGATCTGGTGCTGATGGATGTGCGCCTGCAGGGACGCATGAGTGGGGTAGAGGCGGCACGCGAGATCCATTGCCGCCTCGGTATTCCCATCGTATTTGTCACCGCCAATGAAGGCGACGAGCTAGAAGGGGTGGACCTTCCCGGCCGGGGGGCGCGCATCCCCAAGCCATTCACCGACGAACAGCTGGAACGCACCCTGCGACAGACTCTGGGCGGGACGGAGACGTTTTAGCCCGATCTTGAGAGACAAAAACCCAGGCGGCCAGGTCCCGATTTTCCGAAGACTTTGGCGCGCCGAGACCCAGCCCGAAGGAGCCCCCAATGAAGACCATCCGAATTCTCATATCCCGCCCGGCCGCGCTCTGGCTCACCACCCTGATGCTGACCGGCTGCGCCAGCAACCCACCGTCCCAGGACCCGCTAGCGACCCAGTGCACCGAGCCCCGACCGGAGGCCTGCGCCCTGGTGTACCTGCCGGTGTGCGCCCGCCTGGCCGACGGCAGCCAAGCCACCTACGCCAGCGCGTGCAGCGCCTGCGCCGATCCGGCGGTGGTCAGCCATGTCGAGGAGCAGTGCCCCTGACCTGGCGGCGGCCGGCTGAGCCACAGCCCACCGTCCCGCCCGGCGGCCGGCCTGCCCGGGAAAGTCTATTCTGGTCAGCCTGCGCCTAAAAGTCGGAGATCATAGCCGGCCGGAGGACTTGATCTCGAAGTACTGGTTGACCAGGGCCGCCGGCAGCTGGCTCGGTAGCAGATCCAGGGTCAGGGCCCCCTGGTGGCGCAGGCGTTGGTGGCTGCGGCTGCGGCGCTCCAGATAGTCGTGCACCGCGTGCAGGCGTAGGGCGCTGTCCAAGTCGCGCACCGGCTGCTCGAATACCGCGTCCAGGGCTGCCTCGCGCAGGTCCGCCACCAGCACCAGGTGCCGACGCGCCAGCATCGCCACCGCCTGCTGCAGCTCGGACTGGTCCTCGTCACGGGCATTCGTCAGCAGCAGTACCAGGGCGCGCCGCTCCTGGCGCGACAGCAGTTCGCGGGCAGCACCCAGGTAGTCAGCCGCCTCGAGGCTGGACTGCAGGTCGTAGGTCTGCTCCAGCAGGCGCCGCACCGGGTCCCCGCCCTTACACGGTGGGTGCCAACGCTGCACCCCACCGAAGGCGAGCAGGCCCACCGCATCGCCCTGGCGGGCCGCCACGTAGGCCAGCAGCAACAGGGCATTGAGGGTCTGGTCCAGGTGCTCTCCCGCGGCATCCGCATGGCGCATGCGGCGCCCGCAATCGAGCAGGAACACTAGCTGCTGGTCGCGCTCGCTCTGGTATTCGCGGGAGATCAGCTTCTGGTAGCGAGAGCTGGCTTTCCAGTCGATCTGGCGCAGGCTGTCGCCAGGGCGATAGGCACGCAACTGGTGAAACTCGCTGCCCTCGCCGCGCCGTCGTTGGCGCCGCACCCCGATCCGTCCCAGGCGTTGCTCGCTGGCCAGCAGGGCGAAGCGGCTGACTTCGCGAAAGTTGGGAAACACCTTGACCGTCTCGCCCAGGGGCGTGAAGTACTTGCGCTCCCAGAGCCCGAAGGGAGAGCCTACCAGCAGGTCGGCGCCGGCGAAGCGGGCGTCGCCGCGGCGCGCCGGACGCAGCCGATAACGGCTGCGGGCGCCGCCTCGAGGGGCCAGCTCCAGGCTCAGGGGCAGGCCCTCCACGGCACAACCCGGGGGATGATGGTCGTGCACCCGCAGCCGCAGCCGGCGCGCCCCCGGGTTGCTCAGCACCAGCTCCACCGGCGACCAGACGCCAAGCGGGACACTGTGGCGCAGCCGGCGCTCGATGCCCGGGGCCGGGGCCCGCAACTGCAGCCAGAGATCGAGCAGGGCGAGACCCGCCGCCAGCCCGGCCAGGGCCGGCCAGACGCGGTGCAGGGGGGGGCTGAAAGCGGCCAGCAGGCCAATCCCGGCCAGCAGCGCCAGCAACCCCAGCAGGCGCGGGGCCGGGGTCACAGGCGCGGCGCGTTGACTTCGGCCAGGATATCGGCCAAAACGTCGTCTGGGCGGTAGCCCTCGATCTCCAGGTCCGGGCTCAACTTGATGCGGTGGCGCAACACCGCCGGTGCCACCGCCTTGACGTCGTCCGGAGTGACGAAGGTCTGGGCCTGGACCAGGGCGTGGGCGCGGGCCGCCCGCAGCAGGGCGATACTGCCCCGGGGGCCAGCCCCGAGGTCGATGCCGTTCCACTCCCGGGCGGCGCGGACGATACGCACCGCATAGGCGATGATCTGCTCGTCCACTTCCAGGGATGCGGCCTGCTGTTGCAGCGCCGTCACCAGAGACGGGTCCAGCAATTGGCGCACTTGGTCGACTCGGAGGCGGTCGCCGACCACGCCCCTGGTGACCTCGCGCACCATGGCCTGCTCTTCGTCCAAGCTCGGGTAGTCGATCAGGACCTTGACCAGGAAGCGGTCGAGCTGGGCCTGGGGCAAGGGGTAAGTGCCCTCCTGCTCGATCGGGTTCTGGGTCGCCAGCACCAGGAACGGCGCGCCGAGGGCGAACGACTGGCCCTCGATGGTGACCTGCTGTTCCTGCATCGCCTCCAGCAGGGCGGACTGGGTCTTGGCCGGGGCACGGTTGATTTCGTCGGCCAGCAGCACATTGCAGAATACCGGGCCCTTGCGTACCCGGAAGCTCTGGGAGCGCATGTCGAACAGGGTGTGGCCGCTGATGTCGCTGGGCATCAGGTCGGGGGTGAACTGGACCCGGCTGAAGCTGCCGCCCATGGCCACCGCCAGGGCCCGGCCGAGCAGGGTCTTGCCGACCCCGGGCACGCCCTCGATCAGCACGTGCCCGGCCGCCAGCAGGGCCACCACCAGTTCGCGAATCACCGCCCGCTGGCCGACCAGGGCGCGCCCGATCTCCCGCTCCAGGGCCTGGGCCCGCTCGATCGCCTCGGCTGCGGTTACCGGTTCAGCTTGCTCTGCCATGCCTTCTCCTTTGTTTGTCCGGCCTCGGCCCCAGCCGCTGCGCCGAGGGTAACAGATCGAGTCCGGTCCCGGCAGCACGGCCCATTAGCCGCCGCAGCAGGGCGCTGGCCCGGATCAGCTCGGCCTCGTCGTCGATCGGTCCGTACAGGGCCCGCTCCACCGCCGTCGCCGCCAGCCCCCGGCGTTCGGCGATCCAGGCACTGCGCTCGGCTCGCTTCAAGCGCTCCAGCTGGGGGTGGCGGCGCTGCCAATCCTGCAGCAGGCGCCGGCGCGAGTCGGCCAGCAGGCCCTGGCCCCGGTCCAGGCGCCAGGCATAACGGGCAGCGGCCTGCAGGTGTTCCAGCAGGTCGCGCCGGGCCGGCGGTGGAGCCGCCAACCGGGGGCCGCTGCGCCGTCCCAGGCGCCACAGCAGCAGCCCGGTCAACAGCAGGGCGCTGAGCACCAGGTAGGGGGCCTTGGCCCAGAGCAGGGCCGGCACCCCGGGCTGGTCGGCGCCGTATACCAGCCAGACCGCGCCCGCATCCCCTACCAACAGGGCCAGCAGCAGGGCATGGTTATGCTCGCCGATGCGCTCGTTGTCGAGCCATGCCGTCTCGGTGATCAGGGTCAGGCGGCCCCGGCCCACGGCCAGTTGCAGCAACTGCGCGCCGCTCGGGTTGTCGATCCACCAGTCCGGCGGCGGATCGCTACCGGCCAGGTAGCGGTCCGGGCTGAACTCCGCCTGCAGGGGCTCGGCATAGCCCGGATAGTGGAAGCGGGCAAGGCAACCGCAGTCTTCGTCCTCGCCCTCCTCCGGCTCGCCCCAATCCACAACGCCGAGCTCAACGCCGAAGCGCTCGCGCAGGGCCGCGGCCCCGGCGTCATTGGAATTTCCAACCCCCAGCACCAGATGACCGCCGGCACCGATCCATTCGACCAGGGCCTGCTCCCGCTCCGCCGGCAAGGCGCGGCCCAGGCGCTTGACGATCAGCAGCCCGCCGGCAGCGGGGGGCTGCAACAGCAGGCGGCGCCCGCTCTGGCTTTCCACGCTCCGGTCCAGGCGCCGCAGAAAGCGCTCGGCGGCCAGCCAGGGGTTGCGCCGGGCCTCGACGGAAACGCCGACCCGGGTCTCCAGGGTCTCCCAGCGGTGATTGTCGAGAAACCAGTGGATGCCCCAACCAAGCAGTGCCAGCAGCAACAGCACCAGCGCCGAACCCCAGGCCAATCGCTTGGCATCAATCCCCATGCGCGCCTCCGAACACCGCCGGCCAGTCCCGGCACAAGGCCTCCAGGGGCTCGCGGCCGGGAGGCCGGTGGCCGTAGGCGAGGCCGATCCAGGCCAGGGTCAGGCGCCGGAACAAGGCCGCCTCCGGCGCCGGGCGCTGGGCGGTGACCAGGGCCAGGCACTCGCCCTCGGTGGCGCTGGCCGGAATCTCCAGGCGCCGTGCCAGCAGGGCCGCCAGGCTGCCGCGGTAGAGCAGACTCAGGGCCTCCCGGGGGCGCTCGGCGGCCAGCAGGCGCCGGGCCTCGGCCACCGGGTCGGCGGGCAAGCGGTCGGCCTCCAACTCGAGCCCGAACAGGGTCGCCGGTACCTGGGGGCGGGCCGGCGCCGGGCCGGGGCCGCGCTGCAGCCAGCCGCTCGCGCCGGCGCCGCGGTACAACAGGTAGCCGAGCAGGATGCCGGCCCCGCACCAGAGCAGGACCTCCGCCACCTCGGCCAGGCCCTGCTCGAAGCCCTCCAGCCAGTCCCAGACACCGCTGTCGGCGGCCGCGTCTTCCGCCTCTTCTTCGTCGCCGATGTACTTCCAGTAGCCGCTGGTCTGGCTACGGCCAAAGTCGGGTTGCGCCAGCACCTCGGCAATCAGCGCCCGCGCCTGCTCCGGGTCCGGCTCGACGGCCGCGGCGGGGGGCGCCGGCAGCCCCAGCAGGCCGAGACCGAGCAGGGGCAGAAGCCAGGCCGCCGCGCGCGGGGCACAGCGCTCGCGCAGACGCCGAAAGCCGATCTCGATGTCCCAGGCCTCGAGCTCGCTGCGCCGGGTCAGGTAGAGGGCGAAGCCGGCGCTGACGTAGAAGGGGGCGATCAGCGACATGCCGAGCAGATCGACACCGATCTGCAGCCAGAGCTCGAACGGCCCGGGCTCGAAGAACAGCGACTCCCAATCCAGCCACTGCAATTCCTCGGGCAGGGCCAGGACCAGCAACACCAGCAGCGAGACTTGCAACAGCATCTCGAAATGGAAGGCCACCAGGGTAAGCCAGAAGCCGCCCTGCTGGCCCCGCCCGAGCACCCCGATGCGAGCTCGGCGCTGGCCGCCGCGCAGGCCCTCCAGCAGGGCCACCGGCAGGTACAGGGAGCGGCTGGGGCTGAAGCGGCGCCAGGTCAGGTAGGCCAGGGGCTGGGCCTGCAGGATCGCCCGCCACTGGCGCAGGCTCTCGCCCAGGCCCGGGCGCTGGCCGAACAGGGCACGGCTGAGCCAGAACAGCAGCAGGGGCTCGTACAGGGGTTTGGCCCACCAGAGCAGTAGAATGACCAGCCAGGGCCGGTCCGGAAACAGCAGGGCGGTGACCAGGGCAACCGGCAGGGCCACGGCCCACCACAGGCTCCACAGGGGCAAAAACCAGCGGCAGGCCATGGCAAAGCCGAGGTCGATGCCCTCCCAGGGGCCGCGCGGGCGCATCGTCAGGGCCAACTTAGCGAGATCCACCGCCACCCCTCCCGGCCAGCCCCAGGTAGGCGAGAACCAGCAGCCAGAACAGGGCCGCCACCGCGTATTTAATGCCATAAGCAAGGCTGTTGGAGGACCAGAACGCCTCGACAAAGGCGGCCACCACCAGCATCAGGGCGGCCCCCATCACCAGCTCCACGGCGGGCCGAGCAGCCAGGGCCAGGGCCCGGCCCCGGCTATATTGGCCCGGAGCCAACACCGCCTGGGCCAGGCGCAACCCGGCGGCGCCGCATATCGCGATAGCAGTGAGCTCGAAGGCGCCGTGACCGCTGACGAAGGACCAGAAGGTGTCGCGGTAGCCAATGGCGGTCAAGTGACCGGCAACGCCGCCGATCACCAGGCCGTTGTAGATTAGGAGGAACAGGGTGCCGATGCCGAATAGGATGCCGCCGGCAAAGGTGCGGAAGCCGATGCCGATGTTGTTGGCGATGTAGTAGCCGAACATAACGAAATCGGTCTCGGTGCTGCGCTCTACGCTGCGCCCGGGGCGATCGTTATCGGGTTCGTACATCGCCTCCATGGAGGCGATCTGGTCCTCGTCCAGGATGCTGTAGATGGATTCGCCGTCGGCGAAACACCAGAGCCCGCTGGCGAGCCCGGTGCCAGCGAACAGGATCAGGGCCAGCCAGAGGTAACCGGCCTGGGCCCGCAGGGCGCGCGGAAAACCGCCGGCAACGAAGGCAATGGCCCGCCACAGCCAGTCGCCCTGGCGGCGGTAGAGCTGGGCGTGGCCGCGCCGCACCAGATGCTGCAGCTCGGCCACCAGCAGCGGGCTGTAACCGCGGCTGCGGGCCAGCGCATAGTGGGTGCAGAGGCTGCGGTAGTCTGCGGGCAGACGGGCATGGGCGGCGGCGTCCAGGCGGCGCCGGCGGAGCGAGCGTTCGAGATCGTCGAGCAGGGCCCGGAAGCCGTTCCAGAAGGCCTCATGCTGGCGTTCAAAGGCCTGCTGTCGCACTGCCGCAGTCGGTTGGCGCGGGATAGATGCCGAACCGCCCGCCTCAGGCGCGCAGGCGCTCCAGCAACCGGTCCAGGTTGCTGACCCGGGCGATCGCCGCCAGGGACTCCGGCAGGTCCTGCAGCAGCAAGTCCTGCTGGCGCCGGCGGCAGGCCTGCAGCCACTCCAACAGGAGCGCCAGGCCGGCGCTGTCGGTACGCGTCACCCCGGACAGGTCGAGATGGAAGCGCGATGCGCCCTCGAAGCGCCCCCGGCCCTGGCGCAACAAATCCGGCACGGTGCGGAAGCTGAGCTCGCCGCTCAGGCGCAGGCGGCCTCCACCCAGGTCCTCGAGCTGCGCCTGGCTCAAGGGGTGGTGCCTTCGGCGCGCTGCTGCAATGACTCGATCACGCCGTCGATGCCGACCCGCCCGATCTGGCTGTTGAAGTTGGTGCGGTAGGTAGAGACGAGGCTGATGCCGTCGATTACCACGTCGTACACCTTCCAGGCACCGCCGCCGTCCCGGTAGAGTTTGTAGTCGATGGGGATCGCCGGGGCCCCGGCCGCCGCCACCTGGGTCGGCACCAGCACCCGGTCACCGCCCTTGTCGGCCCGGACCGAGAGGTAGCGGATGTCCTGGTCCGAGTAGTTGAGCAGGGCGTGAGCATAGGTGCGCACCAGCAGGCTGCGGAAGCCCTCGATAAAGGCCTGCTGCTGGGCCGCGCTGGCCTGGCGCCAGTAGCGCCCGAGGACATAGCGGGAGATGAGCTCGAAATCGAAGCGCGGCAGCACGATGTCCTGGACCATGCCGTAGATCAGGCTGGGGTCGGCATCGAGCTCGGCGCGGTGACTGCGCAACTTGCCGAGCATCTGGTCGGCGGTCTCGCGCACCACTTCCTGGGGCTCCGTGGCTGCCGTCGCCGGGGCCAGGGGCAAGGCCAGCAGCAGAGCCAGCAGGCAAGTAAAGATCGGTCTAGCCACCGGGAGCCTCCTGGGCCTTGCTGAACAGGAACTGGCCGATAATCTCCTCCAGCACCAGCGACGATTGGGTCAGGGTGAGGCTTCCGCCTTCGCCCAGGAAGACGTCGCTCCCGCCCGGGTCCAGGCCGATGTACTTTTCCCCTAGCAGTCCCGCGGTGTAGACCTTGGCGAAGCTGTCGTCGGGGATATTGGTGTATTTGGGGTCGATGCGCATGGACACGACGGCCTCATAGGTCTGTTGATCGAAAGAGATGTCGACCACGCGCCCCAGAGTAACCCCGGCCATGGTCACCGGCGCCTTCACCTTGAGCCCACCGATATTGTAAAAACGAGCGGTGATCACATAGCCGTCGTCATCCGACAAGCTGCCCAGGTTGCTGACCTGCATGGCGAGAAAAAACAGGGCCACCAGGCCGGCGGCCATGAACAGTCCAACGCCGATTTCTATGCTGCGGGTCTGGCGCATTGCTTTCTATTCCCCAAACATCAGTGCGGTTAGCACGAAATCCAAGCCCAGTACGGCGAATGCCGAATGTACCACGGTTCGGGTGGTGGCGCGGCTCACCCCTTCCGAAGTGGGAACGCAGTCATAGCCCTGGAACAGGGCGATCCAGGTACACACCAGGCCGAATACCAGGCTCTTGATGACCCCGTTATAGATGTCCTCGTGGAGGTCGATCTTGGCCTCCATCTGGGACCAGAAGGCCCCACCGTCCACCCCGAGCAGACCGACACCGACGAAATAGCCCCCCAACACCCCCAGGGCGCTGAACATGGCCGCCAACAGGGGCATGGAGATAAATCCGGCGAAAAAGCGCGGCGTGAGCACCCGGCGCACCGGGTCCACCGCCATCATCTCCAGCCCGGACAGCTGTTCGGTGGCCTTCATCAGCCCGATCTCGGCGGTCAGGGCGGAGCCGGCGCGGCCGGCGAACAGCAGGGCGGTGACCACCGGCCCCAACTCGCGCACCAGCGAGGCGGCGACCATCACGCCCAGGGTCTGCTCGGCGCCGAACTGGGACAGGATATAGTAGCCCTGCAACGCCAAGACCATCCCCACGAAGACCCCGGAGACACCGACGATGGCCACCGACAGCACTCCCACCGAGAACAACTGGTCCAGCAGCAGGCGCAAGCGCAACAGCAGGTCGCCGCTGCCGGCCAGCATCTGCGCCAGCAGCAGGTGGCCGCGGCCGAGACGCTCGACGCTGGCGATGCCGGTTCGTCCGAGGCGCACCAGTTGATCGATCATGACGGCAACAGATCCTGCTCCAGCTCCGGGGCCGGGTAGTTGAAGTGCACCGGGCCGTCCGGCAGGCCGTGCAGAAACTGGCGCGACCAGGGAGAGTCGGACTTGAGCAGGCGCTGGGGCGGGCCCTGTTCGATCACCCGGCCCTGGGAGATCAGGTAGGCATAGTCAGCGATCTCGGCGGTCTCGCGCACGTCGTGGGAGACAACAATGCCGCTCAGACCACTGGCGTCGTTGAGGCGCCGAATCAGCTGCATCAGCACCCCCATGGAGATCGGGTCCTGACCGGTAAAGGGCTCGTCATACATCACCATCATCGGGTCCAGGGCGATGGCACGGGCCAGGGCGACGCGCCGGGCCATGCCGCCGGACAGCTCGCTAGGCATCAGATCGCGGGCGCCGCGCAGGCCCACCGCCTCCAGCTTGAGCAGCACCAGGGTGCGGATCATCGACTCCGGCAGCCCGGTGTGCTCGCGCAGGGGGTAGGCCACGTTGTCGAACACGCTAAGGTCGGTGAGCAGGGCCCCGCTCTGGAACAGCATGCCCATGCGCATGCGCAGCCGGTAGAGCTCGCGCCGGCCGAGATTATGAATCTGCTGGCCGTCGACCTCGATGCTGCCCGCTTCCGGGTACAACTGGCCCGCGATCAGCTTCAGCAAGGTGGTCTTGCCGGTGCCGCTGGGTCCCATGATGGCGGTCAGCTGACCGCGCTGGATGTCGAGATCGATGCCGTCGAAAATAACGCGGGAGCCACGCCTGAAGCGCAGGCCGCGGATCTTCACCAGGGGTGGTTGGGAGGTGGCTCCAGGCATCTTGGTCCGGTCGGGCCCGAGACCCTGGCGAGGGCGGACGGGCGGTTGGGTAATTTGCCGGCATTGTCGGACCAGCCGGGGCGCAGCGTCAAGCCAAGCCCATCAATTCCGCCAATTGCTTGGCATCCAGCAGCACCTGCATGGTCGGGGCGTCGCCCCCCAGAAACAGCGGCAGCTCGCCCTGGGCGGCATGCCCCCGGGCCAAGTCCTCGAACAGCCGGCGCTGGGCCCGCAAGTCACCCAAAGCAGCGGACTCGAGCACCAGGACCAGCGGCAGCGGACCGGGCGGCGGCGCCTCCGGCTCGGCCAGGGTCCGGCTGAGGTAGAACGGGGCGGTAACGCCCTCTGGCAACGGCCCTTGCGCCGCCACCACCCCGCCACATTGGGCCCCCAGCGCACTAACGCACGCCGCCAGCGACACCGGCACCGACCCCGGCGCCAGCTCCAGGAAGAAGCGGAAGCCCGGCCCCACCGCCTCCAGCCAATCCGTCCAGCCGGCCTCCCCGGCCGACAGCCAGCGCATCTGGGGTACCAGGACCTGGGAAAGGTCATTGGCATAGTAGGACAGGCGCCAGTCCTCCGGCAGGTCTTCGGGGTAATAGTCCCGCGCCCAGGTCGGGTGCTCCCAATCGCGGGCCCCGAGGCAGAGCGAGAACGGTTTCGCGGGCACTGGCAGCTCAGGCATAATCAGCGCTATTCCACATTAAAACGACGGCAGATGGCGGACATTCTACCCTTCAAACGACCCAAGGCGGCGCAAAAACACCGCGGCAATACCCTGTGCCGACACGGCTTCCACAAATGGCGGCTCAACACGGCGCGCAAATTCGACGTCAAGCAGGGTCGGCTGGTGACCTTGTACCGCTGCAGCCGGTGCGGCGCCGAGCGCACCCAGGCCCAGTGAGTCCGAGCCCGGCTTGGACAAAGCGCTTGCGGTCTGCTTCAATGCCGGACGCCAAGGGGCTGAACCCAGCGCTGGGCTTTTATCCGCCGCCCCAGGGTGTTTGGTTGCCGACCGGTGAAATATTCCGGTTGGCGGGTCATGGCGGGAAGCCGGAGAATTCGTTCGTGGCGCGTTACAAATGAAGCCATTTCGATAATGACGGGCAAGCAACCCCTATCTCCCGAGGACCGAACCCGGCTGCAGGCGTTGGGGCTGGCGGTGATCGAAAACGAGGCTCGGGCGGTAGCCGCCCTGGGGGCCCGCATAGACGACAACTTCGTCACCGCCTGCGGCCACATGTTGCAGTGTCGGGGCCGTATCGTGGTGCTCGGCATGGGCAAGTCCGGACACGTCGGCGGCAAGATCGCGGCCACGCTGGCCAGCACCGGCAGCCCGGCGTTCTTCGTCCATCCGGGGGAGGCCAGCCACGGCGACCTGGGCATGATCACCGCCAAGGACGTGGTGCTGGCGCTGTCGAATTCCGGGGAGACCAGCGAGCTGCTGCTGATCCTGCCCCTGATCAAGCGCCTCGGGGCACCATTGATCGCACTCACCGGCCAGCCCAATTCCTCCCTGGCCCAGGAGGCGGACGTGCACATCGACGTCAGCGTCGAGCAAGAGGCCTGTCCGCTCGGCCTGGCCCCCACCTCCAGCACTACCGCCGCCTTGGCCATGGGCGACGCACTGGCGGTTGCCATGCTCGAGGCCCGGGGCTTCACTGCCGAGGACTTCGCCCGCTCCCACCCGGGGGGGAGCCTGGGGCGCCGCCTGCTGCTGCACATCGATGATATTATGCACCGCGACGATGCAATCCCGGCGGTGGCTAGCGACGCCTGGCTCAGCGAGGCCCTGGTGGAAATGAGCGCCAAGGGCCTGGGCATGACCGCGGTGGTGGAGCCGGACGGGCGCCTGGCCGGGGTGTATACCGACGGTGACCTGCGCCGCACTCTGGACCGGGCCGAGGACCTCCGCCGCTTGCGGGTGGCGGAGGTAATGACCCGCAACTGCGTTACCGCCACCCCCGATCGGCTCGCCGCCGAGGCGCTGCAGATCATGGAGCAGCACAAGATCAACGGCCTGCTGATCCTGGACTCGGACGGCCGCCTGATCGGCGCCCTGAACATGCACGATCTGCTGCGCGCCGGGGTTATGTGAGCGCCACAACCGGAAGGACCAACGACCGATGCAGGACATATTGGAAAAGGCCCGCCAGATCCGTTTGGTAATCTTCGACGTCGACGGTGTGCTTACCGACGGCAGCCTGTTCCTGGGCGACGACGGCCAGGAGTACAAGGCGTTCCACTCCCGCGACGGCCACGGCATGAAGATGCTGCAGTCGACGGGGGTGCCGATCGGCATCATCACCGGGCGCACCTCCCAGGTGGTGAAGCTGCGCATGGAAAGCCTGGGCGTCGCCTACGTGTTCCAGGGTCAGCTCGATAAACTGCCGGCCTACCGCCAGTTGCAAGCGGAGCTGGGGCTGGAGGCGAGGCAAATTGCCTATGTGGGCGACGACGTGGTGGACTTGCCGATCATGCGCCAGGTAGGACTGGCGATCGCGGTGCAGGACGCCCACCCGCTGGTCAAGCAGCATGCCCATTGGCAGACCCCTACCGCCGGGGGACGCGGCGCCGGGCGCGACGTTTGCGAACTGATCATGGAGGCCCAGGGCCGGCTGCAGCCGCTGCTCGAGGGCTACCTGAGCCCGGGCTGACCGGGCCGCATGGGTGCAGAAATACCAGTACCTGCTGGCACTGCTGCTGCTGTCGCTGCTGGCCGGATTCGGTTGGTGGTTGGGGCCCGGCCGCGAGGCGCCGCCTAGCCGCCAGGCACCGGCCCACACCCCACAGTACGTCGTCAACGGCCTGGAGGTGCTGTCCACCGGCGAAAACGGTCGGCCCGAGCACCGGCTTCGCGCCGCGCAGCTGCGGCACTACGACGACGACGGCAGTACCGAACTGCGGGACCCGCAGCTGACGATTTACGACCCGGAGACCCCGCCCTGGGAGGTGTCGTCCGAGCGCGGTTGGGTCTCCGAAGACGGAGATCTGGTACGCTTACAGGGAGAGGTCATCATTACCCGGGCCGCGGGCCCGAAGAATCGGCCGGTGCACATCCTCACCAGCGAGCTGCGGGTGGAGCCGGATCGGGAGTACGCCGAAACGGACCAGCAGGTGGAGATCTATAGCAACGAGGACTGGGTTCGATCCGTCGGCGCCCAGGTGTGGTTCGGCGAAGCGCTACGTGTAAAGTTTTTATCCAATGTTCGAGGACGCTATGAGCTCAATTAAACAACGTCTAGCAGCCTTGGCGCTCTGGGCCGCGCTGGCGCCGACCGCGGCTTTCGGCCTGTCCACCGACCAGGACCAGCCGATCCTGGTAGAAGCCGACAGTGTGGAAATCGACGAGGCCAGCGGCGTCAGCGTCTACCAGGGTCAGGTCGATGTCAAACAAGGCAGCATCCATATTACCGCCGACAAGGTGACCGTATATCAGAAGGAAAAACGCACCGACCGAGTGCTCGCGGTGGGAACCCCGGTGCGCTTTCAGCAGAAGACCGACAAGGGCAAGCTGGTCAAGGGCAACGCCCGCCAAGTCGAATACCAAGTCAGCAGTGACGAGCTGACGCTCAGCGGTGACGCGCTGCTGACCCAGGGCCAGGACCGGTTCAGCAGCGACCGCATCGTCTATGACCGAAAGAACGCTCAGGTCAAGGCCGGGGCGAGCGCCCAGGGCAGCGAGCGGGTTCGCATCACGATCAACCCGCAGCAGCAATGAGCCTGCTTGAGGCCAAGGGCCTGCTCAAGCGCTACGGCGGGCGGCAAGTCGTCAACGGCATTTCTCTGAAGATCGGCGGCGGCGAGGTGGTTGGCCTGCTCGGCCCCAACGGTGCCGGCAAGACCACCAGCTTCTATATGATCGTGGGCCTGATTGCCGCGGACGCCGGAATAATCCGGGTCGGCGAGCGCGACATCACCGACCTCCCGATGCACGCTCGGGCGCGGCTCGGGGTCGGATACCTGCCCCAGGAACCGTCAGTTTTTCGCAAACTGAGCGTGGAAGAAAACCTGATGGCGGTGCTGGAGACCCGCAAGGACCTGGACCGCGCCCATCAACGCCAGATCTGCAGCGAGTTGCTCGAAGAACTGGGGGTCGCGAGGCTGCGCAGCAGTCTAGCCATGAGCCTATCCGGCGGCGAGCGCCGGCGCCTGGAGATCGCCCGCTGCCTGGCCGCCGATCCGCGCTTTATCCTGCTCGATGAACCTTTCGCCGGCATCGACCCGCTGGCAGTGGTGGACATCAAGAAGATCATCGCCCGCCTGCGCAGCTGGGACATCGGGGTGCTGATTACCGACCACAACGTGCGCGAGACCCTGGACATCTGCGACCGCGCGTACATTGTCAATCAGGGCTCGGTGATGGCGGAAGGCGTGCCGGCCCAAATCCTCGACAATCCCGAAGTCCGCTCGGTCTACCTCGGCCACCACTTCAGCATGTAAACAAGTTTGAAGCGGTTCCGCTTCCATGATCTACGGCAATCAAGCCACACCGGATGCCTTTGACCTCGGGCCGCTCTTATGGGCTAAAATAGATCCAGGAGAAAATTTATATTCAAATTATGTACCAGATCTCACCCAACCGGCTCGCATGAAGCAATCTCTCCAGCTTCGCCTCGGCCAGCAACTTACGATGACGCCACAGCTGCAGCAGGCGATCCGCCTGTTGCAGCTGTCGACGCTGGACCTCCGCCAAGAGATCCAGGAGGCCCTGGAATCCAACCTGATGTTGGAGACCGAAGAAGAAGGGGTGCTGGCCGACGAGGCTGGCCGAAAACCCGCCGCCAACGGCAAGGAAGAGCGCCACGACAGCGAGCGTGAACTCAATGGCCAGAACGGAGAAATGCCACAGGAGCTGCCGGTGGACAGCAGCTGGGAGGACAGCTTCGACGGCTATGGAGCCGCGCCTGCAGG
>CBDUCL010000046.1:0-16191 GCA_965365625.1 uncultured Chromatiales bacterium | reverse complement strand
CCTGTCCCATGCCGGCTATGCCAAGGCCCAACCGATCGACACCTACCAGGCGCAGAAACGCGGCGGGCGGGGCAAAGCGGCCGCCGCGACCAAGGACGAGGACTTCATCGAGAGCATGTTCGTGGCCAGTACCCACGACACCATCCTCTGCTTCTCCAGCCGGGGCCGGGTGTACTGGCTCAAGGTGTACGAGCTGCCGCAGGCCGGACGCGCGGCGCGCGGCAAGCCGATGGTGAACCTGCTGCCGCTGGAAGAGGGCGAGCGCATCAATGCGGTGTTGCCGGTGCGCGAGTACAGTGCGGACCGCTACGTGTTCATGGCCACCAGCAGCGGCACGGTGAAGAAGACCAGCCTGCAGGAGTTCTCCCGTCCCCGCAGCACCGGCATCATCGCCGTGGACCTGCGCGACAGCGATCAGCTGGTGGGCGTGGCCCTGACCGACGGCAGCCATGACGTGATGCTGTTCAGCAGCGGCGGCCGCGCAGTGCGCTTCACCGAGACCAGCGTGCGCGCCATGGGCCGCAATGCCTGCGGCGTGCGCGGCATGCGCCTGAGCGAGGGTGAGCAGGTGATCTCGCTGATCATCGCCGAGCCCGGCAAGGTGTTGACGGTGACGGAGAACGGTTTCGGCAAGTGCACCCCGGTGGACGAGTACCCGATCAAGGGCCGCGCCACCATGGGCGTGATCTCGATCAAGACCGGGGAGCGCAACGGCGGGGTGGTGGGAGCGGTGCTGGTCAATGACGAGCACGAGGTGATGCTGATTACCAATGGCGGCACCCTGGTGCGTACCCCGGTGGCCGGGGTATCGGTGATGAGCCGCAACACCCAGGGCGTGGGCATGATCCGCCTGTCCAAAGGTGAGCGTCTGATGGGGATCGCGCGGATCGAGACCCTGGGCGGCGAGGACAATGGCGAGGACCTTGCGCCCGGCCCTGACGAAGGCGCCGAAGAATAAATCAGAGAATCAATAGATTGGAGAGTAAATATGTCCCGAGCCTTTAACTTTAGCGCCGGCCCCGCCATGCTGCCCGAAGAGGTGCTGGAGCAGGCCCGCGAGGAAATGCTCGATTGGCAGGGAAGCGGCATGTCGGTAATGGAGATGAGCCACCGCGGCAAGCAGTTCATGTCGATCGCGGAGCAAGCCGAGGCCGACCTGCGGGACCTGATGGGCATCCCCGACGATTACAAGGTGCTGTTTCTGCAGGGGGGCGCGTCCAGTCAGTTTGCCATGGTCCCGATCAACCTGCTGCGGGGCAAGACCGGCGCCGATTACATCAACACCGGTTCCTGGTCGAAAAAGGCCATCGCCGAGGCCAAGCGCTTCTGCCAGGTCAATCTGGCAGCCAGTTCCGAAGCGGAGAAGTTCACGGCGGTACCGCGCCAGAGCGACTGGAAGCTGGACCCGGATGCGGCCTATGTTCACTACACCCCCAACGAGACCATTGGCGGGGTGGAGTTCTCCTTTATTCCGGAGACCGGCGCCGTGCCGCTGGTGGCCGATATGTCGTCGACCATCCTGTCGCGCCCTATCGACGTGAGCCGGTTTGGCGTCATCTATGCCGGGGCCCAGAAGAACGTCGGTCCCGCGGGCCTTACCCTGGTGATCGTGCGCGAGGACCTAATCGGCCAGCCTGTGGACGGAGCGCCGGTGATGTTCGATTACCGGACCCATGCCGACAGCGGTTCGATGTACAACACCCCGCCCACCTACGCCTGGTACCTGGCCGGACTGGTGTTCCAGTGGCTCAAGCGCCTGGGCGGACTGGCCGCCATGGCCGAGATCAACCAGCGCAAGGCGGAGCTGCTCTACGCGGCCATCGACCAGTCCTCGTTCTATGCCAATCCGGTGGATCACGATTGCCGCTCCTGGATGAACATTCCCTTCACCCTGGCCAACCCGGAGCTGGATGCGACCTTCCTCAAAGAGGCGGAAAAGGTCGGTCTGTTGACACTCAAGGGTCACCGCTCGGTCGGTGGCATGCGCGCCAGCATCTACAATGCGATGCCGGAGGATGGCGTGCGTGCCCTGGTCAGCTTTATGCACGACTTCGAGAAGCGCAACGGCTGACGCCGGTTCGGGCCCTGAGAAGAACTGACAACGGATCGAGAATAGATGTACAAGATATTGACATTGAATAATATTTCTGTGGCGGGCTTGGACCGGCTTCCGCGCGATGAGTACGAGGTCGCCTCCGAGATCAGCCACCCGGACGCGATCCTGGTGCGCTCGGCCAAGATGCATAAGATGGAACTCGCGGACAGCGTCAAGGCCATCGGCCGGGCCGGCGCCGGGGTCAATAACATCCCGGTGCCGCGTATGAGCGCCCGGGGCATCCCGGTGTTCAATGCTCCCGGAGCCAATGCCAATGCGGTAAAGGAGCTGGTGCTGGCGGGCATGCTGATGGCGGCGCGCAATATCGCCCAGGCCTGGGGCTTCGCCCGCGGCCTGAACGGGGATGACGCTCGAATCAACGCCGAGGTCGAGCAGGGCAAGAAGCAGTTCGTCGGCTTCGAACTGCCCGGGCGCACCCTGGGGGTGATCGGCCTCGGAGCCATCGGTGTACAAGTGGCCAATGCCGCCCGCGCCCTGGGCATGAAGGTAGTGGGCTACGACCCGACCATCACCGTGCAACGGGCCTGGCAGCTGGAATCCGATGTGCAGCAGGCGCTCAGCGTGGACGACCTGCTCTCGCGAGTGGACTTTGTGTCCTTCCACGTGCCGCTGACCGAAGACACCAAGCACATGATCAACTCGGCGCGCATCCGCCTGATGAAAAAGGGCGCGGTGCTGCTGAACTTCGCCCGCAACGGCATCATCGACGACGAGGCAGCCTGCGCGGCCCTGGACTCCGGCCAGCTTTACGCTTATGTCTGCGACTTCCCCAGTAACCTGCTGAAGGATCACCCGCGGGTGGTGACCCTGCCGCACCTGGGGGCCTCAACCAAGGAGGCCGAAGACAACTGCGCCATCATGGTGGCCGAGCAAGTGCGCGCCTACCTGGAAGACGGCAATGTGCGTAATTCGGTGAACTTTCCCGAGATCCTGTTGCCCCGCAACGGCGGCCACCGGATTGCTGTGGTCAATTCCAATGTGCCCAACATGGTCGCCCAGATCTCCTCCGACCTGGGCGAGGTGGGGCTCAATATCATCGATCTGCTCAATCGCTCCCGGGGCGACATCGCTTGCACCCTGATCGACGTCGATCGCTCGCCGCCCCAGGACACCATCGACAAGATCGCCGCGATCGAAGGCGTGCTCTCGGTGCGCTGTCTCGGCTGCACCAAGGACCGCGCCTAACAGCGCGGGCAGCGGCGGTATGAGCGGCGAAGACAAGCTGGCGCAGATCCGCCGTCGGATCGATTCGTTGGACCGGCAGATCCAGGACCTGCTCAACCGACGGGCCGCAGCGGCCCAGGAAGTCGCGGCGGTCAAGCTGGAGGCGGGGAACGACGCAGACTTCTACCGCCCGGAGCGCGAGGCTCAGGTGCTGCGAGAGGTCAAGGCGCGCAACCAGGGACCCCTCGGAGACGAGGAAATGGCGCGCCTGTTCCGCGAAATCATGTCCGCCTGCCTGGCCCTGGAACGGCCTCTGAGTATCGCCTTTCTCGGCCCCGAGGGGACTTTCACCCAGGCCGCGGCGCTCAAGCATTTTGGCCACTCGGTGCGCACCCAGCCCCTAGGGGCGATCCCGGACGTGTTCCGGGAGGTGGAATCGGGAAACTGCGCCTACGGAGTGGTTCCGGTGGAGAATTCCACCGAGGGCGTGGTCAATCACACCCTGGACATGTTTATGGCCTCACCGCTGCAGATCTGCGGCGAGGTGATGCTGCGAATCAATCACCACTTGCTGGGCTGCGCCGGCCTGGAGGCGGTGCAGCGGGTCTACTCCCACCAGCAATCCCTGGCCCAGTGCCGGGGTTGGCTCGACCGCAATCTGCCCCAGGCCGGGCGCATTGCGGTGGGTAGCAATGCGGAGGCGGCGCGCCTGGCCCACGACGAACCAGCCAGCGCGGCGATCGCCGGCGAGGCGGCGGCGGAGATCTATCAACTCGGCTTTCTGGCCCGGAATATCGAAGACGAGCCGGGCAATACGACTCGTTTTCTGGTGGTAGGCCGGCAAGAGATTCCCCCCAGCGGCGACGATAAGACCAGCCTGCTGCTGGCGGTGCCGAACCGGGCGGGCGGCCTCTATCAACTGCTCGCTCCCATGGCCGATCACCGCATCAGTATGACCAAGATCGAGTCCCGACCGTCGCGCCGAGGTATGTGGGACTACGTGTTTTTCATCGACGTTGAGGGGCACCGGAGCGATGGCCCCGTAGCCAAGGCCCTAGCGGCCCTGGAACAGCAAGCGAGTCTGTTTCGGGTCCTGGGTTCCTATCCCCGGGCAGTGCTGTAAAGTAGGTAAAGAATATAGATAATCGTTTTATCTATATGCTTAAGATAAGAAAAATTATCAAAACCCTTGCTAGTCAGGTGCCTGTGGTGACCCAAACCAATCCGTTTCTCGATCTGTGCGCCCCAGGTATCGGTTCGCTTCAGCCCTATGTACCCGGCAAGCCCGTGGAGGCGCTGGAACGGGAGCTTGGGATCAGCGGGTCGATCAAGCTCGCTTCCAACGAAAATCCTCTCGGCCCCAGCCCGAAGGTCCTGGCCGCGGTCCGAGACCAGCTCGGCGAGCTGGCGCGTTATCCCGATGGTGGCGGTTTCGCTTTGCGTCAGGCGCTGGCGGACCGCCACGGCGTGCCGCCTAATGCGATCACCTTGGGCAATGGCTCCAACGATGTGCTCGACCTCGTGGCTCGCACCTTTCTCGGTCCCGGCAGCGAGGCGGTGTTCTCGGAACACGCCTTCGCGGTCTACCCGATTTGCACTCAGGCGGTGGGGGCGGTCGCTCGGGTGGCTTCGGCCCGGGACTATGGCCATGACCTGGACGCCATGGCCGCTCTCGTGGGCACGCGCACCCGGGTGATATTCATTGCCAACCCCAACAACCCGACCGGCACCTGGCTGCCGCAGGATGAGCTGCGGAGCTTCCTGAAGGCGTTGCCGGAACATCTCGTGGTGGTGGTTGACGAGGCCTATTTCGAATATGTGCAGGACCCGGAGTATCCGGACGCCAGCCGCTGGCTTGGCGAGTTCCCTAATCTGATTGTCACCCGCACATTCTCCAAGGCCTTCGGGTTGGCCGGCCTGCGGGTGGGCTATGGCCTGTCCCATCCCCAGGTGGCCGAGCTGCTGAACCGGGTACGCCAGCCGTTCAATGTCAACTCCCTGGCCTTGGCGGCGGCGGAGGCGGCCCTGGAGGATACCGAGCATCTGCAGCGCGGGGTAGCGGCGAACCAGGCTGGGATGGCCCAGCTGGAAGCCGGATTCAGGGCCCTGGGGCTGGAGTTTATTTCCTCGGTGGCGAACTTTATCTGCGTAGACCTCGGTCGGCCTGCCGCCGCAGTCAACCAGGCGCTATTGGAGCGCGGCTGCATCGTCCGGCCGGTGGCCAACTACGGGCTGCCTGATCATCTGCGGGTGAGCATCGGACTGGAGGCCGAAAACGCCCGCTTGCTCGACGCACTGGGCCAGGTGCTCGCGGCATGATCCGCCAGCTGACCGTTATCGGCGTCGGACTGATCGGAGGTTCCCTGGCGCGCGCTTTGCGTGCGGGCGGAGCGGTACAGGAGGTGGTTGGCTGCGGTCGCAGCCTGGCCAACCTGAAGCGCGCGCTGGATCTGGGCGTAATCGATCGCTTCAGCCAGGACGTGGGCCAAGCGGTGGTAGGCGCCGACATGGTGCTGGTGGCGGTGCCACCCGGGGCTATGGAGGGAGTGTTCCGCTCGATGCGGGGCCACCTGGCGCAGGATGCGGTGATCACCGACGTTGGCAGCACCAAGGGCAGCGTGGTAGAGGACGCCCGCCGTGCCTTCGGGGCGGTGCCGGCCCGTTTCGTGCCCGGCCATCCAATCGCCGGGACCGAAAGCAGCGGGGTGGAGGCCTCGTTTGCCGAGTTGTACCGAGAGCGTCGGGTGATACTGACTCCGTTGCCGGAAACCGATCCTCAGGCCCTGGCCCGGGTGAGCGAGATGTGGCGCCAGTGCGGGGCTACCGTGACCGAGATGGAGGTGGCGCACCACGACGAGGTATTGGCCGCTACCAGCCATCTGCCCCACATGCTGGCCTTCAGCCTGGTGGACGCGCTGGCGCGCATGAAGGAGAACGATGAGATCTTTCGCTACGCCGCCGGCGGCTTCCGGGACTTCACCCGTATCGCTTCCAGCAATCCGGTGATGTGGCGCGATATCTGTATCGCCAATCGCCAGGCATTGGGCGAGATGCTGAAGCGCTTCGCCGACGAACTGCATGACCTGGCGGATGCCCTGAACCGGGGCGACGGCGAGCAGTTGCTGGCCATCTTCGAGCGTGCCAAGGCGGCGCGCGACCGTTATGTAGACCGGGCCTGACTCGGGCCCTTCCCGTTTCCTTCGATCCCTGTTAGGTAGCGACCTTGACCCATCCCTCCGATCTGCGCTTTATCGCCGAGCCCGGCGGCCGGCTGCGGGGGCGCCTGCGGGTGCCCGGCGACAAGTCCATCTCCCACCGCTCGATCATGCTCGGCTCCCTGGCTGATGGGATCACCGAGGTCAGCGGTTTTTTGGAAGGCGAGGACAGCCTGGCTACCCTGAATGCGTTTCGCGCCATGGGGGTCGCCATTGAGGGGCCGGCGCAGGGCCGCTTGCGCATCCATGGGGTCGGGATGCACGGGCTGAGAGCCCCCGCCGGCGCCCTCGATTTGGGTAATTCCGGCACCTCTATGCGCCTGCTGGCGGGCCTGTTGGCTGGCCAGGGGCTGGATCTGACCCTGACCGGCGACGCCTCGCTGTCGTCGCGCCCCATGCGCAGGGTCACCGACCCGCTGGCGACCATGGGGGCCCGCATCGACAGCACCGAGACCGGAACCGCACCCCTGCACATCCTCCCGGTCACCAGGATGAGGGGCATCGATTATCGGTTGCCGATGGCCAGCGCCCAGGTCAAGTCGAGCCTGCTGTTGGCGGGGATCTACGCCGAGGGCGAGACCTGTGTCAGCGAACCGGCACCGACCCGGGACCACACCGAGCGCATGCTGCGCGGATTCGGTTACCCGGTGCAGAGCCGGGCCGGGAGAATCTGCCTCCAGGGGGGAGGGCGGCTGCGGGCCTGCAATCTGGATGTGCCGGCAGACATCTCGTCGGCGGCCTTCTTTCTGGTCGGGGCCAGTATCGCCGAGGGCTCGGACTTGACCCTGGAACACGTCGGTATCAATCCCACCCGCATCGGCGTAATCAATATCCTGCGCGCCATGGGCGCGAACATCGAGGTGTTGAACCAGCGCAACGTGGGGGGCGAGCCGGTTGCGGACCTGAGGGTCGTGTCCGCTCCGTTACGCGGCATAGCCATTCCCGAAGACCAGGTGCCCCTGGCTATCGACGAGTTCCCGGCCCTGTTCGTGGCGGCTGCCTGCGCCGAGGGCGAGACCCTGCTTACCGGGGCGGAGGAACTGCGGGTGAAGGAGAGCGATCGCATCCAGGTGATGGCCGAGGGCCTGCAGGCCCTCGGGGTGGACGCCGACCCGACGCCGGATGGCATCCGCATCCGCGGCGGGACCATCGGCGGTGGCCAAGTGAACAGCCACGGCGATCATCGCATCGCCATGTCCTTTGCCATGGCGGCCCTGCGCGCCGCCGGCCGGATCGAGATCGACGACTGCGCCAACGTGAATACCTCGTTCCCCGGCTTCGCCACGCTGGCGGCCGGCAGTGGCCTGGCGATCCGCCAGGAAGGGGTATGAGCATGGTGCCCGTAATCACGGTCGACGGCCCCAGCGGTTCCGGCAAGGGCACCATCAGCCAGCTGCTCGCGGCCCGCCTGGGCTGGCATTTTCTCGACAGCGGGGCGCTCTACCGAGCCCTGGGGCTCGCCGCTCGGGCCCGCGATATTGCCCTGGATGCGGAGGCCGAATTGGCGGTGCTGGCCGGGCAACTGGAACTGCGCTTCGAGGGCGAGCGGATTCTACTCGACGGCCGCGACGTGAGCGACGAGATTCGCACCGAGACCAGCGGCAATGCGGCCTCCAAGGTGGCGGCGTTGCCCGCGGTGCGGGCCGCCCTGCTGGAGTGGCAGCGGGACCAGGCCCGGGCGCCGGGGCTGGTGGCCGACGGGCGAGACATGGGCAGCGTGGTTTTCCCGCAAGCAGCGCTCAAATTGTTTCTCACCGCGAGCGCCGAAGAGCGCGCGCAACGGCGTTATAAGCAGTTGAAAGGAAAAGGATTCGATGTTAGTCTCTCCTCCCTCGTCGAGGAGATCGAGGAACGGGATCGGCGTGACCGCTCGCGGAGCGTGGCGCCACTGCGCCCGGCGGCGGATGCCGTCGAGCTCGATTCCACTGGTCTCTCGATCGAAGAGGTGTTCGATCAGGTGCTGGATCAGGTGCGTTCCGTCTTGCCCCAGCATTTGGACTGAGCAGACGCCGCGACCAGGCAGCGGGGGTGATTCTCGTTGGCCTGTTTCCGTGGCACACCGGTGGGTTTTTGGACTTGGTCCGAAGGCCCGTAAACACAAACCAGACCGCCGGCCGTTTTGCGGATCGGCAGCAGCACCCGCTGCAGGAAACCTAAACCCATGACCGAAAGTTTTGCAGAACTATTTGAAGAGAGCATTGCCAACACTCAGCTGCGCAACGGCGCCATCGTTATCGGAACGGTGGTCGACATCACCTCCGATGCGGTGGTGGTGAATGCGGGCCTCAAGTCCGAGGGTGTAATTCCCAGACAGCAGTTTCTAAATCTCGACGGCGAACTCGAAGTCGCGGTCGGCGACCAGGTGGAAGTAGCCTTAGACGCGGTCGAGGATGGCTTCGGCGCCACCCGGCTGTCGCGTGAGAAGGCCAAGCGCAACCAGGCCTGGGAGCATCTGGAGAAGTCCTTCGAAGACGAAGCTACGGTCAGCGGCCGCTTGAGCGGCAAGGTCAAGGGCGGTTTCACGGTGGATCTGGGGGAGATCCGGGCCTTCCTGCCGGGCTCCCTGGTGGACGTGCGTCCGGTGCGCGACACCGGCTACCTGGAAGGCAAGGACCTGGAGTTCAAGGTCATCAAGCTGGATCGTCGGCGCAACAACGTGGTGGTTTCCCGCCGCGCGGTGGTGGAGCAGGAGTACAGCGCCGAGCGCGAGGCCCTGCTCGAGAGTCTGCAGGAAGGCATGGAGATCCAGGGTGTGGTCAAGAACCTCACCGACTATGGCGCCTTCGTGGACCTGGGCGGCATCGACGGTCTGCTGCACATCACCGACATGGCGTGGAAGCGGGTCAAACACCCCTCCGAAGTGGTGGAGATCGGCGACGAGATCCAGGTCAAGGTGCTCAAGTTCGACCGCGAGAAGCAGCGCGTGTCCCTGGGCCTGAAACAGATGGGGGACGATCCCTGGGTCAACCTGGCGCGGCGCTACCCGGAGAACACCCGGCTGTTTGGCAAGGTCACCAACATCGCCGACTACGGCTGCTTCGTGGAGATCGAAGAAGGGGTGGAAGGACTGGTGCACGTCTCCGAGATGGACTGGACCAACAAGAATATCCATCCCTCCAAGCTGGTGCAGGTGGGTGACGAGGTCGAGGTCATGGTGCTCGACATCGACGAAGAGCGCCGCCGCATCTCCCTCGGCATGAAGCAGTGCCTGGCCAATCCCTGGGACGAGTTCGCCGCCAATCACAACAAGGGCGACCACGTCAGCGGCAACATCAAGTCGATCACCGACTTCGGTATCTTCATCGGGCTCGACGGTGGCATCGACGGCTTGGTGCACCTGTCGGACATCTCCTGGGACCTGCCCGGCGAAGAGGCGATCCGCAGCTACAAGAAGGGCGACGAGATCGAGACCGTAGTGCTGTCGGTGGACCCGGAGCGCGAGCGCATCTCCCTGGGCGTCAAGCACCTCGACAAAGACCCGTTCTCCAGTTACCTCGGCCTGCACGAGAAGGGCAGCGTGGTCACGGGCACCATCAAGGAAGTGGACTCCAAGGGCGCGGTGATCACCTTGGCCGAGGGCGTGGAAGGCTACATCCGGGTCTCCGAGATCGCGCGGGACCGGATCGAGGATGCCCGCTCCGAGCTCAAGGAAGGCGACGAGATCGAGGCCAAGTTCCTTGGCGTGGACCGCAAGAACCGCACCATCTCCTTGTCGATCAAGGGCAAGGATCGGGATGAGGAACAGGCGGCGATCAAGGGGTATTCCCGCGACGCCAGCACCGGGACCACCAGCCTCGGCGATCTGTTGAAAGAGCAGATGGCGGATAAGGAAGACTGACCAGGTCTCCATAGGAGGTCTGCCTCTCAAGGCAGTCGTCGCGGGGCCGCATCAGTCGGCCCGGCGGCGGCTCCGCCGGACGCGGAAGCAGGAGAAAAGTCTGATACGGGACCGGGAGGGTTCCAGCCGCCGGCCCACAAGTGCGGCGGCCAGCAACGGCGCTTTGCGCGGCCGTTATTGTGAACCCAGCCGGTGGCCGGCGCGGCAGTGGCGGTCCGAAGAACTGGGGCTTTGCCAAGCAGGGAGACCAATAATGACGAAGTCCGAGCTGATCGATGTTATCGCTAGAGAACAGAGCCACTTAGCGCACCGCGACGTGGAACTGGCCGTCAAGTGTTTGATGGAGCACATGAGCAGCGCACTTGCCTCCGGCGAGCGCATCGAGATCCGTGGCTTCGGTAGCTTCTCGCTCCACTATAGGCCGCCCCGCATGGGCCGCAATCCCAAGACTGGCGACGCGGTGGCCCTGGCCGGCAAACACGTACCCCATTTCAAACCCGGCAAAGAACTGCGCGACCGTGTCGACGGTAAATAAGCAAACGCCGACGGTTCCTAAAGTCGGTGCCTAGACCAGCGCTGGCGCAGTTTCCGACTGCGAACGCCTTCTCAACCAATACATCTCGATCTCGGGCCCTGATCCAGGCGGCGAACTGGCTGCCCTGGCTGCTGCTCCTGGCGCTCCTCGGCTGTGCCGGGGCCGATACTCGGCCGGTCCTCTATCCCAATAATCACCTGCAAACCGTCGGTCGTGCCCAAGCGGAGCGCGACACGGACGCCTGCCTGCGGATGGCCCGCCAATATGGGGCCGAAGCCGATAAGTCGTCCCAAATTGCCAATAAAACTGCAACCGGCGCGGCGGTCGGAGGGGCCTCGGCGGGTGCCTGGGGACTGGTGCGGGGCGATGCCGGCGAACGTGCGTTGGCCGGCGCCGCCGCCGGTGCGGCCGGCGGACTGGTGTCGGGCAGCATCCAGGCCAGCCAGCCGAGCTCCGTGTTCAAACGTTTCGTCGAACGCTGTATGGCCGACCGTGGCTACGACGTGATCGGCTGGAACTGATTCGCGGGCAATCCCGGGAAGCGGGAACCTGCTGTTGCATCGGCCTGTGACTCGGGTCGCGGCGAAACCACTGGGGACCGACCCGTGGAAAACTGGATTGCGATAGGGCATCCCGATAGTCCGAGTCTAGCCGCGGTTGTCGCGGTGCAGATCCCGACTAACAAGGAGAGTCCCGGACCAAACACCAGAAGGCTTCGGTAACTGTCGACAACCTTGAAACCGCCTTTGCCGGCGAATCGATGGCCCATATCGAAAGCCTGTATTTGGCCATGCTCGGTTGAGAGCAGGGCGCCGAAGACACCGCACGAGCCTTCGAAACCACCCGGTCGCAGGAAGTACAGCACGCCTTCGGCCCCAGACCTGCTCTACCCGAAGCGGAAGCGGAACCCGGTGCGCGCCGAAAAGCAATCCCTGAGGATAGGGAATGTCTCGACTGCGGAGTGGCCAAGGCCCAGTTTGAGGTGGTGGAAGCCTCGGCCTGAAGCACCGGGGGCGGGGCCGCCCCCGGCTTCTGTCCGGGCGTCATTAGGAGCAGTGAGATGAGTCCGGTCGTAATCGTTGGAACTGGCCTGGCGGGCTACACGCTGGCCCGGGAACTGCGCAAGCTCGATGCGGAAATCCCCCTGATTCTGGTGACCTCCGACGACGGCGCTTTCTATTCCAAGCCTATGCTTTCGAATGCGCTGGCCAAGGGCAAGGGCGCCGCCGATCTGGCGAGCGCCGACGCGGCTCAGATGGCGCAGCAACTGAATGCCCGTATCTTGACCCGAACCCGGGTCGAGGCCATCGAGCCTGGCGCGCACCGCATTCGTCTCGACAACGAGCTACTCGACTACAGTCGGCTGGTGCTGGCGGTGGGGGCCTTGCCGATTCGCCTGCCGATCTCCGGCGACGGTGCGGACCAGCTGCTTGCAGTGAATGATTTGGACGACTATGCGCGCTTTCGCCAACGCCTGGAGGGGGCAAAGCGGGTCGCCATTATCGGCCCCGGCCTGATCGGCTGCGAGTTCGCCAACGACTTGGTAACCAGCGGTCGCAGCGTCACCGTGATCGGGCCGGACAAGGCACCCTTGGGGCGGCTGCTTCCGCCCCAGGCGGGCCAGGCATTACAAGCGGGATTGGCCAAGCAGGGCATCGATTGGCGCTTGGAAACGTTGGTCGAGCGCATCGATCGAGGTGACCGGGGCCTGCGCCTGAGGTTGGACAGCGGGGTCCAGGTCGAGGCCGATCTGGTGTTATCCGCCGTTGGCCTTCAGCCCGACATTGCCCTGGCGGTGTCCGCCGGCCTGGCGGTGGGTCGAGGCATCCAGGTGGACAGGCAACTGCGCACCAGCGCACCGGATATCTACGCCATCGGCGACTGCGCCGAGGTCGAAGGTCTGGTGCTGCCTTACGTGATGCCGATCATGCACGCTGCCCGGGCACTGGCACGCACCCTGAGTGGTGAGGCGACCACGCTTACCTATCCGGCGATGCCGGTGGTGGTGAAGACCCCGGCCCACCCGGTGGTGGTGGCCCCGCCGGCCCCTGAGGCCGAGGGAAAATGGGTAGAAGAGGCCCTGGCGGACGGAGTTCGGTCCCGCTTCGTCGCCGGCGACGGCCGCCTGCTCGGTTTTGCCCTGACCGGCGGCGCTGCAGCGGAGAAACAGGCCCTGACCAAACAGCTGCCGCCGATCCTCAGCTAACGGTGGGATCGGTGTCCAAGGAGTACGGCAACTCCAACAGCTGCAACTGCGGGCCTTGCTCGTCGACCAGGCGCAGCTCGCCATTCTCGGCGCTCTCTATCTCCGCTACCGCCAGCAGGTCATAACCGCCCTCCGGCGCTGGCCGGGCGTCCACCACCCGGCCGGCTCCCTGGCCCGAGGCGTTCTGGGGCGAGAACAGCGGGTCCCCGGCCTTTGGCGCCTCGGCACAATCCACATGGGCCAGATACATGCGCCTTTTGAGCTTGCCCAGGTACTGCATGCGGGCCACGATCTCCTGGCCCGTATAACAGCCCTTGGTGAAGCTGACCCCGTCCACCAGCTGCATATTGGCCATTTGCGGCACAAAGGCCTCCACCGTCTCCGGGTAAACGGTGGGGATGCCGGCGCGCACGTCCAGCAGGGCCCAATAGTCTGCATTCACCGGGCTGGCATGGGCAGCCAATTCCACCCAAAGGGCTTGCATGTCGGCCGGCGGCCCGATCAGCTCGAAGCGCGGGCTGCCGGCGTCAGGCAGGCGGATCAGTGTCATCTCGCCCTGGCCAGAGACTGCACCCGGGGCCTCTGGAAACCCAGGAAAGTGACCCCCCAACCGCCGCGGTGCGCAGTCCCCCGCCAAGCCGACCCGCGCCAGCTGGTCGCTGGCGTCCTCGAGTTCTACCTTGGCGCGCAGCACGAACATTCGCAGGCGTTTCAGCACCGGCTCCAGGTTGCTGGCAGGCAGCTGCAGGTAAATCCGGTGCGCGCGCTCGAACACCCGGAAGTTTGCCAACATGCGCCCCTTGGGACCACAGAAGCCGCTGAGCTGGCTGTGGCCGGCATTGACCTCGCGGATGTCGTTGGTGAGCTGGCCCTGGAGGAATTGGGCTCGGTCCTCGCCGCCAATGGCGATCAGGCCGAGGTGCGAGAGATCGCACAGGGCGCAATCGGTGGCTGTCGGCGCGGCATCGAAGCGCACCTCGCCGTCGTCGCCGATATGGGCCGATTGGGATTCGAGAAAGGCCTTCCACTGCTGATTCATAGTGCGAATTCCGCTGAAGCTGATATAGGCGCCATGCGGCGCAGGCTTGACGGCGCTATCTTATTGCAATCCCGCGTCGCCTGTCAGCCACTGGCGGATCGGGGGTATCATAGAAAGGTGCTGCCGGCCATCGCCGCAGGCGCAGTCCCAAGCAACGGAAACAGGAGCCCATGATCGAAACCAAACCGGCCGTCAATAGCCTGGTGCTCTACAAGATTCGCCCGGCTCGGGTGGTGGGGGTGGATGACAAGATCGAGATCGAGCTGGCAGGGAGCAAGAACAAGCGGGTGCGGCCCAAAGACCTGTCCTTGCTGCACCCTGGGCCCTTGCATCGCTTGACCGACTTGACACCCCTCAGCGGCGAGATACAGGAGGCCTGGGAACTGCTGGCGGGCAGCGAAACCGATCTCCAGGAGCTGGCCGAGCTGATCTTCGACGACTATACCCCCGCTACCGCCTGGGCGGCCTGGGAGCTGGTGGCCGAGGGCCTGTATTTCGAGGGCTCCCCGCAGCAGGTGCGGGCGCGCAAGGCCGAGCAGGTGGCGGCGGACCGGGCGGCGCAGGCGGCGAAAGCGGCGGAGCAGCAGGCCTGGGAGGGGTTCCTGCAACGCCTCGACCGTGGGTCTCTGGCCGAGGAAGACCGAGATCGCCTGCGCGAGGTGGAGATGTTGGCCCTCGGGCAACGGGAAAACAGTCGCATCCTGCGACAGCTGGGGCACCAGGAGAGCCGAGAGAATGCTCACCGGCTGTTAGTTAAGGTCGGCTATTGGGAACGGGTCTTTAACCCCTACCCGGGACGCTTCGGCCTGTCGCTGAAGGATCCGGAGGTCGAGCTGCCGGAGCTGCCGGAAGAGGCGCGGCGCGATCTCACCGGCCTGCCGGCGTTTGCCATCGACGACCAGGACAATCAGGACCCGGACGATGCCCTGAGCTTGGACGGCGACCGCATCTGGGTGCACGTGGCCGACGTTGCCGCCCTGGTGCCGCCCGGCACCAGCGCCGACCTGGAGGCGCGTGCCCGGGGCGCCAACCTGTACCTGCCCGAGCGCATCGTTCCGATGTTGCCGCCGACGTTGACCGAGCGCTTGGGTCTGGGGCTGCAGTCGGTATCGCCGGCCCTGTCCGTGAGCTTCCGGCTCGCTGCCGACGGCATGCCCGAGGACGTGGAAGTCAGCGCCAGCTTAGTGCGGGTGCAGCGCCTGAGCTACGATGAGGTCGACCGACGCCTGGACGAAGCGCCATTCCGGCAGTTATCGGAACTCGGTCGGCGCTTTCGGCAGCGTCGCCAGGCTGCCGGCGCCATTGGCCTGGAACTGCCGGAGGTGATGGTCCGGGTGCATGCCGGCAAGGTGGTGGTGCGCCCCCTGCCGCGGCTGGGTAGCCGAGAGATGGTCACCGACTGCATGTTGATGGCCGGGGAGGCGGTAGCCCGCTTCGCCGAGGAGCGGGGCTTGGCCGTTCCATTCGCCGGCCAGCCGGCTCCGGAGACCAAGGACTGCCCCGCCGACTTGGCCGGCATGTATGCGTTTCGCCGCCAGCTCAAGCCCAGCCAGCTGAGCACTCAGCCGGAGCCCCATGCCGGCCTTGGCCTGGCGCGCTACACTCGGGCCACCAGTCCTTTGCGGCGTTATTCGGACCTACTGGCACACCAGCAGCTTCGGGCTTGGTTGGCCGGCCGGGCGCCCTTGGACGCGGACGAGCTGTCCCAACGCTTGGCGGTGGCAGAGACCGCCGGGGCTGGTGTACGCCGAGCCGAGCGGTTGTCCAATCAGCACTGGAAGCTGGTATACCTGCAGCAGAACCCGGATTGGCGTGGGGAAGGCGTGGTGGTGGAGCTCAAAGACGAGTGCAAGGTCCTCGGCTGTGTGGGCATCGGGATCCCCAACAGGGACCAGGGACAAGCGTCGATCGGCTGGATGCTAGGCTGCCAGTACCAGGGCCAGGGCCTGGCGATGGAAGCTGCACGGGCGCTGCTTGACCTTGGATTCGGCTCCATGGGACTGCGCCGCATCTCTGCACGCACAGGGAGGGCCAACACCCGATCGTGGCGCCTCATGGAACGTCTGGGCATGCGGCGC
>CBDUCL010000045.1:0-16538 GCA_965365625.1 uncultured Chromatiales bacterium | reverse complement strand
GGGTGCTCGGCGCCGACCTCAATGGCGACACCTGGCCCGACCTCTACGTAGCCAACGACGGCGCCGCCAACCAGTTCTGGGTCAACCAGCAGGGCCAGGGCTTCGTCGACGACGCCCTATTCTCCGGCACCGCGGTCAATCGCGAGGGCAAGGCCGAGGCGAGCATGGGCCTCGATGCCGGAGACTTCGACAACGACGGCGACCTGGACCTGTTTATTACCCACCTGATGGGCGAGACCAATACCCTGTATGTCAACAACGGCCAGGGCCTGTTCGAGGACCGCACCGTCCAATACGGGCTGGCCGCCGGCAGCTTTCCCTATACCGCCTTCGGCACCGCCTGGCTCGACTATGACAACGACGGCTGGCTCGATCTGCTGGTGCTCAACGGCGCGGTACAGGTCGTCGAGGCCCTGGCCCGGGGCGGGGACCTGTATCCCCTGGATCAACCCGACCAACTGTTCCGCAACCAGCAGGGAAAGGGGTTTCTGGAAGTCGACTATGCGCCGGACTCGCCGTTGCGCCGGCCCGCGGTCAGCCGCGGCGCCGCCTTCGGGGACATTGACAACGACGGTGACACCGACCTGGTGGCCTTCGACAACAACGGCCCGGTGCGCCTGTTGCTCAATCAGGTAGGCCAGGACCGGCCCTGGCTCGGCCTGCGCCTGCTCGATGCCCAGGGCCGCTACGATCGCCTCGGTACCCGGGTCGAGTTGCTGCGCGACGACGGGCCCAACCTATGGCGCCGGGCCCGCAGCGACGGCAGCTATTGCGCCGCCAACGACCCCCGCGTACTGATCGGCCTGCCGGAGCCGACGGCCCAGGCCCGGCTGCGCATCCATTGGCCGGACGGCGCAGTGGAGGAGCGCAAGCTGCCGGTCGACGGCACCTATCACAAGATTCGCCAAGGGGAGCACGACCAGCATGCAGACTAATCCATTTGGCCTGGGGGCCCTTTTCATCGCCGCGCTTTGGTTTGGGATCGCAACCGGGTCAGCGGCCGCGGCGCTTGGAGCGGCACCGGAGCCCGCCCCGGGCGAGGCTCCGACCGCCGATCTCCTGCCCCTGCCAGCGGCCGACGCCGGGGCCCTGGAGCCGGTGGTGGCAGCCCAAATCGAGCAGGCGCGTACCGCCCTTCAGGCGTTGCAGGGCCAGTCCGCCGATGCAGCGGAGCTGAGCGCGGGATATGGCGAGCTGGGTAAGCTGTACCAGGTCTACGGCCTGGATGAGCTGGCGGAAATCTGTTACCGCAATGCCCTGTCCCTGGACCCCGATGCCTACGACTGGAACTATTACCTGGCCTACCTGTACGAGCAGGCCGGGCGCGCCGAGGAGGCCCTGCGCTATTACCGCATCGCGGCCGATTTGCACCCGGAGCCGGCCCTGGCCGAGACCCGGATCGGCGACCTGCACTATCTGCAGGGCCGGCATGAGGAGGCCAAGGCCGCCTACCTGCGGGCCCTGTTCCTGCAACCCGGCGCCAGCGCCCTGCTGGCGCGCCTGGGGGAACTCGCCCTCGAGGAGCAACGCTTCGAACTCGCGATCAAGTATCTTTCGAATGTGCTGGCCGCCAACCCCGAGGCCAATCGGCTCTATTACTCCCTGGGCATGGCCCAGCGCGGCCTCGGCCAGGAACAGGCCGCTCGCGAAAGCCTGGCTTTGAGTGGTCCGGTCGGGGTGAAACCCCCAGACGCCCTGATCGACGAACTGCAGACCCTGGTACGTGGCGAACGACTCTACCTGTTGCAGGGCAAGCTGGCCTATTCCATGGGGGACTACGAGCGCGCCGAACAGGATTTCCGCGCCGCCCTCGACTCGAACCCGGACAGCGCACGGGCCCGCATCAACTTGGGTTCCACCCTGGCAATTCTGGGCCGCCCGGCGGAGGCGGTGGAGGAATACCGCCAGGCCCTCGCCCTGGAACCCGACAACCTGACCGCCCGCTACAACCTGGGCCATATCCTGGTCAAGGCCGGCCAGGGCGGGGCGGCGGCGGAGCACCTGGAGCCCGTATTGGCCGCCAAGCCCGAGGACGCGGAGGCCCAGGAGTTGATGGCCCAGGCCCGGGAGCAGCAGGGGGACGTCGACGCCGCCCTGGAGCACTACAAGCAGGCGGTGCGTCTCAACCAGCGGGCCGAGGGCAGCTGGATGGGGGGTGCCCAGTTGCTGGTTCGCCTGGAGCGCTATGCAGAGGCAGTGAACGTCCTGGAACAGGCCCATCGGGTACTGCCGGACAGCCTGCGAATTGCCCACGCGCTGGCCAAGATGCGGGCCGGGGTGCCCGACCTACAGCTGCGCAACGGCGGGCAGGCCTTGTCCCTGGCCGAGCAGGTAGCGGCGGCCGAACCCAGCCCCCTGTACCTGCGGACACTGGCCATGGCCCATGCCGAAGTCGGCCAGTGCGAAGAGGCCGCCGCGGCCCAGCAGCGGGCCCTGGACCGGGCTAATGAACTGGGTCTGGCCGGCGCCGAGCGTATGCAGCCGATGCTGCTGTTTTATCGGGAACAGCGCCCCTGCCGCTATCCGGGAAACTGAGGAGCCGGCGTTTTCCGTCGCCGGGCCGGCTCTGGTAGAATCCCGCCCCAGTTTTCTCCGGCCCGGCAGGAGGTCTCCCCATGCATCTGAAAACCAAATCTCCGCATATCTTCGACGTCGACGAAAAGGGCTTTCCGGCCGAGGTGATCGAGGCCTCTCGGGAGCGGCCGATCCTGGTGGACTTCTGGGCCGATTGGTGCGCCCCCTGCCATGGTCTGGCGCCGCACCTGGAGCGGGTGGTGGCGGAATTGGCCGGGGCCGTCAAACTCGCCAAGGTGGAAGCGGACGACAATATGCGCCTAGCCGGGCATTATCGGCTGCGCGGCTTTCCCACCGTTATCTTATTCGCCGACGGCGAGGAACTGGGGCGCTTCAGCGGTGCCCGCGCCAGCCACTGGATTCGGGATTGGATCGAAGAACACGCCGGCGATCGGCTCGCGGACGCCGGCGCCTAATCCCTGGGCGCCTCCGTTACAATGCTGCCCGAGGCATATTGCCGGTCCTCAGTCCTCAGTCCTCAGTCCCTCGCCTTCGCCGTACCAGTCCCGTGGCTTGAGAAACACCTCGTAGAGCCTTGCCTCCGGGCTGCCCGGCTCTGGGTGCCAGTCGTAGCGCCAGCTGACCCGCGGCGGCAGCGACATCAGGATCGACTCGGTGCGGCCCCCGGACTGCAGGCCGAACAGGGTGCCGCGGTCGTAGACTAGATTGAACTCCACGTAACGCCCGCGCCGGTAGTGCTGGAAATCGGTTTCGCGCTCCCCGTAGGGCGTGTCCTTGCGGCGCTCGACGATCGGCAGGTAGGCCGGCAGATAGTGGTCGCCGACGCTGCGCGTGATCGCGAAGCAACGTGCGAAGCCGCCCTCGTTGAGGTCGTCGAAGAACAACCCGCCGATGCCCCGGGGCTCGTTGCGATGGCGCAGGAAGAAGTAGTCGTCGCACCACTGTTTGAGGTGGGGGTAGAGTTCCGGGCCGAAGGGGGCGCAGGCGTCGTGGGCCACCTGGTGCCAATGTCGGGCGTCTTCCTCGAAGCCGTAGTAGGGCGTCAGGTCGAAGCCGCCCCCGAACCACCAGACCGGGTCTTCGCCCGGTTTCTCCGCGATGAAAAAGCGTACATTGGCGTGGGAGGTAGGCACATAGGGATTGCGCGGATGCAGTACCAGGGACACCCCCATGGCCTGAAAACCGCGCCCGGCAAGTTCCGGCCGCTGGGCGCTGGCCGAGGGCGGCAGGCGCTCGCCGAAGACGTGGGAGAAGTTGATCCCGGCCTGCTCGAACACCGCGCCGTCGTGCAGGACCCGGGTGCGCCCGCCGCCGCCGCTGGGGCGATCCCAGGCATCCTCGCGGAACCGGGCCTGGCCGTCGGCCTGCTCGACTGCACGGCAGATACGGTCCTGCAGCCGCAGCAGGTAGTCTTTCACCGCCTGGATGTCGGGCTGGTCGGTCATCGAGGGTGCTCCTTTGGGAATATGGCTTTAAGCCCGCAGCAGGCGTCCGCTGCGGCCGTCGCGGATACTGGTCGGGCGGCGGGAAGCGCCCAGGGCGCCGCTCAGCACCAGCTCCAGGCGGTCGCCGAAGTAGCGTCGTACCTGCAGCGGGTTACGCGCGGGCGGCGCACCGGCCGGGTTGGCGCTGGTGGAGACCAGGGGCTTGCCCCAGACTTGGCACAGGGCCCGGGCGAGGGGGTGGGCGGTGACCCGCACCGCCAGGGTGTCGTGGTTGCCGGTCAGCCAGTAGGGGGTGTCGGGAGCGGCCGGCAGCAGCCAGGTCGCGGGGCCCGGCCACTCGGCCAGGATCTCGGTCATGCGCGGCTCGGGGAGCGGCTGTACGTAGGGGGCGAGCTGGGCGAAGTCGGAGGCTATCAGGATCAGCCCCTTTTCGACCGGACGTTGTTTCAGTGCCAGCAGGCGCTGCACTGCCCAGGCGTCGTCGGGGTCGCAGCCGAGGCCGAAAACCGCTTCTGTAGGGTAGGCGAGGATGCCGCCGCGGGCCAGGACCCGGGCCGCATGGCGCAACCGCCAGGACGGGGCAGGGGGGGGAGGCGCTGGTTGACTCACCGCGGGCGCAGACTAAGACCGGCTGCCGTTCAACCCGCCGCCTCGGCCTCGACCGCCTCGGAATAGCTGCAATCGCGTTGCGGACAGACCTTTTCCGTACCCCGGCTCTTGGTGGTCTTCAGGGTCAGGACCGGCCAGCCACATTGGGGGCAGGGCTCGTTCAGGGGCTCGTTCCACACCGCGTAGTCGCAATCCGGGTAAGTGGAGCAGGAGTAGAAGATCTTGCCGCGCCGGGATTTGCGCTTCAGCAGGCTGCCCTTTTGACACTGGGGGCAAGGTACCCCGGTCTCGGTGGGCTTTTCCAGTGGCTCGATAAAGCGGCACTTGGGGTAGCCGGAGCAACCGATAAACTTGCCGTAGCGGCCGGTCTTGATGAGTAACTCCGAACCACACTCGGGGCACTTGCGGTCCTTGACCACCTCCGGCTCCTGGGCCGCCTGTCGCTCCGGGTTGAGGTCGCGGGTATAGCTGCATTCCGGGTAGTTGGTGCAGCCGACGAAGCGGCCGTGACGGCCCAGCCGAATCGACAGCTGGCTGCCGCATTCCGGGCACTTTTCGTCCATGGCCTCGTGGGTGACGTCGCTGCGCTTGACGTTCTCCTCGGTGTGGTCGATCTGTGACTTGAACGGGGTCCAGAACTGCTGCAGCAGGGGCACCCATTCCTCTTCGCCCCGGGACACCGCGTCCAGCTCGTCTTCCAGCCGGGCGGTGAAGTCATAGTCCACGTAGCGCTCGAAGTAATCGGTGAGAAAGCGGTTGACCACGCGCCCGACGTCGGTTGGCTCGAAGCGCTTTTTGTCCAGGGTCACGTATTCGCGATCCTGGAGGGTGGAGATGATCGAGGCGTAGGTGGAGGGGCGGCCGATGCCGTGCTCCTCCAGCGATTTCACCAGGCTGGCCTCGGTGTAGCGCGGCGGCGGCTCGGTGAAGTGTTGTTCCGGGCGGATGTCGCGCAGCGCCAGGGTTTCGCCCTGGCGCAGGGGCGGCAGCATCTTTTCGTCGTTGTCGCCGGCCTGTGCGTCGTCCACCCCCTCCAGATAGAGCGCCATGAAGCCTGGTTTGGCGATGGTGGAGCCGGTGGCGCGGAACAAGTTGCCCGGGTCGCCGCAGGCCAGGTCCACCGCCACTGTGTGGATGGTGGCGTGCATCATCTGGGAGGCGACGGTGCGCTTCCACACCAGTTCGTAGAGACGGAACTGGTCCTTGGTCAGGTGTGACTGCAGTTCCCCCGGGGTGCGCAGGACCGAGGTGGGGCGGATTGCCTCGTGGGCCTCCTGGGCGTTCTTGGCCTTGGTCTTGTACTGGCGCGGCTGCTCCGGCAGGTCACCGGAGCCGAAGCGCTCCTGGATATAGCCGCGGATCTCGGCCACTGCCTCTTCCGCCAGGTGCACCGAGTCGGTACGCATATAGGTGATCAGGCCCACCGCACCGCCGCCGATGTCGATACCCTCGTACAGCTGCTGGGCCAGGCGCATGGTGCGCTGGGCGGTGTAGCCGAGCTTGCGCGCCGCCTCCTGTTGCAGGGTCGAGGTGATGAAGGGGGCCGCCGGATTGCGTTTGCGCTGCTTCTTTTCGACCTTGTGCACCAGCAACTCGCCGTTGCCCGCCTCCAGCAGGCGGCCGCGGGCGCTGCTCGCTCCGGCCTCGTCGGTGATGCTGAACTGTTCCAGTTTCTCGCCCTGATAGTGGGTCAGACGGGCGCCGATCGGGCGTTCGCCCTGGGCTGCATCGGCCTCGATGGTCCAATACTCACGGCGCTCGAACGCCTCGATTTCCAGCTCGCGTTCGACGATCAGGCGCAGCGCCGGACTCTGCACCCGGCCCGCGGACAGGCCGCGCCGCACCTTCTTCCACAGCAGGGGCGAGAGGTTGAAGCCGACCAGGTAATCCAGGGCCCGCCGCGCCTGTTGCGCGTTGACCAGATCCATGGACAGTTCCCGCGGGTGCTCCATGGCGTCTTGGATGGCGCGTTTGGTGATCTCGTTGAAAACCACCCGGTACACGGGCTTGTCCTTGAGGATGCGCCGCGCCTTGAGCAATTCGAACAGGTGCCAGGAGATGGCCTCGCCTTCGCGGTCCGGGTCCGTCGCCAGGTACAGGGCATCGGACTTGCGCATCGCCTTGGCGATGGCCTGGACGTGGCGGTCGTTCTTGTCGATCGCCTGGTACTGCATGCGAAAGCCCTGTTGCGGGTCCACCGCGCCTTCCTTCGGCACCAGATCGCGCACATGGCCATAGGACGCCAGCACGGAGAAATCCTTGCCCAGGTATTTCTCGATGGTCTTGGCTTTGGCGGGGGATTCGACGATTACCAGATTCATGTACTTTTTAGCCGGTTGTAGGGCGGCCGCCCGCGGCTCCGGTCGGTTGCCGCGGGTTGAGGTGTGGGCGTCTCAGTGCAGGTAGGCCGGGGTCTCGCTGTATACCAAATCCTCCATATGGGCGAAGGCGGCCTCCTGTCCGGGGCGGTTCATCAGCACCAGCAGCACCACCCACTTCAGCTCCTCAACGGTGATTTGCGGGGAGTCGAGGGCCATGGCGCGTTCGATCACCATCTCGCGCCCCTCCTGATCCAGAATCGCGTTCTGCTCCAGGAACATCAACAATCCCCGGGCATCGGTATCCAGGCGCCGGATCTCCTGCTCCGAGAACTGGCGGAACGACCAGCGGCGAGGTGCCAGCAGGCTGGGGGTGCGTTGCTGGTCCGCGAGCTCGTCCAGCCATTGGAAGGCCTTTTCGATCTCCTCCCGCGGGAAACCCGCTTCGGCGAGCTCGTCGTGCAGCTCGCCCTGGTCCGGCGGAGGAGTCTCCTCGCCACCCATGTAGTTCTCATAAAGATAGATCAGGACGTCGACCACGTAATCATTCATTTGCTGTCCTCGTTTCGCGGCATCCGGGCGGGAAACTCCCCCGCCCGTGGCTCATCCGCCCTGGCTACGGCAGTAGCGGCCGCCGGCCAGTGCAGCCACCTGCCCTTCCAGCTCAAGGATCAGCAGCATGGAGGAAACCGCTTCCGCCGTCAATCCTGTGCGCTGCACCAAGAGGTCCACCGGCACCGGATCGTAGCCCATTTGCTCCAGCAACCGCTGGTATTCTGGGTCCAGCTCCCGGGCCGCGGCCGGCTCCGCCGCAGGGGTCCGAGCGGCGGCCTCGAGCCCCCCCAGCAGGGCGCCCAGCTCCTCTATGATGTCGTTGCCGGTCTCCACCAGCTTGGCCCCTTGGCGGATCAGGGCATGGCAGCCCCGGGCCAGCGGGTTGTGGATCGAGCCGGGGATGGCGAATACCTCCCGCCCCTGCTCCGCGGCGCACCGGGCGGTAATCAGGGAGCCGCTGCGCAGGGCCGCCTCCACCACCAGCGTACCCAGGCTGAGGCCGCTGATGACGCGATTGCGGCGGGGGAAGTTCTGGGCCGCCGGGGGGGTCCCGGGCGGAAACTCGGACACCAGGGCCCCGTTGGCGGCGATACGGTGGGCCAATTCCCGGTGGCGAGCCGGGTACACCCGGTCCAGGCCGGTGCCGGTGACCGCCAGGGTGGTGCCGGTGCCCAGCGCGCCCTCGTGGGCGGCGGCGTCTATGCCCAGGGCCATGCCGCTGGTTACCGTGAGCCCGGCCCCGGCCAGGAAGCGGGCGAAGCCCTGGGCGGTTTCCCGCCCCGGGGTCGAGGGGTTACGGGTGCCGACGATGGCGATCTGGGGGGCGCTCAGCACGGCCGGGTTGCCGTGCACGAACAATAGGGGCGGCGGGTCCGGGATCTCCCTGAGCAGGTCCGGGTAGTCCGGGTGATCCAGGGTCAGCAGATGGTTATTCGGCTGCTCCAGCCATTCCAGGTCGGGCCGCAGGCTATCTCGGTCCAGGGTTGACAAGTAGTCGAGGGCCGGCGCCTTCAATCCCAGCGACTCCAGTTTCCGGCGCGGGCTGGCGAGAACCGCCGCTGGAGTGCCCAGGGCAGCGAGCAGGCGGTTGAAGCTGCGACTGCCGACGCCGGGGGCGTGCAGCAGAAACAACCAGCTTTCGGCGTCGTCCGGGCCGCCCCCGGGGAGGGGGCGGTCATTCATGCCCGTGGCGGCTTCCCGATACCGGCAAGGACTCAGAGATCGGGGCTGCGCACTGTGTCCAGCACGTGCAGCGCCTTGTTGGCGTACATGATCAGCCCGAAGCTGATGCGCGGATAAGTCCGGTAAACCATCAGAACCCCCGCCTCTTCCAATGGGCGCCGGTAGCTGCCGCCGCCTACCCGGTCGCGCGCCCGGACCCCCCCCTGCAGGACCTGCAGCACGTCGCCGTCCTGCAGGCCGTCGTCGGAGCCACGGCTGAGCACCACGGTCTGGTACTGGCCGATCTCGGTGACGCCGCCCAGCACGTCGATGATCTTGCCCTCGACAAACTGGTCCGGGGCCTTGGGATGGAAGGCGGTCATCGGGATCTCCTCCGTGTCCGGAAACAGGCGGTCTCCGATAGCCGTCTCCAGTTGGCTGCGCACTACGTTCAACTTGGCCGGGTCGCCGGCGCGTTCCAACTCCGCGCGGCCGATGTAGAGGACCTTGTAGCCCAGAATTTCGCCGGTGTCGGGATCTTTGTACGGCTTTCCGGGTCTTACGACCTGATAGGAGGTATGGCCGTCTTGGGCCGGTATGCCGCGCACGTAGATGGCATCGCCGGCGGCGCCGACGATATGCTCATCGACGAAGTCGACCAAATACGGGGCGGCCTCCGCCTCCCCGGCATCGGCAACGTATTGGCGCGACAGGAACTGTTTGATAGCGTCGATCGGGATTGCCGGAATCGCGCCATCGAGGGGGCTACGCCGGACCTCGGGCGACAGGCGCACCTTGCCGCGGCGCATTTGCAGCAGCGGCCGCCCGTCCAGGTAGACCAGGGATAGCTCGTCGCCGGGATAGATGAGATGCGGATTGGCGATCTGTGGATTGACCTGCCAGATCTCGGGCCAGCGCCAGGGCTCCAGCAGGAAGCTGGAGGCGATGTCCCAGAGCGTGTCGCCGCGCTGCACCACATACTGGTCCGGATGATCCGGATTCAAAGCCGGCGCCGCCAAGGCCGGTGCGCAGGCGAGCAGGGACAACACGAGCCCTGCGACCAAATGACGAATTCTATCCATTACAGCCCCCATGACAGCCCCTTTTTTGTGATTCTAACGGGTCGAGTGTAGACAAAACCAATGCAGGATCAAAGTTATTTTCTTGGCGGGTTTCTTGTATCATCATAATCTTAGTGCATTTTTCTATTCTTGTTCCATAGGCTTTCGGAAAACCAAATGGCAATTCTCGATATTCTCCGATTTCCCGACCCCCGTCTGCGCAACCGGGCCAAGCCGGTAGAGGCGGTTGACTCCGCCGTTGCCGCTCTGGTCGACGACATGTTCGAGACCATGTACCAGGCCCCCGGCATCGGCCTGGCGGCGACCCAGGTCAACGTCGCCAAGCGGGTGATAGTGATCGACGTCTCCGACGACAACAGCCAACCCCTATGCCTGATCAACCCGGAGATCCTGCTGGCGGAGGGCTCCGAGGTCATGGATGAGGGCTGCCTTTCGGTCCCCGGCGTGTTCGACAGTGTCACCCGCGCCGAGCGGGTGCGGGTGCGCGCCCTGGACCGCAACGGCGAGTCCTTCGAACTAGACGCCGATGGCCTGCTTGCGGTCTGCATCCAGCACGAGATCGACCATCTCGACGGCAAGCTCTTCGTCGATTACCTTTCCAATCTCAAACGCCAACGCATTCGCAAGAAGCTGGAGAAGGAAGAGCGTCAGGGCGGTGCTGCGCCCTCCGCGGGCCGTCGCGCCATCTAATTCGAATTCCAATCGTACCTTAAGGGTAGCCCGGGCAGGTCGCCGCTGCTGCGACTTCGGTCCCGATATGGGCAGCCCATAGCCCATCGTTTAGGGAAATTCTCGTCATGAGCCAGCCGCTTCGCATCGTCTTTGCCGGAACTCCGGAGTTTTCGGTGCCGCCGCTGCAGGCCCTGCTCGATGCCGGCGAGCAGGTGACGGGCGTCTACACTCAGCCCGACCGGCCGGCAGGGCGCGGCCGCAAGCTCACTCCGAGCCCGGTCAAACGGCTGGCTTTGCAACGAGGGCTGGCCGTGTTCCAGCCGCAAAATTTTCGTGCCGAGGCCGACCTGGCGGCGCTGGAAGCGCTGCAGGCAGACCTGATGGTGGTAGTTGCTTACGGCTTGCTGCTGCCGCCCCGGGTGTTGGCCGCACCACGCCTGGGCTGTGTCAACATCCATGCTTCCCTGCTGCCACGCTGGCGTGGTGCGGCGCCGATTCAGCGCGCGCTGCTGGCCGGCGACGCGGAGACCGGAATCACCATCATGCAAATGGATGAGGGCTTGGACACCGGCCCTATGTTGCATTGCCTCCGCTGCCCGATCGGTCCCGAGGAGACCGGAGGCGAGCTGCACGACCGGCTCTCCGAGCTCGGCGCTCAGGCGCTGATGGAGTCACTGCCCGGTATCGCCGCCGGCTCCCTGTCTCCGGTGCCTCAGGACGCGGCCGGCGCCTGCTATGCCCGCAAGCTGGACAAGGCCGAGGCGGCGATTGACTGGGCCCGCTCGGCGCTGGAAATCGAACGCCAGGTGCGGGCCTTCAACCCCTGGCCAGTGGCGCAGACCGGTTACTCCGGCAAGGTGCTGCGCATCTGGGAGGCACGCGCGCTGCCGGGAACGGCGGGCGGCGCCCCCGGGCAGGTGCTCGGCAGTGGGCGCGGGGGAATCGAAGTGGCCACCGGCAACGGCCGCCTGCTGATTCTGCGCCTGCAGTTACCGGGCAAGAAGGCGCTCGCGGCCGGCGACTTCTTGAATGCCCATGATCTGGATGGGGCGGCTTTTGTCTAAGTCCGCGCCCAAGCCCGCTGCCGGTGGGAGTGACGCCGGTCCGCGTCTGCTGGCGCTCCAGCTCCTGAGCCGAGTGGCCCTTGGCGGCCAGTCCTTGAACGACCTGTTGCCGGCGGCCCAGGAGAGTCTGTCGGCCACCGAAGACCGGGCCCTGCTGCAGGAACTCTGCTACGGTTGCCTGCGCTGGCACTTTCGCCTCCAGGGCCTGGCTCGATCGATGTTGCAGCGGCCCCTGAAGCCTCGGGACCGGGACTTGGGTCTGGTGATCCAGCTCGGCCTCTACCAATTGCTCTATACCCGCATCCCGCCCCACGCCGCGTTGTCGGAGACGGTGGAGCTGGCACGCCGGCTCGGCAAGCCTTGGGCCGTGGGGCTGGTCAACGGTGTGTTGCGGCGCTTTCAGCGCGAGCGCCCTCAGCTGCTCGCCGCCGCCGACCGCGACCCGGTCCTGCACTATGCGTCTCCGCCCTGGTTGCTGGAGGCCCTGCAAGCGGCCTGGCCCGAACGCTGGGGGGAGATTCTCGATGCCTGCAATCAGCGCCCGCCCATGACCCTGCGGGTCAACCTGGCTCGGGGCAGCCGTGACGTCTATCGGGAACGCCTGGCCGAGGCCGGGCTGGCGGCGCGGGCCTTGGAGACGGTGCCGAGCGCCCTAGTGTTGGAGCATGCGGTAGAGGTAGAGCGTCTGCCAGGTTTCGCGGAGGGGGCGGTTTCGGTGCAGGACGCCGGCGCTCAGCTGGCGGCGGGTCTGCTCGATCTGGCGCCTGGGCAGCGGGTGCTGGACGCCTGCGCCGCTCCCGGCGGGAAGACCGGACACTTGTTGGAGACCGAGCCCGAGCTGGCGGAGCTGGTGGCACTCGATCTGGATCCCCAGCGCCTGCGGCGGGTGCACGACAACCTAAAAAGATTGGGTCTGCGGGCTCGAGTCTGTCAGGGCGACGCTGGGGCCCCGGCCGGGGACTGGGCGGCTGCGCCTTTCCAACGTATCCTGCTCGACGCCCCCTGTTCCGCTACCGGGGTGATCCGCCGCCACCCGGACATTAGGCTGCTGCGGCGCAAGGCCGACTTGGCCGCTCTGGCGCGGCTCCAGGGCCGGATGCTGGATGCGGTCTGGCCCTTGTTGGCGCCGGCGGGCATACTGGTGTACGCCACCTGTTCCCTGATGCCGGAGGAAAACGAGCTGCAAGCGCAGGCCTTCCTGCAGCGCCACCCGGAGGCCCGGGAACGGCCGATCGATGCGGACTGGGGGCATGCCCGGGACTTCGGTCGCCAGACTCTGCCCGGCGAGTTGGAGATGGACGGCTTCTACTACGCCCGCCTGGAGAAGACTTGAGCCGACTGGCCGCCACATCTGAAAACCGGTTCCGGAGCTGGCTGTCCTGGCTGCTGATCGGGTTGCTGGCGGTCCCGGCGGCCTGGGCCGACCGCTTCGAAATAGACGACGTGAGCGTCCGGCTGCGCGACGGAGTCTACCGTTTCGACGCTCGCATCGAATATCAATTCAGCGAGGCGGCCCTGGAGGCCCTCGACAACGGAGTGCCCCTGTATCTGGACGTGCAGGTGGAGTTGCGGCGCGAAGACGCCTGGTTTTGGGAGCGCTCGCCGGTGAATCGGCACTTGCGTTACATGATCCGCTTTCAGCCCCTTGCCGAGTTGTTCCAAGTGAATGATCTGCAGCGCGAGGAGGAGCAGAACTTCGCCACCCGCCGGGCTGCCATTTCGGCCCTCGGCGAACTCTCCGATCTGAAGCTGATCGCGGCGGATGAGCTGGACCCCGAAGTCGACTATGAGGTTCGTCTGCGGGCGGCCCTGGACATCGGCGCCCTGCCGCTGCCAATGCGTCCCCTGGCCTACCTTTCTCCGGCCTGGGAACTGTCCAGCGACTGGCGTACATGGCCCCTGCAGCCCTGAGCCGCTTCGGCACCGGTACCTGGGCCGTGATTGGCCTGATGGTGCTGCTCCTGGTCACCCTCGACCTGATGAGCGGCGCGGTCCAGAACTCGGCCCAGCTCAGCCGCATCTTCGTGCCCCTGCTGGTGGTGAACCTGCTCGGACTGGTGGCGCTGGTGATGCTGATTGGCGCCAACCTCGCGCGCATGGTGCGGGAATACCGCAACCGCAGCGCAGGCTCGCGGCTGCGGTTGCGCATGGTGGTAGTGTTCGTGCTGCTGTCCCTGGCTCCGGTGACGGTGGTCTATTACTACTCGCTGACCTTCCTGCTGCGCGGCATCGACAGCTGGTTCGACGTGCAGATCGATCAGGCGATGGAGGACGCGCTGGAGCTGAGCAAGGCCTCCATCGGGCTCAATCAGCGGGTACTGCTGAAGTACACCCAGCGCCTGCTGCGCGACATCGAAGACGTCTCGGAGACTGCCCTGGCGCTCAGCCTGTCGGAACTGCGCGAGCAATCCGGGGCCAGCGAACTGGCGCTGTTGAACCCCTCCGGCAGGGTCTTGGCATCGAGCAACGCGAACCCGACCATCCTGGTGCCCGACAAGCCCGGGGCCGAGGTGTTGCAGCAGGTTCGCGAGGGGGCGGACTATGTAGGGCTGTCGCCCAAGGGCGCGGATGACCTGCTGATCCGGGTGCTGATCAACGATCCCAAAGGCCGACCTTTTTTACTGCACGGGCTGTATCCCACCTCCCAGAGAATCAGCGGCTTGTCGAGCCAGCTGCAGGACGCCTATAACCGCTATAAAGAGCTGGCGTTCCTGCGTGCCTCTCTGAAGCTGAACTATTCCCTCACCCTCACCCTGGTGCTGATGTTCAGTTTTTTGGCCGCGGTTTGGGCGGCTTTCTACTCCGCGCGCCGCCTGGTGGCGCCGATCACCGAGATCGCCAAGGGCACCCGTGCCGTGGCCGCCGGCGATTACGACAAACAGCTGCCCTTGCCCCGGGCCCGGGACGAGTTGGCATTCCTGGTCGCTTCCTTCAACGCTATGACCCGCCGCATCGCCCAGGCTCGGGACGAGGCGGCCCGCAGCAAGCAGCAAGTCGAGGCCCAGCGCAGCTATCTGGAGACGGTGCTCGGGCGCCTGTCTTCTGGGGTCATGGCGTTCGATTCCGAGCACCATCTGCGCACTGCCAATCCGGCCGCTCACCAGATCCTGGGGGTCGACCTGACGCCCTATGTGTCGCGTTCCCTGCTCGACCTTGGGGAGATCTCGCCCCGGATGCACCAGTTTATCGAAGCGGTCAGTCTGCCCCTGTCCCAGGTCGGGCGCGAGTGGCGTGAGCAGGTCACCCTGTACGGCAGCGACGGGCGCCAGGTCTTGTTGTGCCGCAGCACCCCCTTCGCCCGGCCGGATGCGGAGCACAAGGGGCATGTACTGGTGTTCGACGACATTACCGCCCTGATCAAGGCGCAGCGGGATGCCGCCTGGGGTGAAGTAGCGCGGCGCCTGGCCCACGAGATCAAGAACCCGCTGACGCCGATTCAGCTCTCCGCCGAGCGCTTGCGCCACAAGTACCTGAAGAGCATGCCGGAGGCGGACGCCGGGGTGCTGGACCGGGCCACCCACACCATCGTGCAGCAAGTGGAGGCGATGAAGGAGATGGTCAACGCTTTCTCCGACTACGCCCGCCCCCCGAAGATGCAGGCAGAACCGCTGGATCTGGATCAGCTGATCGCCGAGGTGCTGGAGCTCTACCGCGGCGTCGGCGGCCTGAAGATGGTGCTGGCCGGCCAGGGGCTCCGGGTCGAAGGCGATCCCCTGCGGCTGCGTCAAGTGGTGCATAATCTGGTGAAAAACGCGCAGGAGGCGATCGCCGGTCAGCTCGAGCCCCAGGTCAGGGTGGAAACCCAAGTGCACAGCGAGGGCGAGCTGCGGTTCCTGGAACTGCGGGTAATCGACAACGGGCCCGGCTTCGACGATCAGGTCATGCCGCGCCTGTTCGAGCCCTATGTCACCACCAAGGCCAAGGGGACCGGGCTCGGGCTGGCGATCGTCAAGAAGATCGTCGAAGAGCATGGCGGCAATATTATGGCCCAGAATTGCGGACCGGGTGCCTGTGTCATAATACGCTTGCCGGCGGTTGGGCAGGCGTCGCGCAACCCCGGTATGGATCTGGCGAGAATGTAAAGGGGCGGTGCAATCGTGAGATGCCCCAAGATACAAGCGGAATTCGGCGCAGTTTCGAGTCGCACTAGTCCACACACTGCCTAGCTACGCAGTCCTTGGTGAGCCGAAACAGCCAGAGCGTAAGACAAGCAAGGTGGGATGGTTAGATTATTTGCATCCCTTAACTCGGAGTATACGCAATGAGTGCCCCTTACATCCTGGTAGTGGACGACGAGCCCGATATCTGTGGGCTGGTAAAGGAGATCCTGGAAGACGAGGACTACGAGGTCGGCACCGCCGAAAACGGGGCCTCCGCCCGGCGCGCCCTGCGCGAGCGGCGCCCGGACCTGATCCTGCTCGATATCTGGATGCCCGACGTGGACGGTATAACCTTGCTCAAGGAATGGGCCGAGGGCGACGAGGGCCTGCCCTGCCCGGTGGTTATGATGTCCGGCCATGGCACGGTTGAGACCGCGGTGGAGGCGACCCGCCACGGAGCCTATGACTTCCTGGAAAAGCCCCTGTCCCTGGCCAAATTGCTCCTCACCGTGCAGCACGCCTTCGAGGCCGACAAGCTGCACAAAGAGAACATCGGCTTGCGCCGGCGAGGCCCCACCGCCATCGAGCCGGTTGGCAAGAGCGCGGTGATGCAGCGCTTGCGCGAGCAAGTAAAACGCATCGCCCAACACGATACCTGGGTGTTGATCACCGGCGAGCCGGGCAGCGGGCGCGAGACCTTCGCCCGCTATCTGCACGCCCAGAGCGCGCGCCGCGACCGCCCGTTCATCGACATGGGGGTGTCTTCCATCGCCAAGGGCAACTCCGCCCGCGAGCTGTTCGGCAGCGAGGGCAATGGTCGCATCCAGTATGGAGCCTTGGAGAACGCCAGCGGCGGCACCCTGTTTCTGGACGAAGTGGCGGACATGGACCTGGAGGCCCAGGCCCAGTTGCTAGGGGCCTTGGATACGGGCTCTTTTCTGCGCGTCGGCGGCGCCGAGCCGGTGCGGATCGACGTGCGCATTATCGCGGCCACCCA
>CBDUCL010000044.1:0-17169 GCA_965365625.1 uncultured Chromatiales bacterium | reverse complement strand
ACCCGCTGCAGGTCACCGCCACCAGTTCCCAGAACAACCATTCGGTGCCCCTGGATGCGGGCATGGCGGTGGCGTTTTCCCACCTGATCGACACCGCCAGCGTCGACCAGAGCAACCTGATGATCAAGGATCCCAACGGCCGCCCGGTGCCGGCGCGCATCCGTTTTCAGGAGCGCAAGGACAAGCTCAACTACCTGGCCCACATCAAGCCCCTGCACCGGCTCAAAGCCGGCCAGCGTTACACCCTGGTGGCCACCAGCGGTATTCGCCGGCCGGGGGACGACCAGGGCGCCAAGTCCCTGGGCAAGCCGTTCGAGATGCCGTTTACCACCGCGCCGCCGCCCCAGGTAGTGGGGCGGCTCCAGCTGCCCGGGGCCCGCAGCTTCGACCTGCTGGGCGACACCGCCCTGATCGCCCAGACCGACATCCCGGCCGGGCTCAATCGCTTCGTCACCGCCGACCTGGAAAACCCGGCGCAGCCCAAGGTGCTGGCCGAGTTGCCCTTCAATGTCAACAAGTCCGGCCCGTTGTGGGAGGTCAAGGCGCTACCCGCGGTTAACTTCAAGGGCCGCAACGGGCTGCCGGTGGAAGGGGACCTGGCGGTCCTCAGCCTCGGCAATGGCGGGGTGTTCAGCACCGTGCGGGCCATCGACGTGAGCAAGCCGGAGCGCCCCAAGGCGCTGACCAATGCCATCGTTTCGCTGCCGCTGGACGTGATCCACGAGAAGGCCAAGCTGCTGGTGATGCCGACCCTGGGGGGCTGGTCCGGTCCCTCGCTCGATATCAACGCCACCGTCACCTATGGCGCGGGGGGCTTTGGCGCCGGGGTCAACGCCGGCATCAGCGGCCCCAGTTTCGACCCTAATATCCAGTCGGTGGAAGTGCGCGAGGCCTATGGCGCCAATACCACCGGCATTCCCCAGACCACCGCCATTCCGCGCACCATCGATACCCAGGACGAATGCCGCGGTCGGCCCAAGAGCGACGGCGAAGGGACCGAGCCGGCCGACGACTGCTGGGTCTATTTCGTCAACCAGGGGCTGGGGGTGATGACCATCAACCTGGCCAAATCCATCCCGCCGCCGCCGCCCAACCAGCGCGGCCATCGCTTCGGGCCTTCCTATCTGCCCAAGGACAAGGCCGGGGCCCTGGTATTCCGCGACGACCCTTCGCTGGTGGAGCAGAACGAGGCCTTCAGTCTCGATCGCCCGGCCCATCTGGCATTCGTCGGCGAAAAACAACGGGTCAGCGGCAACATCCGCGACGAAAAGGTCGTCAGCCTGCTGATCAACGGCTACCGGGCCGAACTGCAGCGCGACGGCGAGGGCCGGCCCATCGCGTTCGAGGTCGAGTTGCCGATGCGCGAAGGCGCCAATCAGGTGCTGGCCGAGGCCTTCGGCAAGGGCGGCAACTCCCTCGGCCGCGCCCGCATCTGGCTGCTGCGGGAATACGCCGTCAATCCCCTGGCGGGTAGCGGCAAGGTGCGCATCGATCTGCCGCCGCTGCAGGTCACCGGCGAGGCCAGCATCCGGGTTACGGCCCGGGTAGAAGACGTGCTGCGCTTCGACGAGATCCTGGTCAATGCCCAGATCGCCAGCCGCAAGGCCTGCTCCCCCTATGCCAACCCGGCCCGCAGCGCTTGTGACTGGGAGGGCGTTGGCGAAGTCTCGGTGCCGCTGAGACCCGGCATCAACAGCATCGTCGCCACCACCATCGACGTCGACGAGGAGTTCCCCGAGAGCCTGTTCTACGCCGACCTGCGGGTGCAGGAAGGCCTGGCCGTGGCGGTCAAGAACGACCTCTTCCTGTTCGACGCCAGCGGCGTGCAGCTGATGCATACCGTGCCCATCGGCAGCGCCCATCGGGTGTCGCTGGCCCAGGGGGTGCATGTGGACCTGGACGGCGACGGCCGCCTCGGCCTGGACGAGACCGAAGACGATGACGAACTGACCCAGTTCCACGAGCAGATGAACCTGGCCCTGGTGGGGGAGCGGGGTGGGGGCCTGAGCTTCGTCGACATCACCGAACCCCACAAGGCGAAGCGGATCGGGCGGATGCCGGTGGACGGCCCGGTGTTCCGCGCCGAATACCTGCGCGATCAGGGCATCGCCCTGGTGGCTGCCGCCGATGCGGTGCTGCTGGTGGACCTGGCCCGGGCCGCCGCCAAGGACGGCCTGCTGGACGAGGACGGAGACGGCGAAGACGACCGCATCCTGCAGCGGGTACCGCTGCCCGGAGCGCGCGACCTGCGCCTGAGCCGGGATCAGTCCCTGGTGACCGTGCTGCAGTGGGGCCAGGGCCTGGCGCTGCTGCGCCTGGCCCCCTGCCAACAGGATCTGGCGGTGGATGCCAGCTTTATCGTCAAGGAGCGGCTGGTCAACTTCGCCAGCATCCAGGACACCCGGGACCGCCTGCACCAGTTGCTGGCCGACAACCTGGGTCGCGACAAGTGTGCCGACTTCCCCCTGGATCCGGGCCAGGGCGAGCCGGTGGGGCTGCTGGCCCAGGGCAGCAGCGCCTGCATCTGGCGCGCCGACCTGGCCTGCTCCAGCGCCTACCAGCCGGGGCTCAGCGACTACGACATAGAGCTGGTGGTGGGCGACGGCAAGTTGGACCAAGCCCAGCAATGTGCCGACGCCCTGGAGGCGGAGATCCGCAAAGACCCCCTGTTCAAGGTAGGCGGCGTCAGCCTATTCCCGGTGCCCCGCAGCGCCCTGGAGAGTGCTTACCGGGATGTGGCCCCCCGCCACGGCAAATGCGGGGCCGGCGAGGACGACCCCCACGCCGACCTCTGCCTGGGCCGCAACGGCCTGCTCTTGAAATGGTTGCTAGAGGGCGAGTGGGTCAACGACGGCCAGGGCAAGGTCTATGACGCCGGCCTGAGCCTAGACGACACCCTCGATCTGCTCAATGATCCGGTGGAGCCGCCCGAGGGCGGCCAGGCGCCCCCGGGCAGCCGGCGCTTCGATCTGGCCAGCCAGAGCTGGGTGAATATCCTCAATGCCGGCGCCCCCCGGCGTGACAGCCATGTTCCCCTGCTGGAAACCAGCGAGTGGGCCTGCCTGCAGGACTATGCCTTCAATGCCGCCAAGTCCCGCATCCGCATCAAGGGCTCGGGCATCGGCGACGTCCCGATCCAGGACCCGCTGTTCGTGAAAAAGGTGCAAAAGGCCGCCAAGGCGGGCATCCGCGCCGTCTACGGCCAGCTGCTGGGCAGCCCAGAGGGCAACAGCCTGGTGCTGGAGGTGACCCGGGAACACTACAACAGCGGCCGGGGCTGCTTCACCGCGGTGGACGACCCGGACCAGGTCTCCTCCCTGGACGACTTCGATTACAAGCCCTGCGAGAGCTTTACCGAGTACGTCGCCTCCCAGGCCCTGCTGAGCGCCAGCCGCGACCTCAAGCTGCTGGGCGACGGTCTGGACGAGCAGGCGCGCAATGCCCTGTTCGCCTACGAAATGTTCCGGCGCAAGGCGGACGTGGGGCGTCAGATCACCGACGAAACCGCTGCCAACGAATTCCTGCTGCGGGTCATGGACTATATCGGCGAGTTGCGGCAAGACGACGAACACAAGCGCCGGCACCAGGAGAACCTGGCCTATTACACCGACGGCGGCCAACGATCCGCGAACCTGAATTTCTGCCAGGGTGAGCGGCTGCCCGCGGTCTCTCCCGGCGGCAAGGAGTTCAAGCTCCAGGTGCCGGTGCGTCTGTACAACAACGGCCTCAAGGGCCTGGCCGGCGCCGAGCTCGCTTTCTACCACGACAGCCAGCTGGAGCGCAGTATCTACGCCGATCTGCCGCCTGGCGAGAGCCGTTTCATTGCCAAAGAAAAGAAGCCCAAGAAGCCGGCGCAAGGCCAGCCCGCGGAGCCCGATCGCTATGTGTTCGAGGTCGAGCCCAAGCCCCAGGGCGCCCACAAGATCCAGTTCCTGGCCGATCCCGAGGACCGGCTCACCGAATTCGACAAGGCGAATAACTACGACGGCTTCTACTATTACCTGCTGAATCCCGGCGCCGCGGCCACCCCCCCGGCCACCGCCGGCGATCGTCCGGAGCCCCCTAAGGAACTGCCGGACCCACCCGCCTCGCCGGTCTGCCTGGTCGAGGGCAAGGCTCCGCCCAGCGTGCGTCTCGACATGCTGGCGAGCATCGACGATCAGTATTCCGCCAGCCTGCCTCCCGGCGGCCAGGGCCGCCTGAGCTGGCTGCTGCGCAACCAGGGCAACGTCGCCCTGGACCAGTTGCTGATCGAGGACTCCCTGGTCGGCGAAGTCCAGGCCGGCCAGTTGGCCCCGGGCCAGACCCAGCTGCTGGAACAGGCCTTCCTGGCACCCAAGGAGAAGGGTCCGCTGCTCGGTATCAGCAGCCTGGGCGGCCGGGATCCCGAGGGTAACGGTATCGGCGTGGCCTCGTCCCTGGTCAAGGTCAACGTCGGGGCGCCGGCCCGGGCCCCCTATGTGCTCATTGTCTCGCCCCGGCGCACCGAGCCGCCATTGGAGACGGACGCGGACGATATCCCGGTCTGGGGCTTCGTCTATAGCAGCATCGCCCTGGCCGAGGTCAAGATTCAGGGCCAGGATGCCAAAGTCAGCCAGCACGGCGGGACCCGCAAGTGGTACCTGTTTGAGAGCACCAAGAATCTACCCCTGCTGCCGGGCCTGAACCGTATTCAGGTCGAGGCCAAGGACAAGGAGGGCAACAGCGGCAAGGATTGGACCGAGGTGCGCAAACGCGACCCCGGCGCCCTGCGGGTAGTGAAAAAGGTGCAGTCCGAGGCCGACCGCAAGGCCGGCCGCCCGCCCCAGCTCAGCACCCGGGCCCAGCCAGGGGAGACCCTGTACTACCAGGTCGAGGTCATTAACGACCTCAGCCAGCCGCTGTTCAATCTGAGCTTGCGTGACGAACAGATGCCCGAGGCGCCGCCGCCATTCGCCCTGGGAGCGGGACAGCGCAAGCGCTTCGAATACGAGGTCGCACTGCCCAAGAACACTGCCCCGGGGCGGCTGGTGAACACCGCCGAGGCTTGGGGATTCAGCGGCAGCGGCGGAGACCCCTGGGCCGGCCAGGCGCCCCGTGGGACGGGGACGCCGGTGGGTCCAGCGCGGGGACAGGCCGAGGTGCTGGTGGGCCGGCTGGTGCTGGAGCCCTGGATCGTCCTGCTGAATGATCCGGAGAAGTACAAGAAGAAGGACAAGGAGACCGAAGCGGAGAAGAAGGCCAGGGAGCAGAAATCCAGCAAGCAGCTCAAGGTGACCTACATCGACCACGAAAACGACCGCGAGGAGGACGTCACCAATACCTCCACCGGCACCCGCTACGAGACCTACCTGAGTGGCGGCACCCTGAACTGGAAGAAATACGCCAAGGAGGCCTTCGACTGGATGTACAAGAAGATGTCCGGCAGCGAGGACCAGAAGCTGGTGCACATCGCCGACATCGAGATCACCCCGGAGGGCAAGCTGATCGCCAAGAGCAAGGGGGTCAACGCCATCCGGGCGGTGCACGTCCGCGACGGCAAGGAATATGCCTCTTCGGTGGTGCTGGTGATGGTGGGCATCGCCGAGGTCTCCTCCATCGACATCCAGCCGGTGTCCGCGCTCGGCTACGGGGCCAATCTGGGGATCGGCCTGGCGGAGCGCCTGGTGGACAGGCTGAAACAGAAGGAGGCGACGGAGAAGAAGTCCACCATCGACCCGATCATGGTGCTGTCTCAGGCCGGCCCGGTGTGCTGGGCGCCGGTGGACTGGGCCTTCAGCCACGGTTACGCCAAGCTGGAATCGGTCAAGTTCACCTTCTTCAGCGGCCTCAGCGACGTCTATCAGATCAAGGACGTGGAGATTCTGGGGGCGGCGCGCTGGCTGGCCACCCAGGGCGGGCGCTTGGCGGGGAAGGCCTTCGGCAAGGCCAAGGGCGGCGCGCTGGGAGCGCTCGCCAGCCCCGCCGGAGCCCTGGTCGGCCAGCAGATCGGCGGCCAGATCGGCGCCTGGGTGGGCGAGAACGGGGCCGCCCTGCTATTCCAGATGACCGCCAACGCCCTGTTGGTCGACTTTGAAAAGCAGGGCAAGGATTCTCCCATCGAACTGAGTACCAGCGGCCCCCTGAGCGGCAAGGTCGGCGCCAAGCACTCGGGCTGGGCCAAGGTCAAGGGTACGGTGGACTTCACCGACCGCGGTTGGGGCAAGGCCGAGGACGAATTCCTGGTCATCGTAGGCCCCGAGCTGCTGTCCGCTCAGGTGCGCCGGGGCGCCCTGATCGTGCCCAAGGGCGCCCGCGAGGTGGCGGTACCGCTGCAGGCCAAGGCCCGAGGGGTGACCGAGGTGCGTCTCAGCGTCGGCCCGCGCACCCTGAGCAAAACCCTGGTGGTGGGACCGGTGCCGCCGGGGCTGCGCGATCCCCTGGTGTTGCCGCCCAGCGGCTACAAGGTGCTGCGGCTGCCGATCCTGGCGGCCCCGGCAGCGGCCGACACTCAGGTCGGCATTGCATTCAGCAAGCCCGGGGTGGCGGCCCTGGCGGAGGACGTGATCCCGCTAGACCAGGGCGAAGTGGACCGGGCCCTGACCTTCCTGCGCCTGGGTTACCAGCCCGGGGAGTGGAAGGGCGTCACCCAGGTCGAGCTGCCCAAGGGCACGCGCAAGGTGCTCGATGGCCTGGTGCGTCTCGGCGGCGGAAAGTTCGACGGCAAAAAACGCTTCGAACTGCTGGCGGACGATCCCAGCCAGGGGGTGCGCAATCTGAGCCTGGGCATGACCCTGGAAGTCACCGGCAAGGACCAGCTCAAGATCGCCGGCTTCGACATCGGCTTCGCGTCCCCGAATATCCTGCCCGGCTATCAGCCCATGCTCGGTCCGGGCGGGCGCGAACGCAAGGGTGTGGCCCGCCTGCTGGCGGTCGGGGAAACCCCGGAGCAGGCCACTGCCCAGCTGATCGCCAGCCGCCTGGGGGTCACTGGCCAGGTACAGACCGGCGCCCCGGCGGCCCAGGCCCTGCAGCAAGCCTCCACAGCCGCCGGTCTGGGCACCACGGTCAAGAACAACCTGCTGAAGTTCGTCACCCTGTCCCGCGGGGTGCTGGGCGAGGGGCCTGGCCTGGTGCACCTGGGGGCCGAGGCCTGCTTCCCCCTGGTCGGCAAACGCAACGATCTCTACAGCGCCAAGTCCAAGAGCGGGGGCGCGGTGGTGCGGGTGCGGGCCAAGGCCCCCGGCGCCTCCGGCAAGGACCCCGAGTGCACCACCGATGCGGTCTCGACCCACGGCAGACGACCTTTGACCCTGAGCCTCAGCGGCTACTCCCCGGACGGCCTGCCGTTACAGTTCAGCCTGGATCAGGCGCCGGAAAAGGGCGACCTCCGCGGCCTGCCGGCAAGCTCTCGGCTCGGGGTGGTGAGCGTGACCTATACCCCGGACCTGCAGCGCTACGACGGCCTGGACTTCTTCAGCTTCCGGGTCGGCGACGGCGAGCGCAACAGCCGCCCCTGTGTGATCGGCATCGAGGAGCTGAACCAGCCTCCGGTAGCGGAAGGCGTGAGCTATCCCAAGAGCGGATTCGACAAGCCGGTGAGCGGGGTAATGGCCGGAAACGACCCGGACGGCGACCGGCTCAAGATCCGGGTCACCCGCCCGCCCGCCAAGGGCAGCTACCGTCTCGGCAGTCTCACCCATGCCGGCAAGCGTACCGAACTCAGCTTCGTTTACCAGCCGGACGGCAAGCAGGCGGGGGCCGACAGCATCGGCTTCAGCGTGGCCGACGACGGCGCGGGCAGCAGTGGCGAGGTGAGCTTTGCGATCAACCACCCGCCCGAGTGCCGGAACCAATCCCTGATCAGGCCGGTCAACCCCGGCGAGCTGCGCCCCTTGGCCCTGCCCCTGAGCGACCAGGATGACCAAGTGCCGCTGTTGAAGATCGAGACCCGGGCCGCCCCCAAACGCGGAGGCTTCGACCCTTCGGCGCGAACCTACCAGGCCGCCGCGGACGCGCTGCCGGGCCCCGACAGTTTCAGCTACCGGGCCTCGGACGGGCTGGACGAATCCGCCGACTGCGCGCTCAATCTGCTGGTCAACCAGGCACCGAAGGCCGAGGGCCGATCTTTGGTGGTGCAGCGCAATGTGCGGGACTACCCGATCCCGCTGGCGGCGAAGGACGAGCCAGGCAGCCAGCTCAAATTCGAGGCCCCGGAGGTAAGCAGTTGGGGCACCCTGTCGCCGCCGGTGCGCAGCGGTCCCCAAAGCGCGGTGGTTCATTACACCCCAGTGGCGGGCTATGCCGGCAAGGACCGCTTCCAGTTCCAGGTCGAGGACGCGGGCGGGTTGACGGCCAAGGCGCAGGTGGAGATCCGGGTCAATCGCCCGCCCTTCGCCGACGACGATGTGGTTCAGACCGGGCAGGGCCAGCCGATCCAGATCGACGCCCTGGACAATGACGGAGACCGCGACGGCTATGTGGTGACCATTATCGGGGTGGAGAAGGTGTCTGGGGCCGAGGTAAAGATCCTGCCCAACGAGCCGGTGCCCAATCGCAGCCTTCGCCGCAGCCAGATCCTGTTCGAGCCGCACCCCGAGGCCCTGGGCGAATTCGAGTTTGCCTACATCATTCGCGACAACGACCACGCCCGCTCGGCGGGCATCGTGCGGGTGCTGGTGAGTCCGGACAACCAGCCGCCGAAGGCCCTCAACGACGGTGCCAGCGTAAGTGCCGGGTCGGCGGTGGATATTCCGGTGCTGGCCAACGACCGGGACCCGGACGGCGATCCGCTATCTATCACCGAGGTGACCCGCCCCGCCCACGGCGAAATCCGCAACCAGGGGGCAGACATTCGCTACACCCCGGACACGGGCTTTACCGGCAGCGACAGCTTCCTCTATACGGTGGAAGACGGCCGCGGCGGGCGCGCTCGGGCCAAGGTCGGGGTCTATGTCAAATCCGGCGCGGCCGGGGGTTAGTATGGGTTACCTCCACACAAAGCATCACCCCAACCGTGTAGGGTGGAACAAGCGCAGAGGTTCCACCATGCCGCGGCCCGGTGGAACCGCTGCGCTTGTTCCACCCTACGTCCCCTTGCGCGCCATCCTCTGGCTCCTGGCCCTGGCCCTGCTCCTGCTGTTGCCCGCCGGGCTCGGCGCCAATCCGGGTAGCTCCGCGACCCTGCGCATCTTCGGTCTGGGCCTGGACCTGGACACCCGCCCGGACCAGGACGGCCTGCAATACGCTATGACCGCGGTGCGGGGTTTCCCCACCGCAGTGCATACCCGGGTCGGGGCGCCGGGCTTCCCATTGGCGCCGGATCTGGCCGGGGCCATGCGGGTAAGGGCCAAGCTCCAGGGCCCCGCTTTCGCCCCCGAGGGTCTGGAACTGGAGGCGCTGCCGAACCAGCCGTTCGAGATCGCCGATATCCCGGTCGAGGGGGACTACGAGCTGCTCGATATCCACCTCCTGGACGGTGCCGGGCGGCGCCTGCTGGGCCGCGATCCGGCGCTGCCGCCGGTGACGGTCAAGGTGATCGACAAGCTGCTGGTGACCCAAGTCAGCTCTCGGCCCTTGACCCTGGAGGAGATACGGGAGAAGGGCATCGTCATCGATGAGAGCAATTTCACCGCGGTCAACTTCACCGTCGGCCTGACCCTGGGCAGCAAGCAGGTCAAGATCGACCTGCCGGTGGCCCTGCCGAGCAGCAAGCAGACGATGGCGGGGCTGGAGCCGCCGTCCCTCACCGGGCTGCCGTCGGTGCAGCGTTCGTTCGATGAAATCGATATCCCGAACTTCAGCCTGGCCGGGTTCCAGCTCACGCCGCCGCCGGAGATCGAGGAGCAGGAGGGTCTGGAGCTGCCGCCGATCAACGGGGTGATCGTGATCCCGGGCAACATCGGTTTTCTCAACCAGTTCTTCAGCGTCATCCTGCAGGCGACCAATGTGGCGCCCGAAGGCTCCGACCTGGTGCTGCGTCAGGCCAAAGCGGTGATCCGCCTGCCGGCGGGCAAGAACGAGCTGGCCGACAGCGGCGACGACCCGTTGCGGGTGGCCAAGGTCGCGAACAAGGGCCGGCAGAAGACACTGCCGCTTGAGGGCGAAGGGGCCGACGGCCAGCCCAGCGCCGACATCGTGCCCCAGGCGACCAACCAAGCCGAATTCCTGGTGGAGGGACGGCGCGAGGGTACCCACCGGGTGGATTTCGATATCTCCGGCGATCTCTATGTGCCGGCCCTGGGCAAGACGGTGGCCATGACCGGCGCCGCCGCCGGCGTGGTGCAGGTCAAGAACCCGACCTTCAGCATCGGTCTGGCGCATCCCAAGGTGGTGCGCGAGGGCGAGGAATACGCGGTGTTCGCCACTGTCACCAATACCTCCAGCAGCCCTGCCAACCTGTTCCAGCTCGGATTGAATACCCGCAGCCTGTCCGGGGCGCGCCCGGCGGAAGACGAAAGCGGCCGAAGGGAGCTGGAGCGCCTGGACCCGGGACAGGCCGAGTCGTTCGAGTTCCGGTTGGTGGCGGAGACCACCGGCGAGGTGCGGGGCACCGTGTTTCTGGCCGACGAGGGGGTGAACGGCAACTTCCTGCTCACCACCGGGGTAGGGGACACGGGCATCCCGCTGTCGCCGGATACCCTGGTGCTGCCGGACAGCGTGGACTACCTGCCCCAGCAGTCCCAGCTGTTGTTCCAGGCGGTACGGCTGCTCGGGCAGGCCTACAGCCTGGCCACGGCCCCCGGCGGCAGCCTGCCGGTGGACATGCCGCGGGTGCGCAAGGGCTTTGTGTTCGAGCGCGCCCTTACCCTGGCCCGGGCCGGTTTGCACATGCGTTTCGGCGAGACCCCCCTGGGGGCCCTGGGGACCGTGGCCATGGACTACCTGGTACCCGCCGCCAGCGCCGAGGGCGAATCCCTGGAGGACAAGAACCGCCTGGCCTTCGACTTGCTGCGGCGCCGAGCCGACGCCGGGCACGATTTCTCCGAGGCCTTGGGCGGGGTACTGGCCCACAACCTGGGCGGCAAGTCCCTGGCCGAATTGCAGCTCGCCTGGGCCGAGCGCTATGCGGGCCGGCGCCAGCAGGTCTCCTTCGCGGTCCAGGCCGCCAGCGGCAGCCCGGAGCTGCGCCTCACCGATGGGGAGGGCCGCAGCCTGGGCCGGCTCGACCCCCAAGCCGAGCCGAGCCGCGACATCCCCTTCGCCGCCCGTCTGCCGTTGGCGGTCAAGGAGGGTCCCGCCGGCCAGTTGTTGCTGGCCCCGGCCGGTGAGCGCTATCGATTCGAGCTGAGCGCCGGGCCCGACAGCCGTTTGCGCCTGTCACTGCTGGTGCCGGAGGCGGACGGCATGGCCCAGGTAATCTACCCCGAGCTCGCCCTGCCAGCGGGCGGCAGTGCCTACCTGGAGTGGGACGCCGGCCGGCTCGACTACAGCCTGCAGGTACTGGCCGCCGGCGAGCCCAGCCGCAGCCTGGCACCGGAACAGCGGCTCGCCGTGCAGGACCCGCCGCCGCGGTTGCTCGGTGTCGCCCAGTGGGGCAAGGGGGCGGTGCCCGCGGTGACTCCCACCTTCCTCACCGGGGACCCCCTGGGGCGCATGCTCGGCCTGTTGTTCAGCGAGCCGGTGGACCCGGGCAGCGCCGCGGACGCTGAAAACTACCGGGTGGCGGAGAACCGGGTCAGCGCGGTCTCCTTGCAGCCCGACAGGCGCCTGGCCTTCGTGCTGCTGGAACGCCCGGTAGGCCCCTTTGTGGAGCGGGAGCTGGAGCTGGAAGGGGTGCGCGACCTGGCCGGTAGCCCCATGGGGCCGGTCCGTGCGCCCATCACCGGTGACCCGGAACGGGGCATCGGAGCCCAGTTCCAGGGCCGGGTGGTGACCGCCACCGGCGAGCCCATCCCCTTTGCCCGGGTCAGCTATATCCAGCCCCTGATGTATCCGGTGCCCGAGGGCGGCTGCGCCGGCCAGGAGGACGCCGCCGATCACGTGGTGAGTGAATACCAGGCCGACGCCGACGGCCGCTTCGGCATCGACTATGTGCTGCGCACCGAACTGCCGTCGGGCTGCCCCTCCAATGCCGACCAATGGCTGAACCAAAACAATCCGCGGGCGACCCAGAACTTCAAGCTGGAAGCGGCGGACCCGGAGACCGGGGAACTGGGCAAGGCCTCGGCCCGGGTGCACTATGACGAGCAACGCATGGCCTTCGACCTGATCATCCGCGGCTACGGCAGTATCCTAGGCCGGGTGCTGGAGCCCGACGGTACGCCGGTGCTCGGGGGCGAGCCGGGCAGCGAAGCGTCCCTGCGGGTGATCGCCCGCAACGTCAGTACCGGTGAAACCTACCTGTCCTGGCTCGATGCCGAAGGACACTACGCCTTCCCCTTCCACCACACCCGGGAAGACGGCCGGGTGTTCGAGGCGCCGCGGGTGGCGGTGGGCAACGTGATCCTGCACCTGGTGCGCCCGGCGGACGGCTACAGCGCGGTCACCACCGTCAATCTGGAGAAGGCCGGGGCCGAACTGGAGCAGGATCTGGTGCTGCTGGCCCCGACCGCCTACGGCAGCGTTAGCGGGAGGGTGTTGGAGGCCGACGGCCAGACCCCGGCGGCCAATGTACAGGTGCAGATCGCCGGCCGGGTGCTAACCGGCGTGGACCTGTACCAGCGCAGCTACGGCCAGGGGGTGATCGACTCGGCGCTCACCGACGCCGGGGGCCGCTTCGCCTTCGAGCGCGTCCCCAGCGGCGACATCCAGCTGCGGGCCCTGCGCCAGTCCACCTTCGAACTGGTGGATGCCAAGGCCTTCGTCGAGGCCGAGGAGACCAGCGAGCTGACCCTGCTGTTCCCCGGCAGCGGGGGAGCGGTGCGGGGCCTGGTGCGCGACGCCCTCGGGCAGCCGGTGCCCGGGGCCAAGGTGGCCGGTGGCCCGACCCTGACCGAGACCGACGAGCAGGGCCAGTTCGAGATCAAGGGCCTGCCCCTGGGCCGCTTCACCCTGATGGCCCAGGGTCCGGACTATCCGGCCCTGGCCAAGCTCGAAGTCGACAGTCTGGGCCCGGGCGAGGTACAGGAACTGGTGCTGACCCTGGAGCCGGTGGGGTCGATCACCGGCACCCTGTACCAGGCCGACGGCATCACTCCGATCCCGAACCAGAAGGTGCAACTGTGGAAGGAGCCGGACGTCGGTGTGCTGGCGGAGACCCACAGCCTGAGCGACGGCCAGTTCCGCTTCGAAAACTACCCGGTGGGGGATTACTCCCTGCGGGCGGTGCGCCGCAGTGGTGGCGACGGCGGCATGCGCTATGTCTCGATCCGCTTTGCCGGCGACGTGCAGGACGCGGACCTCAGTTTCCGGGGCCTGGGCGAGATCCGGGGCCGGGTGGTGCAGTCCAACGGAACACTGGCGGTGAGCGACGTCGTCGTCTCCCACAAGTCCTGGCAGATCTACACCGAGGCGGACGACCAGCGCACCAAGCTGTTCCGCGCCTTTATCGAATCGGTGAAGGCCCAGGCGGACGAAAAGACCGCGGAACAGATCGAGCAGGCGATGAAGGAGGCCGGGCTGTCGCGCCCGATCAACGAGTTCTACATGCTGGTGGACCAGGCGGTACCCCTGCGCAGCGATATCCTCGGCCCCAAGGGCGAAGTCACCGGCGAGTTCCGCCTGCCGCGGGTGCTGGCCGGGCCCTTTACCGTGGCGGCCTTCGGTGCTTTCCTGACCCCGGCCGAGGTGCGCGGCGAGATCCCGCGCACGGCGGAAGCCGACAAGCGGCTGGTGGACGTCGGCGACGTGGTGCTGGAACCCGCCACCGCCCAGGTCAAGGGCACCGTCTACCTGCCGGACGGCAAGACCCCGGCCGGGCCGGACCTGGTGGTCAAGCTGCGCTCCCTGGACTCCTCCGGCAGCGCCATGACCGCCCGCGGCGCGGTGCGCCAGCCGGTGCTGCCGGAGATCGAGGCCCGCACCGATCCCCGGGGCCGCTTCCACTTCCCGCTGATGCTGCGCGGGCGCTTCGTGCTCAGCGTGGACACCGGCGCCCCGGACGGCGAGTACCGGGCCAAGCAGGCGGGAGACATCCGCAATGTCCCGGTGGCGGCGGGCGAGGGCGTCAAGGCCCTGAATGTTCGCCTCTACGGCCGGGCCGGCGGGGTGGCACCGGCGGGCGAGACCCTGACCACCGACATCCGCCTGCAAGGCGCGGCCGGGGTGCAGCTGCAGGTGGTCAACGCCAAGGGCAAGCCGGTGCCCTTCGCCCAGGTGGACCTGCGCACCGAGAGCCTGCTGGACCAAGACCAGGAGGCCGAGGCGTTCGTCGGCCAGCGCGCCGACAAGCAGGGGCGGATCGCCTTCCTGCCGGTCACCGAGGGCCGCTTCTCCATCGGCGCCCGAGCCCCCAAGTCCCCGGCTCGGGGCCGTGCCCAAGGGCTGGTGCCCGAGAATCCAGCGGACGGGCTGGAGATCCCGGTTACCCTGACCCTGGGGGCGGTCACCGACGCCAGCGGCAAGACGGTCCAGGCCGAAGTCTTCGGCAGCGTCGGCGGCCAGGTGCTCAAGGCCGACGGCCAACCCCTGGAGAATCCGGCCCAGGTCACTGTCGAGGCTCGGGGCGTCGAACTGCTGGCCACCACCCTGGAGGAAGGGCGATTCCAGGTCGAAGACGTTCCCGGCGGCCCCTTCGCGGTGCGCGCCTACGAACCCTATACCGCCCGTCGCGGCGAGGCCCGGGGCGAGATCCGCGAAGACGGCGAGCGGCAGGAGCTGGCGCTGCAACTGGTGGGCCTGGGCAGCGTAAGCGGCAGCGTCACCAACTACGGCGGCGACCGGCCGGTGTACGGCGCCGACCTGGTGCTCACCCCCACCGGCCAATATTCCGGGCGCACGGTCACCCGCAGCGATAAGAGCGGCGGCTACTATCTGCCCGGCGTGCCGCTGGGCAGCTATACCATCGAGGTGCACGACCCGGAGACCGAGCTCAGGGGCCAGGCCCGAGGCCTGCTTAAGCGCGACGGCCAACGCCGCACCACCGACGTGCGGTTGCAGCCGAGCGGTCAGATCCGCGGCCGGGTGCTGAGCGCGGACCGCAAACGTCCGGTGGCCAATGCCCAGATCGAGGTGCGCGGGCCCAAGCTGCGCTCGACCCGCAGCCGCCGGGACGGCGGCTTCGACAGCGGGCCGAACCTGCCGCTGGGGGATTACCGGGTAACCGCCCGCAGCCGCGAGGACGGGGCTCGCGAGCAGGCGAGCCTGAGCGAGGACGGGCAGCTGATCGAACTCGATCTCCCGTTGGCCGGGCTCGGCACCGTCGAGGGCCAGGTGCTGGATTCCGCCGGCGAGAAGCCCGAACCCAAGGCCCTGGTCAGCCTCAGCGGTACCAGCCCCTTCTTCGGGGAGGCGCGCACCCAATTCACCGATCGCCAGGGCCGCTTCCGCTTCGAGCGGGTGCCCGTTGGCTCTATCTCCCTGGGGGTGCGCAGCACCCTGCGCGAACCGGAGTTGGGGGCCCGGGCCGGCGGCGAGCTCACCGCCCCCGGGCAGACCCTGAGTTTCGCCGATGGCGGTCCCAAGGACAGCCCGGTGGCCCTGCGACTGCAGCCCTCAGGCAGCATCGGTGGCCGGGTGCTGATGGCGGACGGGGTCACACCAGCGGCCGGTGCGGTGGTTGCCCTGCGCGGCGGCCGGGTGCGGCTCGGCCAACAGGCGGATGCGGACGGCCGCTTCCGCTTCCAGGCCCTGCCGCTGGGGGACTATCGCCTGAGCCTGCGTGAGACCGCCAGCAACGCGCTGGCCCACCGCGGCGCAAGCATCGAAGAGAACGGCCAGGCCATCGACTATGATCCTTTGACCCTGGATGCCACCGACCCGGAGCTACTCGCGCTGGAGCCGGCCGACGGCAGCACCGGCGTCAGCCCACGCAGCCCAGTCCGGGCCCGTTTCAGCGAGCCGCTCGACCCGGCCAGCATCCACCGCGGCAGCCTGCGGGTGAGCGCCGGCGGGCGGGCCATCGACGGGGATTTCCGCCTCTCGGAGGACGGGACCGAGTTGGTGTTCGAGGCCCGGAGGGGCTTGCCGGACCTGCAGGCCGTGCAGCTGGTGCTGGCGGGCCGGCAGCTCGGCCACGACGGCGAGGTGCGTAGCCCCGGCATCACCGATCTGGCCGGGCGCAGCCTGCCGCGGGACCTGGTTTTCCGCTTCACCACCAGCGACGCCACGCCGCCGAGCCTGGTCAAGCAGCACCCGGCCCAGGGTGCTGGCGGGCTGCCGGTCAAGACCCAGGTACGACTGGAGTTTAGCGAGCCGGTGGACCCGGCCTCGGTGGCCAAGGTGTTATTCACCCGGAACGGCAAGTCGGAGCGCGGGCGGCTCAACGAGCAACCGATCCTGGGCGGCAAGGTGCTGGTATTCAGCCCGGCCCGCCCGCTCAAGCCAAACAGCAGCTACCGGCTGCGCCTGCAGGGCCCGGTGCGGGACTTGGCCGGCAACCCGATGGCGGAACCGGAAATCGACCTCCGCTTCGGCACCGTCGACACCCGCGCCCCCAAGATCGCCGCCCTGCGCCTGCCCAAGGGGCTGACTCCGGTCAGCGGCAAGCGGGTGCCGCTGACGGTGGAGGTGGCGGCAAGCGAAGACCTGGCACGGGTCGAGTTATACCGCAACGGCCAGTGGATCCATACCCTGGAACGGGCGCCCTTCGAGCAAGAGGTCTACCTGGACCCGGCTCTGGGCACTGAGATCACCCTCGCCGCAGTAGCGGTAGACCGCAATGGCAACCGCAGCCCCCAGAAGCTGCTGCCGCTGAAGGTGCAGGCCAACCGGCCCCCGCGGGTGCGTATCCTGGCGCCCCGGGAGGGCGAGATCAGCGTCGGCCAGACCATTAGTCTGGAACTGGCGGCGGACGACGACATCGGTATTCGGCGCCTGGCCTATACGGTGGACGGCGGCAAGGCCGGGGGCCTGGCCCGCAGCCTGGACGACCCGCTGAGCGTGGAACAAGGGCTGCCGCTTACTCTGCCCGAGGGTCATCCCATCGGTTCCCGGGTGCGCATCCAGGCCCTGGCGGAAGACCGCCTGGGCGAGCTCGCCAGCTCCGAACTGGTGGAGCTGGAGGTGGTGGACCGCTATCCGCCGCGTATTCGGCTCGAAGGGCTGGAGCACGGTCAATTGGTCGAGCCCGGGGCCGAGCTGGAACTGGCGTTGCGGGCCCGCGATGCAGGG
>CBDUCL010000043.1:0-17228 GCA_965365625.1 uncultured Chromatiales bacterium | reverse complement strand
TGGCCGGATCCTGAAACGCCACGACGACCACCCGCGCCACCGGGATGGCGAGAAAAGCCAGCAGGAACAGGAACAGCAGCAGACCAACAGCCGCTGGCCCTTTCTGCCCTGGTGCGAGCAAAGTCATGGGCTGAGAGGTCTGGCGGCGGTCAGCGCCGCCGCCGTCACTCCTGTCTCCTCACCCCTCACTCCTTACATCCAACCCCTCACAGCAACCCCTTCGCCTGCTCCGCCAGTTCCCTGGCGCGCTGGTAGTTGGCCTTGACGAAGCTGTCCCACTCCTGCTCCACCTCGGCCTGGCGCCCGGTTACCTGGTCGGTCTTCTTTTTGCGTTTCTTGGTGAATACGCCGGCGAAGGCCGGGTCCAGAGACTGGGCCTCGTCGATGGGCAGGGCCGCCACCAGGACCTTGGCCTCGTCCACCAGGGCCCGGGCCTTGGCGTTGTCGATGCCGGCCAGGGCGGCTTCAGCCTCCTGAATCGCCCGGGTAGCGTCCTGCAGGTCCTCCAGGCGGTAGGTGATCATGACGTCGAACAGGGAATTCACCAGGTTATAGCGGGCCTTGGACTTGTCTACGTCGAACTTTACCCGGGCCCCGATGGAGCTGTCCTGGAACGGATTGGGGAAGCCCTCGGGCGCCTTGGCATAGGTGGTGGGGTTCACCGGCAGGCGGCGGATCTTGGGGTCGAGTAGGATCTCCTGGCCGTCCGGCGACAACAGGAAGTCGACAAAGGCCATCGCCGCCTGGGGGTGGGGGGCATTCTTGACCAGCGCGATATTGGCCGGCACCAGTGTGGTCACCGTGGGGTAGCGGAACTCCACCGGGAAGCCGGTGGCCTGGGACGAGAAGCCGAAGAAGTCGATCACGATGCCGATGCCGAACTGCCCGGAGTTGACCCCGTCCGGCACCCCAAAGCTGCGCTCGGTGACGGTCTTGAAGTTGCCGGCGATCTCCTTCCACAGGGCCCAACCCCGGTTCCAGCCCTCGCCCTGGAGCAGGGTCTCCACCGTCAGGTGGGTGGTGCCGGAGCGAGAAGGGGCGGACATGCCGACATGGCCGAAATACTCGGGCCGAGCCAGGTCCTCCCATTCCTTGGGTTCCGGCAAGCGCTTGGCCTTGAGGTAGCGGGTGTTCCACATCATGCCGTAGCCGGAGGCGGCAAAGCCCAGGTAGTAGCCGTCCGGGTCGTTGATCGGGTAGCTGCCCACCAGCTCCGGGATGCCCTCGGCGGCGCTCTGGTAGGCGCTCAACAGGCCGTCGCCCTTGAGTACCTCGAAGGCGTCCGGGGCCGAGGCCCACATCAGATCGGTGGTGTTGTTGCCGGCGGTCTCTTGGATGTACTTCACCCCGGCGGTAGTCTTCTTGTTCAGCACCTCCACCTCCACCCCCGGGTATTTGGCCTCGAACGCCTGCTCGAAGGCCTGGGTCAGGTCCTTCGGGAAGGAGGTGACGATCACCAGCTTGTCCTCCAGGGCCTGGGCGGCCAGGGAGGCGCCCAGCAGCAGCGTCAGCAGGCCGGCACGGGCGAGGGAGCGGGCAGCGCGGTTCAGGTTCTTTATCATGGCGGTTTCCTCCAGGTGGCGGGCGCCTTGGATTGCATTCTTATTAAGCCGGCGCCCTGTAGCGAAACATGCCACCGATCCCGGGGCGGCGCAACCGGGGGTGGCCGGTTTCCGGCGCAGGTTCTGTGCTAGGCTCTGCGGCGGTTCTCCGGTTACGGTCCACATGCCAGCCATCAGCATCCTCCTGCCCTGCAAAAACGCCGCTGCCACCCTGGGCGAGTGCCTGGATTCCATTGCCTCCCAGACCTGGGACGATTATGAACTGCTGCTGGTGGACGACGCGTCCAGCGACGGCTCCCGGGCGCTGGCGGCGGAACGGGCGGCGCGAGACCGGCGGATTCGGCTATTGGTAAACTCCGGGCGCGGGCTGGTGGCGGCCCTCAACCAGGGCTTGGTGCAGGCGCGGGGCGAGCTGGTGGCCCGCATGGACGCAGACGACCGGATGCACCCGGAGCGTCTGGCGCTGCAGGCCGAGTTCCTGCGGCGGCAGCCGCACATTGGGCTAGTGGGCTGTCGGGTGCGCCTATTCCCCGCCGAGCTGGTACAGACCGGCTACCGGGAGTATGTGCGCTGGCAGAACCGATGCCTGAGCCCGGGGCAGATCGCCGATCATATCTACCTGGAATCGCCCTTGCCCCATCCCTCGGTGATGTTCCGGCGCCGCTGGGTCGAGCGAGTGGGCGGCTACCGGGACGGCCCGTTTCCCGAGGACTACGAGTTGTGGCTGCGGCTGCATGCCGCGGGCTGTCCGATGGCGAAGCTGCCCCAGGTGCTGCTCGACTGGCGCGAGAGCCCGGAGCGTACTTCGCGCCGGGATCCACGCTATACGCGCGAGGCCTTCGACCGCCTGCGGGCGGAATACCTGGCGCGCGACCCCCGGTTGCTTGGGCGTCGCGGGGACTTGGTCATCTGGGGGGCAGGGCGTAAGACTCGCAAGCGCTGCCGCCAGCTGTTGGAGCGGGGCTTTGCGGTGCAGGCCTGGGTGGATATCGACCCGCGCAAGATCGGAAATCGCTTGCAGGGGGTTCCCGTGGTGAGTCCGGACTGGCTGCGCCGCAGGCCGCGCCTGTTCGTGCTCTGCTATGTCAGCAACCACGGCGCGCGGGAGCTGATCGGCCGCGAGCTGCACGCCATGGGCTACCGCCGTGGCCGGGACTACCTGGCGGTTGGATGATCTTCCATTCCCTGATAGGCAAATACGCCCTGTTGAATGGCGGGAGGGAGCAGGTTGCGGATCGACAGCCAGAACGCGCCCCGTTGTCGCTGATCGGCTCGTTGCGGTTTCACAATGCCGCGAATTGGCAGCTGTGTTAGTGTAAAAATGATCTCGGAATCGGGACGGTGCGCCGAGGCGCAGGGTAAGCGAGCCGAGGTCAATACCCAAGCGGAAGAGTCGACCGACGAGGGGGTCGTGCCATGAAGAAGCAGAGATTGCAAACGGCCATTGTGGGGCTGTTGAGTGCGCTCCTAGCAGGCGCCGTCCTGGCCCAGGAGATACCGGCCGACAAGGAGGTGCTGATCTTCGAGGGCAAGATGGGAAAGGTGACTTTCCTGCACCAGCTGCATGCCGGGCTCAAGGGCGTAGGGGGGTTGGTGGAGGTGGAATGCAACACCTGTCACCACACCTACGAGGGCTCGGGGCCGGTCAAGCCGTGCAAAGAGTGCCATGCGCAAAAGGAGGGCGAGCTGATCGAGAATGCGCCCAAGATCAAGGACGCCTTCCACCTGCGCTGCCAGGGCTGCCATAAGTACACCATGCAGGAAATGGGCAAGCACGCGGGGCCGGTGAAGAAGTGCAAGCTCTGCCACATCAAGCCAGAGAAGGGGGCCAAGTAGCCCGCTCGGGTTGGCCTGCGCACGGTCGCTCAGTTCGGTCTCGTGAGACTGAGCCGGGCACGTACCCGCAGTCCGCCCAGCTGTGGCGCGCGGTCGAAAGCCAGGCCGCCGCCGTAGAGCCGGGCGATATCCCGGCTGATGGCCAGGCCCAGGCCGTGGCCGTGCACCCCCTCGTCGACTCGCACCCCGCGTTGGGCCAGCTGCGCCAACTGCGCGGCCGACACCCCGGCCCCGTCGTCCTCGACGGTGATCCGCAACTCCCCCTGGTCCTGCTCCAGTTCGAAGCGCACCCGTCTTCGCGCCCACTTGCAGGCGTTGTCCAGCAGGTTGCCGAGCAGTTCCAGCAGGTCTTCGCGGTCGATCGGCAGGGGATCGGAGGGCCGACGGCTGCACCGGATGTCCAACGCGCGCCCTCGGTGCATGCGGGTGAGCGCGGCGACCAGGTCCGGAAGCTCCGCCGCCGGATCGAACTGCCGCCCTGGGCTGCCGGCACCTGCCAGGCGTGCTCGCCTCAGCTCGCGTTCGATCAGCTGGCGGATGCGGCTGGTCTGGGCCTGGGCCTGAGGCCCGCTGTCACCGGCGTCCAGGGCCTGTACCAGCAGATTGAGCGGGCCCTTGAGGGCGTGGGCCAGGTTGCCCAGGGCGTTGCGGGAACGCTCCAGTCGGCTGCCCAGGAGTGCCAGCAGGCGGTTGAATTCCTGCACCAGGGGCCGGATCTCGTCCGGCACCGCCTCGCTCAGGCGCCGGGCCTGGCCCTGCTCCAGGCGTTGGATGTCGGCCCGCACCCAGTCCAGGCGGCGCAAGCTGTGGCGTACCACCAGGCTTTGGACCACAAGCAGCAGCGCGATGGCGCCGCCGGCAGCCGCCGCCAGCAGGCCCTGCAGGCGGCTGATCTGGCGCTCGATGGGGGAGATGTCCTCGGCTACCGCCAGCGTCAGGTTTTGCCCTCGCTTTCGGTAGCCGGCGGCGCGTACCAGCAGCGCCTGGTCCTGGGGACCGTCTGCCCGCCAGAGATCAGTGGCCCCGGGGACCATCGCCGGCACCACCAGCTCATGGTCCCACAGCGAGCGCGAGCGCAACGGCTGGCCCTCTGGCCGCCGGACCAGGTAGTAGTGGCCGGAGAACGGCTGGAGGTAGACCGGTGTTACCCGCTGTCCGCTCATGCCCATACCCCCGCCCTCGGCTGTCGCTGGCTGTAGCGCGCCGAGCAGGGCATCGGCGTCGTGTTCCAGCCGGGCCGCGACATGGGCTTCGGCGATCTGCCGCACCGCCGCGCTGCCGCCCAAGATCAGCATCAGAGCGAGCAGCAGCAGGCTCAGCAGCAGCCCGAGCTGGAGCCGGGCCTGCAACGAATTCACTCGGGGCGCTCCGGGAACAGGTAGCCCTGGCCACGCCGGGTCAAGATGCGCTCGCTGCCGAGCTTGTCGCGCAGGCGCCGCACGTAGACCTCGATCAGGTTGCTGTCGCGGTCGAAGTCCTGGTCATAGACGTGCTCGGTCAGCCGGCGCTTCGACAGGATGCGGTCCGGGTGCAACATGAAGTAGCGCAGGAGCCGGAATTCGGTGCCGGTGAGCGCCGCCAGGGCGTCGTTCGGCAACCGCACCTGCTGGCGTTCTTCATCCAATACCAGGCCGCCCGCCCGCAGCTCCGGGCCGGACCGGCCCTCGCTGCGGCGAACTAGGGCCTTGAGGCGCTCCAACAGTTCCTCGACGTGGAACGGCTTGCCCAGGTAGTCGTCGGCGCCGGCGCGGAAGCCGTCTACCCGCTCGTGCCAGGCGTCGCGAGCGGTGAGGATCAGCACCGGCACCCCGTTGCCCCGAGCCCGCCAGTTCGCCAGCACCTCCAGCCCCGGGCGGCCGGGCAAGCCGAGGTCCAGCACCACCAGGTCGTAGTCGATCTCGTCGCCGAGGAATTCGCCGTCAATGCCATTGTCGGCGCGGTCCAGCGCAAACCCGGCGCGCGACAGGGCGGGGGACAGGCGTTCCACCAGCTCGGTGTCGTCTTCCACCAACAGCAGGCGCATCAGTCAGCGTGCCCCGCTTCGGTCTCCAACAGCCGCCCGCTGACCGCGTCGTAGTAAAGCTCCCACACCCGGCCGTCGGCGTCCAGCAGCTCCAGCTCGTAGACCAGGTTGCCGTCCTCCCGCTCCAGTTCCACCTCCAGGATGCGCCCAGGGCGGTCCCGGCGTTGCTGCTCCAAGATCCGCTCCAGGGGCAGAATACGACCCTCGCGAGCCAGCTCGTAGGCCGCTTCGTGGTCGGCGCTGGGACCGGCGGCGAGGCTCCATAACAGCAGCGCGAGGGCGGTTTTCTTCATCAATCGTCCCAGTAGGGGTAGCCGGGGATACTGACCTGGTGTTCATCGAAGGATCCGTCCTCGGCGCCCCGATGGCAAGCCTGGCAGTTGCCGAAGCCCGCGACCTGGGGGTTCCCCGCGACCAGGGCGGGAGGGATCTCGTGGTGCTGGCGTCGAAACCAGGGTGTGGCGGCGATGCGCAGCGGCGTCTGCTCCGGTCCCAGCGAAGCGGCGACCGAGCGCGCGCGGCCTCGGGCGCCACGGTCCGCGGCCTGGGCCTGGAGGTAGGCCCGAATCGGCTCGGCTTCCGCCGCGGCCAGCTCCGCATTGTCGCCGAAATGGTCGCCGAGACCGTCCATAATCCGCCCCCAGGAACGCGCCGGGAGCAGGCCCGGGGGGTAGGCCAGGTGACAGGCGCCGCACTCTTGCAAGTACCCGGAGTGGTCGGCCGGGGCGAAGTCCGGGCGCTGGTGTTCGGCGTATTCGTGGTCGTCTTCCTCGCTTTCGTGGCGGTGGTCGCTGAGAGCCAGGCCGACGCCGGCCAGCAGGGGCAGAGCGAACGCGGTGGCGAGCAGGGATCTGTTCATTTTGTGCTCCTTCGACTCATTGGGTGGTAAGAAACAACACCAGGTCGGCTTTTTCTCCCGGCGTGCATTCCCGGCCCCAGGTCCAGCGACAGTTTCGGTACAGCCACTTTTCGACCTTGGCGGGGTCGCTCAGGGCGTTTGAGTTGGCCGAGGGCGCCAGGGGCGGGATCGGCTTGCCCGTGCTCAGGTGGCGGCCGGCCTGGGTCAAGTCATTGCCGTGGCAGTCGCTGCAACGGCGGGTTTTGCCGTCTGCGGCGGGCATCGGCTGCGTCCAGGCGGCGGCGCCGCGCGCCGCGTCCGGTGGGCCGGCTGCGGTCCGGTACTCCTGCAGCAGGCCGTCTAGAGGGGCGGCGGCCGCCGTTGCGCTGGCTAGGGCGACCAGAAACAGGGTCAGGCGCGCGCTCATTCCGCTTCCCTCCGCTTGTAGCCCGTGAACATAGCGCGCACCAGGTTCTCCCGGTGCTGCAGGCTGGCAAGGGCTACCCCACCTAGGTGCAGCACCACCAACAGCAGGCTCAGGTTAGCCAACAGCTCGTGGGCCTCTTCCAGGGGTTCGACCCATCGCGGCGGCAGGCCGCGCAGGGTTTCGGCCAGGGGGCCTGAAAACTCGGCGGCACCGAACAGCACGAGGCCGCTGAGGCCGGTCAGGCTCAGGCAAAGCAGCAGGGCCAGCACCATGGCGCCGCCGGCCGGATTGTGGCCGAGATAACGACTGGCGCGCAGGCGCAGCGCATCCCCCAGGTAGGCCAGTGCCTGGGTCGGCGGGGTGACAAAATCCTGGAAGCGGGCGTGGCGACTGCCGATCAGGCCCCAGACAAGGCGCAGGGTGATCAGCCCGAGCAAGAGGTAGCCGGCGTAGCTGTGCAGGGTAAGCCGGTCGTCTTCGCTCAGGTAGGCAATCAGGAAGCTGGCCGCTAGGCCCCAGTGTAACAAGCGGACCAGGGGGTCCCAGATCTTTACGGTGCGGGATTGTTGCATGGGCGGTATCTCCTCGAATAATGGAACCCCAAAAACCTGCGATCCTTCGCGCCTGTCGGTCTGGCTTTCGAGAATCCCAGTTTCCCGAAGGCAGCTTTTTCGGTCGCTTCGGGCGATGGGAAGTGTCGGGGCATCCTTTCCCGCTCGGGAAACGTTGTAGACCCTGTTTCCCGAGTTCGTGCTACAGCCTAAGGCCGGCGACTGAATTCAAGCTGAAAAGGGGCTGGCGGCTGGCCTGACGGCTGCGCGCTTTGTCTGTTACTCTACCGAGCTTGGAAAAAGTCAGCGCGCGGCACCAATGCTTGCCACGGGCGCGCCGCGTTAACCGGAGACTCGTTCGATGTCGACTGCACCTTCCGCCGGCCACCGTACGGCGATTGGGGAGGGGGCCGCATGAAGGCTGCCGACCCCTTGTTGTCCGCTCGCAAAGAAGCCGAAGCGGGTCGTTTGACCCAGGCGGCAGAACGCTGCCTGGGCGTGTTGCGCCAGGATCCGAGCAATCTGGAGGCGCTGGAACTCTATGGTCAGCTGGCGATCGGTCTGCGCCGTCCCGCGGATGCCTACGTGATCTTCCAGAAGCTGCTGGCCGTGGATGCCAAGCACCTGGGGGCCCACGTTAACTTGGCTACACTGGCCTACAATCAGGGGGACCTGCCCGCAGCCCGAGCGCACGTGCGGGAGGCTTTGCGCCTCGATCCGCGCCAGATCGACGCGCATACGCTGCTTGGTGCGATCCTGTTGGCGGAAAACAAGACGCCGGAAGCCCTGCGTCAGTTCGCGGCGGTCAATGAGATGGCGCCGGGCAATCTGCAGGTGGGTACCGCTTACGCCGGGGCCCTGATGCGGAACGGCGATTTCGAGGCGGCGGGCGAGGTGGTGCGCCGCCTGCTCGAGGGTTTTCCTGAGCAGGCTGGGCTCTACCCGATGCTGGCCCAGACCCGCAAGCTGCAGGAAGGTGACGAGGACCTGGCCCTGATTCGTTCCCTGCTGGACTCGCAAGGGCGATTGCGGCCGGAGTTCGATGCTAAACCGGAGTCACGAATCCCTGCTTTTATGGCGCTGCACAAAATGGAGTCTGACCTCGGTCACTGGGAGTCGGCGTTCCGCTATCTCAAGGCGGCGAAGGACGAGCGTAAGGCTCTGCTTCCGTTTGACATCGAGGCGGTGCGCCAGCGCTATCAGGCGCTAGGGGATATCTTCGATGCGGAATTCCTGGAGGCTCGGGCAGGGCAGGGCTGTGCGGCCCCAGACCCGATCTTCGTGGTCGGCATGCCGCGCTCGGGCACCACGCTGTTAGAGCGGCTGCTGTCGGGCCTGGATTCGGTTACCGCGGCCGGCGAGTTGCCCCTGGTGCAGCGGGTAATGGAGGGGGCCTGCGCCCGTTACGGCAGCCGGCAGACAGATCTGGCAGCGCTCCGCAAGCTGCCGCCCGAGGCCTGGCGGGAGCTGGGTGAGGAGTACCTCGGGCGGGCCCGGCGGCAGGTGCCGGAGGGCCGCCACTTCGTCGACAAATTGCCCGCCAACTTTGCTGCCATCGGTTTTATCAAGACCATGCTGCCGCAGGCCCGAATTATCCACCTGCGACGCCACCCGGTGTCGACCTGCTTGTCCATTTACGAGCAGGATTTCGCCGGTGCCCACCCCTACAGCAACGACCTGCAATGGTTGGGGCAATACTATCTTTTGTATTGGGAATTGATGGAGCACTGGCGTCGCCTGCTCGGGACCGAGCTGATCGAGTTGGATTACGAGGTCCTGGTGGCGGATCCCGAACAGACTGTCGAACGGCTGGCACAGACATTGGGATTAGACCGGCGGACGGGGGAGCCGGAGCCGTCGCAGCCCGCGGGACAGATTATCACTGCCAGCCTATGGCAGGCGCGCCAGCCGGTGTATTCTGACTCGGTGCAGCGCTGGCGGCACTACGAGCAGCAGCTCTCCCCGCTATTGGAAACCTTGGCCCCAATCCTCGACTGAGCTGGCCCGGAGCCGCCGCCGCAGCAATCCCGGGGCCTAGGCCCCGAGATCGAGGGGTTTAGCTGCGCTGTTCGAGCCAAGCGGCGATCGCTGGGGTGACCTCTTTCTGCGCCTTGCCGCTGACGTAGATGCCGATGTGGCCGCCGGGGAACGACAGTTCGGTGTAGTCTTTGCTCGCGGTGCGCCCACGCAGGGCGCGCGAGGCTTCCGGCGGTACCAGGTGGTCCTGCTCGGCGAAGATATTGAGGATCGGTATGCGCACTTGCTGGAGATCGACCTCGCGTCCGCCGATACGCACCCCGCCCTCGATCAGACGGTTGCCCTGGTAGAAGTCCTTGATGAACTGCCGGAAGGTCTCGCCGGCCTGGTCCGGGCTGTCGAAGATCCATTTCTCCATGCGCAGAAAGTTCTTCAGCCGGGCCGGGTCGTCGAGTACGTCCACCATATTCACGTACTTCTGTCCGGTAAGGCTGAATGGCTTGAGCGACAGGAAGGTCCAGTTCAACAGCTCGCCGGGAATATTGCCCATGGTGTCCACCAGCAGGTCCACGTCCATATGCTCGGCCCAGGCGCTGAGCAGATTGCCCGGGGTCTTGAAGTCCACCGGGGTGACCATGGTCACCAGATTCTTGACCTTGTCCGGATGCAGGGCGCTGTAACAGAGGCTGAAGGTGCCGCCCTGGCAGATGCCGAGGATATTGATCCGGTCCAGGCGATGGCGCTTGCGAATGACATCCACGCAGCGGTCCAGGTAACCGTTGATGTAGTCGTCCAGGGTTAGGCTGCGGTCGGCGCCATCCGGGTAGCCCCAGTCGATCAGGTAGACGTCCTGGCCGGCGGCCAGCAGATTGCGGATGGTGGAGCGGTCTTCCTGAAGATCGGTCATGTAGGGGCGGTTGACCAGGGCATAGACCACCAGCAGCGGGGTCGGTTTCTGAACCACGTCGGCCGGCGCCTGGTAGCGGTACAGACTGAGCTTATCTTCTTCGTAGACCACCGTCTTGGGGGTAACGCCGGTGTCGATCCTCTCGGCACTCAGCAGGTTCTCTATGCCCTGGCCCAGTTTGCGGCTGTAGTCGGCCATCTCTGCGGCCAACTTGTCGGGCCGGATATCGATTGGAATCACAGTGGTTCTCCTCTGGCTGGGGCGCGGTTTCAGTTTTCGGTGGTTTTGGGTGCGGCCGGTTTGGCGGCGGTCTTACGCCGGGGTGCGGCCTTCTTCTTGGCGGCGCGCGCCGCAGGCGCGGGTGCCGGAGCCGCAGCCGCAGCCGGGGTCTGCGGCTGGGCGAGCTTGTCCACCTGCTCGCGCAGGGTCTCGAGCTCACAGCGCAGGCGCTGGTTGTCGCGCCGGATCTGCTGCTGACGGTCCTGCAGGGTGCGCAGCTCGCTGCGGGTGGGCATGTTCATGGCGCCCAGGGCCTCGTCCACCATCTGTCCCTGATGCCGCTTGAGCGCCATCAGGGCATTGACCAGCTGCCCGTGCAACTGGGCGTAGCGGGGGGTGCTCACTTGCTCGGCATATACCTCCTCGCAGGATTGCACCCAGAGGTCGTAGAGCTGGCGTGCCGAGTCGACGGGCTTCGCCTCGTAGTCGCGCTCCAAGAGCTTGCGCCGCATGCAGTCCACCGAGCACATCCCGAGGTCGGCGAAGAACTGGCTGTAGGCCTGGAGCGCGCGCTGGTAGTCCATCAGCAGTCTTATCAGTTCCTGCTGTTGGCCCTGTTCCTCCCGAGTGTAGCCGAGGCCGGGAGCGGACAGGAAGCGCTCGAAGTGCTCGCTGCCGGCACCGTGGGGCATGTTGCGCAGCAGGTCGCCGGGCATCAGAGACAGCGAAGACAGCATGCGCTGCCAGTTGTCCAGGGGCATCTCCCAAAACGCCATGAGCTTGCTCAGGGATTCCTGGCCGTCGCCGCCCAGGGCGCCGCTGAACGCCTTCTGCAGATCGCCGAAGCTGCGCTCCAGGGCCGCCGCCCAGTCGCCGCCGGCGTCCGGTTGTAGGTTGCGGGTGAACTCCTCGCTGAGGCGGAAGAACGCCTTGCCCTGGTCCAGCATCTTGTCCATGAAACCGCGGGCCGGCTCCGGCATGCCCGGGGCTACCGCCTGCCGCCAGTGATTCATTGCCTGCTCCCAGGGGTTGGTCGGCGGCGTTTCCAGCCCCATGGCGCGGCGGCTCATATCGCTCCAGTTTTCCCAGTAGCGGCGTTGCAGCTCGCTCCAGTCTTGGTCCCAAAAGGCTTGCTTGCTCATGGTTATTATCCGTGGTTGCTCGGTGGTGAAAAAACCTTAGCACGGGAATTTGTGCGCTGCAACATTATTGTTTACACTGGGTTTCAGACTCCTCGAATGGCGTCTAGGATATAGGGACCGGCAACGAGCGAGGCCGCAGAGTCCGCCGAATTGCCTTTCCACCGATCACACTGAAAGACAATAGGGCAAAGAAAATGAGCGAAGATATCGTCATCGTGGCGGCCGGGCGTACCGCGGTCGGCAATTTCGGCGGCAGCCTGGCCGGGCTCTCCGCCGCGGAACTGGGCAGCCGGGTGGTAGCGGGCCTGTTGGAGCGCAGCGGCCTGGCTCCGGAGCAGGTCGACGAGGTGATCCTGGGTCAGGTGCTGACCGCAGGGACGGGCCAGAACCCGGCGCGCCAGGCGTCGCTCGCGGCCGGGTTGCCGCAGTCGGTGCCGGCGATGACCATCAACAAGGTCTGCGGCAGTGGCCTCAAGGCGGTGCATCTGGCGATGCAGGCGGTGGCCTGCGGCGATGCCGAGGTGGTGATCGCCGGCGGTCAGGAGAACATGAGCCAGTCTCCCCATGTGCTGCCCAAGTCTCGGGACGGCATGAAGATGGGCCCCTGGAAGCTGCAGGACTCGATGATCGTAGACGGACTCTGGGATGCCTTCAACGACTACCATATGGGGGTGACGGCGGAGAACATCGCGCGCCAATATGGTTTCAGCCGGGCTGACCAGGATGCCTTCGCCGCCGCCTCTCAGCAGAAGGCCGAGGCGGCCCAGAAGGCGGGGCGCTTCGACGAGGAGATCATTCCGGTGGAGGTGCCCCAGCGGCGCGGCGACCCGCTGGTGTTCCAGGTCGACGAGTTTCCGCGCCATGGCACCGACGCGGCGAAGTTGGGCAAGCTGCGTCCGGCCTTCGACCGCGAAGGCACGGTAACCGCCGGCAATGCCTCGGGGATCAACGATGGGGCCGCGGCGGTCATCGTGGCCAGCGCGAGCAAGGCAGAGGCACTGGGGCTCAAACCCCTGGCCCGGATCAAGGCTTTCGCCAGCGCCGGGGTCGATCCGGCCATCATGGGCACCGGGCCGATCCCGGCCACCCGCAAATGCCTGGAGAAGGCGGGCTGGGCGGTGGAGGACTTGGACCTGGTGGAGGCCAACGAGGCGTTTGCCGCCCAAGCCATGTCGGTGAACCATGACTTGGGTTGGGACCCGGCCAAGATCAACGTCAATGGCGGAGCCATCGCCATCGGTCATCCGATCGGTGCTTCCGGGGCCCGTGTCCTGGTCTCCCTGCTGCATGAAATGGTCCGCCGAGACGCCAAAAAGGGCCTGGCCACGCTGTGTATCGGCGGCGGTCAGGGCGTGGCGCTGGCGGTGGAGAGGGACTGAAGTCGCCGCCAGTTAAGAAATTCCGGTCGCCTGGAGGCGGCCGGCGTCCCAAAAAGAAAAAGTGAATCCAGCCCAGCCAGAGGAGTTTCACCATGTCAGAGCAATCCAGTTCCCGTCTCGCCCTGGTCACCGGCGGTACCGGCGGCATCGGCAACGCCATTTGCCGGCGCCTGTTGGCCGCGGGTTACCGGGTGGTCACCAACTATCGCAACCAGGATAAGGCCGAACGTTGGCGGCAGTCGCTGCGCGACGAGGGCCACGATGCAGGCATCTACGTCTGCGACGTGGGCGATTATGAGCAATGTGCCGAGGTATTGGCACGCATCGAAGCCGAGCACGGCGGGGTCGACGTGTTGGTCAACAACGCGGGCATTACCCGCGATACCACCATGCGCAAGATGAGCTACGAGCAGTGGCAGGCGGTGCTGCGCATCAATCTGGACGGCGTATTCAACGTCACCCGGCAGTTGTTGCCAGGGATGCTGGAACGCGGCTGGGGACGCATCGTCAATATCTCGTCCGTCAACGGCCAGAAAGGCCAGATAGGACAGACCAATTACGCTGCCGCCAAGGCCGGCATGCACGGCTTCACCAAATCGCTGGCCCTGGAAGTGGCGCGCAAGGGGATCACCGTGAACACGGTCTCCCCGGGCTATATCGCCACCGAGATGGTAATGGCGGTGCGTGAGGACATCCGCCAGCAGATCGTTGCCCAGATTCCGGTGGGCCGGCTCGGCCAGCCGGAAGAGATCGCCGCAGCGGTGGCCTATCTGGCCTCGGACGAGGCCGGGTTCGTCACCGGTTCCAACCTGTCGATCAACGGCGGGCAGCATATGTTCTGACGCATCCGTCAGCTCTGTGCGGTCAGCGGTCAGCAACGGCGGTTGCCCGCACCGCTGACGGCTGACCGCTGTTTTCCGGTACACTCCGCATAACCCCCCCAGCGCCAGGTAGACGCCCCCATGACCGCCGTCCGACTGATCAAGAAGTACCCTAATCGCCGCCTCTACGATACCGAGGCGAGCCGTTATATCACCCTGGCGGACGTGCGCGAATTGGTGCTGCGGGGGGAGCGCCTGCGGGTGCTGGACGCCAACAGCGGCGAGGACCTCACCCGCTCGGTGCTGCTGCAGATCATGCTGGAGGAGGAGGCCGGCGGCGAACCCCTGTTCAGCGCCGATATGTTGGCCCAGATCATCCGGTTCTACGGCGGCACCATGCAGGGCCTGTTCGCCCGCTACCTGGAAGAGAGCCTGTCCATGTTCGAGCAGCAGCAGCAGGGCCTCGGGGCCGACCCAATGCAGCAGATGACGGACCTGGCCCGGCGCAATATGCAGCTCTGGGGCGATATGCAGGAGAGCTGGTTCCGTTCCATGGGTTTTGCCCGCGACGCCAAGCCCGACCGCGAAGACGAAGACAAAGACTGAACCTTTCCGGCGACTACCGGCGTCGCCCACCAGCCGTAATTTTCCCCGAAAAAATCCTTGACAGCTGGGCGCGGCCGTACTATTGTGCACTGCAACAATGTTGCAATGCACAATAGCCGAGGAGGCAAAGATGAACAGCGCGAAAGAAAACCTGAATCTGTACAAGAAGGCCGTGGAGCAGGGCTATGCCAACGCCGCGGAGCTGGGCGACCTGCAGCTGCGCAGCTTCAAGGGCCTGGTCGAGCAACAGCTGGAGCTGTTTGGTCTGGTGGTCGATGCCCAGGTCAAGCAGGCCGAATTACTGGGTCAGGTCAAGGAGTATCCGGAGTACCTGAGCGAGCAGGCGCGGATCGGCCGGGAGCTGGTCGAGGGCCTTGCCGCCAAGAGCCGCGCCGGCGTCGAGTTGGCGGGCAATGCCAGCGCCGAATATCGGGCATGGATGGAAAAGTCCATGAAAGCGGCCGGCGATTCCTGGCGGCAGGCGGCCGAGACACAGGCCTGAACGCAGACCCCTGGAGCGAAGAGACGTATGACTGCAGAGCAGAAATTGGCCCTGGTCACCGGCGGTACCGGTGGCTTGGGCACTGCAATTTGCCGGCGGCTGGCCAGGGACGGCCGCCGAGTGGTGGCGAGCTGTCACCCGGACGACCTAGCGGACCTGGCGGAATGGCAGCAGGCGCGCCGGGACGAGGGGCTGGATATTGGCCTGGTGGCCGGGGACGTATCTTCCGCCGCTTCCAGTGTCGCCATGATCGAGGAGATCGAGGACCGCTTCGGCGGGATCGACATCCTGGTCAACTGCGCCGGCATCACCCGTGACAAGACCTTCAAGCGGATGGAGCTCGATCATTGGGAGGCGGTAATCAATACCAACCTCAACAGCGTTTACTACGTCACTCGACCGGTCTGGGAGGGGATGTTGGAGCGCGGTTTCGGGCGCATCGTCAACATCTCCTCGGTCAATGGCCAGCGCGGCCAGTTTGGCCAGGTCAACTATTCCGCCGCCAAGGCCGGCATGCACGGCTTTACCATGGCCCTGGCCCACGAGGGGGCGGCCAAGGGCATAACGGTGAATACCGTGTCCCCGGGTTATGTGGAGACCGCCATGACGATGGCCATGCGCGATGACGTGCGCGAGGCGATCATCGCCGGTATCCCGATGCGCCGCATGGGCACCCCCGAAGAGATTGCCGGTACCGTGGCTTTTCTCGCTGCCGACGAGACCACCTATATCACCGGGGCAAATATCCCGGTCAACGGCGGTCTCTTTACCAAATAGACGCTTTCTCCCTCTGGCTCGGGGCTGGATCAGCCCTGGGCTGGCTTTGTGCGGGCCCGCCCCGCTCCCGCCCGGCTCCCTTTCCGGGCTTCTTTTTGCCTAGGCGTTGACTGTTTTTGCGGCAAACGTCTGACAGCCTCTTCGGGCGTGTTGGAGAAAAGCCGTTCCAGTCGGCGAAGTGTCGGCCAGCAAGAGCGCCAGGAGCCGGCGGGCGGGAGCCGGGGATATTTCCTGGGTTCGCCCTATTGGAGCGGGACCTGAAGGCGGTCCCGCGAGCGGGAATCCGGTCGCACTATCGGGCTGGAAACCAAACATAAGGCCGTTTATACTGGCCGTAAATGATGATAATAAGAGCACCAAGAACTGCTCGGGAGTCCCGATACGGTTCGCTTGCGTAAAGACCGAACTGCCCGCCGATCAATTGCGAAGAAAACCCGTAGTCGGCAGGGGGGCTTGCTAAAGTACCGCCAGTCCATAGGCTGGTCGGAGTTACTCTGTCCTAATGATCTTTTGTCCAGCCTTCACGATACTTGGGGCTTCTGCGACCGTTGTCACAGAATCCCGAGCTCGCTTTGGGTGCGGGGCTGGTTCGGCGTATAAGCATGGTTGTGGGGTGGCTGGAGATCGGCTGCCGGTGTCGTTAGCGGTCCCATTAGGGGGGAGTCTTCGGCGTGGATTTGCGGACCGGTAGGTTCGGGATCGCGCGGACGTGGGTGTTGGTTTGAACCGCGGTTGCGAATGACTGGAGTAGGTTCTTTAGCCAAGCGTTTGTTGCGCCGACGCCGGCCAATGATCCTGTGCCTGATGGCGCATTATTTCGGAGCCGGCCCGGAGTTTGTCGGCAAGTCCACCAGTTCGTCGGCGGAAACGCGGGCTCGCTATGTGCGCAAAGCGGTGGATAACTTGCAGGATATACCGGGATTGGAGCTGCGGATTTGCGGTATTTCCGGGCACTCGCTGCTCCCGCTGGACATGGTTTTCTCCGGGCTCGAGCGTCCGGAATACCTGGTGTTCGAAGTGTTGGGTTCGATTGCCGAGGAACTGGAGCGATACGATTACTTTATGGTGGTCGAAGATGATATCCTCGTCCCACATCAGGTGCTGAACAACATCATGGCGTTCGACAGGGACTATGGACTGCAGCAGTGCCTGCACCCGAACCGGCTGGAGCGATCTGGGGATCGGGTGGAATGCGTCGACCTGCGGGCGATGCCCGGGTGGCTGGACGCCAGGGCGCGCTTTCGGGACGTCGAACTCCGGGTCGCCCGCAATCCGCACTCCGGATTCTTGATGCTGTCTCGGGATAAGCTTGCCTATGCTTTGGAGCGCGTCGACCGCGGCTATCGGGGGCGGTTTCTGGGCGGCTTCATGAGTTCGGCGTTCGCGCACTACCACCGTCCCTTCGATCTCTACCGCCCCTATCGCGATCTCGGATTTCATTATGTGATCCACCTTGATCATTGGTTGGGGCCGGAAGCCGTGGCGGGATAGTCCATGCCGAGCGTTTTTTTGTGTCTTAATTGCAACAATAGGTTCCAAATGGCTCCAGTGGTGCGCTACAACAACCCAATTGAGGCCCGCAAGGTGCTAAAGTGCAACATTAAGAGCGGGTGTTGCAAAAATGGTATTTATGGTGTACGCTACGGTCTACGATAGCAATT
>CBDUCL010000042.1:0-17534 GCA_965365625.1 uncultured Chromatiales bacterium | reverse complement strand
TACCGGCCTGTCACGCCGGGGGTCGCGGGTTCGAGTCCCGTCCACTCCGCCATTAGTTCAGGCAAACGGGGTATCCGCACGGATACCCCGTTTTGTTTTTTTGTAGCCCTTTCAGCACCGAAACGAAGCGATATCATGCTCCAGACCATACGTGAGAAGGCCCAGGGTTGGATCGCCTGGGCGATTGTGATCCTGATCACTATCCCCTTCGCCCTCTGGGGCATCGGTGAGTACACCGGCATCGGCGGCGAGCCGGTGGTGGCAACCGTCAATGGCCAGGAAATTACCGAACGCGATTTCGAAAGCCGCTATCAGCAGTTCCGCAGCGAGTTGCGGCAGCGTCTAGGTAGTGCCTATCGCCCGGAACTATTCCAGGAAGAATTGATGCGCGGGCAGGTGCTCGACCGCATGATCGACGACTTGGTGATCGAGCAGGCGTCCCGCCGCATGGGCCTGTATGCCGGCGATGAGTTGGTACGCCAGACCATCCTGCAGTTTGCCGCCTTCCAGAAGGACGGTCAGTTCGATCGCGAGGCCTACGAACGGGCCTTGCGCTTGCAGGGCTATCTCGGCCCCGGCCAGTTCGAAGAACGGGTACGGCAATCGTTGATCACCTCTCAACTCGGGAGCGCCGTGCGCAGCACCGAATTCGCGACCCCGACCGAGCTGGAAGATCTGGTGCGGTTGCAAAGGCAGCAACGCAACTTCAGCTACCTGGTGGTGCCGGCGAAGGAGTTCCGCTCCGACGCAGCGCTGGAGTCGGCCGAGCTGGAGGCCTATTACGAAGACCACAAGGCCCGTTTCCGCACGCCCGAGCGGGTCAAGGTCGACTATATCCTATTGGATGTCGACAGCCTCGGCGCCGGCATCGAGCCCTCGGAAGAGGAACTCATGGCCTTTTATGAGGCCCACCGGCAGGAATATGGGGCGCCCGAGCAGCGCGCCGCCAGCCATATCCTGATCAATCTGCCGGAAGACGCCGACACCGATACCGAGGCCGACGCGCGGGCCCGCATCGAAGCCGCCCTGGCCCGTATCCGCGCCGGCGAGGCGTTTGCCGAAGTGGCGAAAGAGGTGTCCGAGGACCCGGGCTCGGCCGCGGCCGGCGGCGATCTGGGTCTCTTCGGTCCCGGCGCCATGGTGCCGGAGTTCGAGGAGGCGGCCTTCGCGGCTGAGGTGGGTGAGGTCGCGGGGCCGGTGCGCAGCCCGTTCGGTCTGCACTTGATCCTGGTCACCGAGGTCCAGCCCGAGAGCATCAAGGAATTTTCCGAAGCCCGCGAACAGGTGCTGGCTGGTCTGCGCAAAAGCGAGGCGGAGCAGCTGCTGTACGACTATGCGGAACGGCTGGCGGATCTCGCCTATGAGCAGCCGGACAGCCTGGAGCCGGCCGCCGAAGAGCTGGGCCTGAAACTGCAGACCAGCGACTGGTTCGCCCGCGACGGTGGTGAGGACCTGCTGGCCCATCCCAAGGTCAAGGCCGCGGCCTTCAGCGAAGAGGTACTGACCGCGGGCAACAATAGCGAGGTGCTGGACCTGGGCGACAACCGCATGCTGGCATTGCGGGTACGTGAGCATGAACTGGCTGCATACAAGCCTCTGGAGGAGGTACGCGCCGAGGTAGAGGACCTGGTGCGGGCCGAACAGGCCCTGGAGCAGGCCCGCGAGCAGGGCGAGCAACTGGTCGACCGCCTGAAGTCCGGTGCCAGCTTGGAGGAACTCCAGGCCGAGACCGGCTTTGCACTCAAGCAGCCCGGCAGCCTAGGCCGCGAGGCTCGCGAAGCGCCGCCTGGCTTGGTGCGCCAGGTATTTCAGCTGCCGCGGCCGGCAGATTCCAGCCCCTCTTACGGCCTGGCTGACCTGGCAGGTGGGGATTTCGCGGTGGTGGCGCTGACCGAAGTCAAGGACGGTGCCTTGGAGGACCTGGCGCCGGAAGCGCGCGAGAACGAGATCAGCACCTTGGAACGCAGTGCCGGCCAAGCCAACTATCAGCACTTGGTGCGCCAGCTGCGGGCGATTGCGGACATCGAGCTGACCCCCCGCACCAGCGGCTAGCGAAGAGCGCGACGGCGGAGAGCCGTCGACAGCCAATTTCTGCGCGGTTAGGGAAATGCTGATTGAACCTAGATTCCTCAGTTGACCGCTCCATTCTGATGGTAAGTTGCTGATATGATCGGATTAGCTTTCAAATCGGGTCTTCACTCTCAGGGTGAATCACGCTATGCACTGCATTGCACGTTTTCCGGGGCGCATGGCGGCGTTGTAACTCCTCGGAATAGAGCAACTATTCCTCGTCGTTACGCCTTGCCCTGCACCCCGGAAAACGCACACTGCACTGCGTCCAACTGAGGATTCTAGGTTGAATAGCGTTTCCCGTGCGGGGCAGAACGCCCCGCCATTTTCAGGCGTCCAACCGCCTGAAAATGAAGGCTTTCGGAAACCGCGTTTTCGAAAGCCGTGCTGCAAAAAGCCAGGGAGGGCTTTTTTCAGCGTCTCCTTAGAGCCCGGCTCGAACCGCAACAAGCGAAGAAGAATAAAAAGCCGGCAGGCGCCAAGCTGCCGGCTTTGTTTTGCCAAGGTTGCGCGCGTCGATCCTATACCCTGTCGGAAACCCGGGCCAAGGACGGGCATGACGAGCCCGGACCGTGCACAAGCTGACGGCCCTGCTCAGGCCATCCCCAGCACATGGTACCCGGAGTCCACGTAGAGTATGTCGCCGGTGATCCCCGACGCCAGGTCCGAGCACAGGAAGGCGGCGGCGTTGCCCACCTCGTCGATGGTTACATTGCGCCGCAGCGGAGTTTTCTGCTCGGCCTCGGCCAGCATGCCGCGAAAACCGCTGATGCCGGAGGCGGCCAGGGTGCGGATGGGGCCGGCCGAGACGGCGTTCACGCGGGTGCCTTCCGGGCCAAGGGAATCGGCCAGATAGCGCACATTGGCTTCCAGGCTGGCCTTCGCTACTCCCATCACGTTGTAGTTGGGCACTGTGCGCACCGCGCCTAGATAGCTCATGGTGATCAGGGCGCCGTTGCGGCCTTGCATCATGGGGCGCCCGGCCTTGGCCAGGGCGGCGAAGCTGTAGGCGCTGATGTCATGGGCGATGGCAAAGCCCTCGCGGGTCACTGCGTCTGCGTACGAGCCTTCGAGCTGATCGCGAGGAGCGAAGCCCACCGAATGAACGATGATGTCGAGTCCGTCCCAGCGCTGGCCGAGTTCGGCAAAGCAGGTGGCGATCTGCTCGTCGCTGGCCACGTCCAGCGGCAATACGATATCCGAGCCGCACTCCGACGCCAGCTCCTGGACCCGCTTCAGCAGCTTGTCGCTCTGGTAGGTAAAGGCCAGCTCGGCCCCTTCCCGGTGCATGGCCTTGGCCACCCCGGCGGCGATGGATCGGTTACTGGCCACGCCGACGATCAGCGCCCGCTTGTTCTGTAAGAAACCCATAGTGTCGAATCCTAATGGCTGGTGCCGGCACCGGCCGCGCGCGCCCGTGGCTGACAAGTGTCGGACAGGATGAGAAGATAGCGCCTTCGTGTTTCGGCCCGTAAAGTACCGGAAAACGGCTGTATCGACAAACCTTGGGAGCAGTTCCGATTCACCTGCCGACCCCCTTGATCTGGCTATGCGCCGCCCTGCTTTGGCTGAGCGGCTGTTCCGACGGCGCCTGGAACAATCCCTATCCGAGCGCCGAAGAGCAGGCCAATATCCTATACAGCTCGTTTTCCGAACGCCCCAAGCACCTGGACCCGGTACGCTCCTACAGCTCCAACGAATACGCCTTTATAGCCCAGATCTACGAACCGCCGCTGCAGTACCATTTTCTCATGCGCCCCTACCAGTTGGTGCCCCAGACCAGCGTCGGGATGCCGGCGGTGACCTACCTTGACGCAGAGGGCAGGGAGCTACCGCCAGATGCCCCGTCCGAGCGGATCGCGGTCAGCGAGTACCTGATCGAACTCCGGCCCGGGGTGCGCTATCAGCCGCATCCAGCCCTGGCCCAAGACCCTGGTGGTGATTACCGATACCATCCTCTCAGCCCGGATCAGGTCGAGGACATCTACACCCTGGCGGATTTCACCGATAGCGGCAGCCGGGAGGTCACGGCAGACGACTACGCGTATCAGGTCAAGCGGCTGGCGGTGCCGCACCTGCATTCTCCCATTGCCGCGGTAATGGCAGAATACATCCTGGGCTTTGCCGAGTTCGCCGAGGCTATCGAGCAGCGCTACGCCGAGGCGCGAAAAGCCAGCGGCCAGCGTCGACCCTTTGTCGACCTGCGCGGCGAGCCCATGGCGGGGCTGGAGGTGTTAGACCGGTATCGCCTCCGCATTCGCCTCAAGGGCAAGTACCCCCAGTTCGTTTACTGGCTGGCAATGCCCTTTTTCGCTCCCATGCCCTGGGAGGCGGATCTGTTCTACTCCCAGCCGGGTCTGGCCGAGCGCAATATCAGCCTGGATTGGTACCCCATCGGCAGCGGCCCCTTCATGCTCGCGGAGAACAATCCCAACCTGCGCATGGTGCTGGAGCGCAATCCCAACTTCCACGGCGAGACCTATCCGGATCAGGGCATGCCCGAGGATCGCGCAGCCGGCCTATTGGTGGACGCCGGCCGGCCCCTGCCGCTGGTGGATCGGGCCGTCTACAGTCTGGAAAAGGAGAGCATCCCCTATTGGAACAAGTTCCTCCAGGGCTACTACGATACCTCCGGCATCTCGTCGGACAGCTTCGACCAGGCGGTGCAGTTCAGCGACCAGGGCGAGGTGGGGCTGACCGACGCCATGCGTTCCAAGGGCATCAAGCTGAGCGCCGCAGTGACTGCCTCCACCTATTACCTGGGGTTCAATATGCAGGACCCGGTGGTGGGAGGCGACAGCGAGGCGGCGCGCCTGCTGCGCCGCGCCATTTCCATCGCTATGGATTGTGAGGAGTTCATTTCCATTTTCGCCAATGGCCGCGGGCTGGCGGCCCAGGGGCCGCTGCCGCCGGGTATCTTCGGACACCGGGAGGGGGAGGCGGGAATCAATCCCTACGTCTACACCAACGACGGCGGCGCCCCACGTCGACGTGGTATCGATGAGGCCCGCGCGCTGTTGGCCGAGGCCGGCTTCCCGGAGGGCCGTGATCCGGCCACCGGCAACGGGCTGATCCTCTACTTCGACAGCTCCGCCACCGGCCCCGACGACAAGGCGCGCCTGAACTGGATCCGCAAGCAGTTCGCCAAGCTCGGCATCCAACTGGTAATCAGGGCCACCGACTACAACCGGTTTCAGGAGAAGATGCGCAAGGGTACCAGCCAGATCTTTATGTGGGGTTGGAACGCGGACTATCCGGACCCGGAGAACTTCCTGTTTCTGCTCTACGGCCCCAATGCAAAGGCCGTATCTGGCGGTGAGAATGCAGCCAATTATCAGAACCCGGAGTTCGACGCGCTGTTCGAACGGATGAAGAGCATGGAAAACAGCCGCGAGCGCCAAGCCTTGATCGATCAGATGTTGGAAATCCTTCGCCGCGATGCCCCCTGGGCCTGGGGTTATCATCCCAAGGCGTTCTCCCTGCACCACGCCTGGTACCACAACGTGAAGCCCAACCTGATGGCCAACAACACGCTGAAGTACCGGCGTTTGGACCCGGCCCTGCGCGCCGCCCAGCGGGAACGCTGGAATCCACCGGTGCTCTGGCCGGTCTGGGCGCTATTGGGCCTGTTGGTGGTCTCCAGCCTGCCCGCCATCGCCGCCTACCGCCGCCGCGAGCGGAGCGCCGCCAAGTGATTGCCTACATCATCCGCCGGGCCCTCTACGCCATCCCGATCCTGCTCGGGGTCAATGTGCTGACCTTCGTGCTCTTCTTCGTCGTCAACTCGCCGGACGACATGGCGCGCATCAACCTCGGGGTCAAGCGGGTCACCCCGGAGGCCATCGAGCAGTGGAAGCAGGATCGGGGTTATGACCTGCCGCTGCTTTATAACAGCCAGGCTGAGGGTCTGGGGCGCTTTAACGAAACCATCTTCTTTCAGAAGTCCCTGCGCCTGTTCCGTTTCGACTTCGGCCAGTCCGACGGCGGCCGTGAGATCGGCCACGACATCCGCCAACGCATGTGGCCAAGCCTGGCGATTGCAATACCCGTGCTGTTGATCGGCCTGCTGGTGAATATCAGTTTCGCCCTGTTCATCGCCTTTTTCCGCGCCACCTATATCGATTTCTGGGGCGTGGTGCTCTGCGTGACCATGATGTCGATCTCCGGGCTCTTCTATATCATCGGCGGCCAGTACCTGGTCAGCAAACTGCTGCACCTGGTGCCTATTTCCGGCTATGACACGGGCCTGGGGGCGGTCAAGTTCCTGATCCTGCCGGTGCTCATCGGGGTGATCGGCGGCATCGGCGCCGGCACCCGCTGGTACCGAACCCTGTTCCTGGAGGAGATCAACCGCGACTATGTGCGCACCGCCCGGGCCAAGGGCCTGAGCGAGCAGGCGGTGCTGTTCCGGCATGTGCTCAAGAATGCCCTGATCCCCATCCTCACCGGGGTGGTAGTGATCCTGCCCCTGCTGTTCATGGGCAGCCTGATCACCGAGTCCTTTTTCGGTATTCCCGGCCTCGGCAGCTATACCATCGACGCCATCAACAATCAGGACTTCGCCATCGTTCGGGCGATGGTGTTCCTGGGCTCGGTGCTCTACATCATTGGCCTGCTGCTGACCGATATCTCCTACACCCTGGTGGACCCCAGGGTCAGGCTCAGCTAGAGGAGGGCGGGTATGCCGGTCATCTTTATCACCGATGCCCTGATCTTTCTGTTGCTGGGCTTGGCGCTGGCCTTCTCCTGGTTGGCCAGAAGCCGCGAGCACCTGCGCGCCCCTTGGCGCCGAGTGGCTCGCAGCCGAGTCGGCATGGGGGCCCTGGTCGTGCTGGGGGCCTATGTCCTGATCGGCCTGCTGGACTCGCTGCATTACCGCCCAGCCCTGGAGCCGGGTGAAGCCCCCCAAGCCGAGGCCGTCTATTCGACCGAAGTCTTGAGTCTGCTCGATTGGTGGCTTGCTCCCCTGCGCGAGCGTCAGGAAAAGACCTACTCTGCCCCCTTTGCCACCCACCTCTATGCCAAGGAGACCCTGGAACTTCCCGACGGCCGACAGATACGGGCCTATCCGCGGCTAACATACGGCGGTGCCCACTTGCAGGACCCGGAGCGGGAGCGGGCGGCCGACATCGCTGTCACCGCCCTTGGCGGTGCCTTGCAAGCGGTGCTGGCCTGGCTGGCGCTGGCTGCCGCCCTGGCCTGGCGCCTGGGACGGCGCGCCGGAATTCCCTGGGCGGTTGCCGCCCGCCGGCTGCTCGAGGGTGAGACCGAGCTGCCCTGGCGCGCGGTGCTGATCACCCTGGGGCTGGTGCTGTTGCTGGGCTTTGTCAGCGGCCAGTTGGCCCTGAAGTACCATATCCTGGGTACCGACAAGGTGGGCGAGGATGTTTTCTATCAGGCCCTTAAGAGCATTCGCACCGGCCTGGTGATCGGCACCCTGACCACCCTGGTGATGCTGCCGGCGGCCATTTTGCTGGGGATTATGGCCGGCTATTTCCGCGGTTGGGTGGACGACGTCATTCAATACCTCTATACGACTTTGAATTCCATCCCCGGGGTGCTGCTGATTGCCGCCGCCATCCTCATGCTGCACGTCTACATGGGCAATCACGAGGCGGATTTCACCAGCCTGGAGCAGCGTGCCGACCTGCGGCTGCTGTTCCTGTGCCTGATTCTGGGGGTAACTAGCTGGACCGGCCTATGCCGGCTGTTGCGGGGCGAGGCCCTGAAGCTGCGGGAGATGGACTATGTGCAGGCGGCCCAGGCCTTCGGGGTGGGTCAATTCACCATCCTCGGCCGTCACGTGCTGCCCAATGTGCTGCACATCGTGCTGATCACACTGGTGCTGGATTTCAGCGGCTTGGTGCTGGCCGAAGCGGTGCTCTCCTACGTCAATATCGGCGTCGATCCCACCATGAACAGCTGGGGCAACATGATCAATAGCGCGCGCCTGGAGATGGCGCGGGAGCCGATCGTCTGGTGGTCTCTGGCCGCCGCCTTCGGCTTCATGTTTACCCTGGTGCTCGCCGCCAATCTGTTCTCGGACGTGGTGCGCGATGCCTTCGATCCCCGCCTCAGGAGTCAGCGGTGAGCCAACCCCTATTGAGTCTGCGCCATCTGCGCACACAGCTCGGCAGCGGCGAGCGGCCACTGCGGGTAGTGGACGGCCTGGACCTGGAGATCCAGCCCGGCGAGACCTTCGCCCTGCTCGGCGAGTCCGGTTGCGGCAAGTCCATGACCGCCCTGTCGATCATGCGCCTGCTGCCGCCCGGCGGGCGGATCGCCGACGGCCAGGTGCTGCTGGCAGGCCAGGATCTCACCGCGCTGCCCGAGCGCGAAATGCGCCGGGTGCGCGGCGGGCGCATGGCGATGATCTTTCAGGAGCCCATGACCTCGCTCAACCCGGTGCTCAGCGTCGGGCGCCAGATCGCCGAGGCGGTAATCGCCCACGACCGGCTGCGCGGCGCGGCGGTGCAGCAGCGGGTGGTGGAGTTGCTGGCAGCGGTCGGGATTCCCGACCCCGGGCAGCGGGCCGGGGAGTATCCGCACCAGCTCTCCGGCGGCATGATGCAACGGGTGATGATCGCCATTGCCTTGGCTGGCCGGCCGGAGTTGCTGATCGCCGACGAGCCGACCACCGCCCTGGATGTGACCATCCAGGCCCAGGTGCTGCGGCTGCTCAAAAAGATCCAGCACGACACCGGCATGGCGGTGCTGCTGATCACCCATGACCTGGGGGTGGTGGCCGAGACTGCCGACCGGGTGGCGGTGATGTACGCCGGCCGTCTGGTGGAGCAAGCCCCGAGCGCCGAGTTCTTCGCTCAGCCGCATCACCCCTATAGCCGCAAGCTGTTCCAGTCCCTGCCCGGGGCCAATAAGCGAGAGCGCCGCCTGGCGGTGATCAAGGGCAGCGTGCCGCGCCTGGACCAGGCGTTCAACGGCTGCCGTTTCGTCGAACGCTGCGACTGGGCGTTGGATATCTGCCGGACCCGAGATCCGGATTGGAGCAGCTACCGCCCCGGCTGTCGGGTGCGCTGCCACCTCGAGGCCGGGGTCGGCACCCCGGAGGATGCGCCGGCGGCCCGGGTCGAGGCACCGCCGGCGGCCGACGCCGCGCCTTTGCTGGAGGTGGACGGGCTCAAGGTCCACTTTCCCATCCACCGAGGGGTGTTCAAACGGGTGGTGGGCCAGGTGCGGGCGGTGGACGGGGTCTCGATGGCTATCCCCAAGGGCCATACCCTGGCTTTGGTGGGAGAGTCGGGGTGCGGCAAGACCACTGTGGGCAAGGCGATTCTGCAGCTGCTGCGGCCGAGCGCCGGGCGGGTCAGCTTCGACGGCCAGGACCTGGCTCGGCTGCGGGGCAAGGCCCTACGCCGCCGGCGCTCGGACTTCCAAATCGTGTTCCAGGACCCGGTGGCCTCTATGAACCCGCGGATGCTGGTGGGCGACATCGTCGCCGAGGGCATGCAGGCGCAGGGCCGGGGCCGCAACCGAGCCGAGCGCCTGGCGCGGGTAGGGGAGCTGCTGCAACAGGTGGGGTTGCCGGCGGATGCCGCCGAGCGCTACCCCCACGAGTTCTCCGGCGGTCAGCGCCAGCGTATCTGCATCGCCCGCGCCCTGGCGGTGAATCCGCGCCTGATCGTTTGCGACGAGCCCACCAGTGCCCTGGACGTCTCGGTGCAGGCACAGGTCCTGAATCTACTCAAGGACCTGCAGGCCGAGCTGGGCCTGTCCTACCTCTTCATTACCCACAATATCTCGGTAGTGGCCTACCTGGCCCAAGAGGTGGCGGTGATGTACCTGGGCAGGATCGTGGAGCGGGGCAGGGTGGAAGAGGTGTTGGAGCGCCCGCGCCACCCCTACACCCAGGCCCTGCTGTCGGCGGTGCCTCAGGTGGAGGATGAGGGTCGGCGCGCGGTGATCCGCTTGGAGGGGGACATGCCGTCACCAGCCAACCCGCCGTCGGGCTGCCACTTCCATCCGCGCTGCCCCCAGGCCCAGCCGGCATGCCGCGAAGCCTACCCGGAGCTGCGCAAGCTCAGCCCCAGCCACCAAGTGAGCTGCCGGCTGGTCGACTGAGTCTCAGAGCGCTTGTTGGTCGCTGGTGTCGAGATAGAGCACCAGGCGTTGCCCAGGCATCAGGAGATTGTCGGGCAGTCCGTTCCAGCGCCGCAGGTCGGCCACACTGACCTTGAAGCGATAGGCGATGGTGGACAGGGAGTCGCCCCTGCGCACCCGGTAATGCACCGAGCTGAGGGCGGCCTCGGGATTGGGGGATGCGCCCTTTCCGGCGGGTGGCCTCAGGGTGAGAACCTGCCCAGGGTGCAGCAACTCGTCCTCGTCGATGCGATTCCAGCGCGCGAGCTGTTTGTGGTCGAGATCGTGACGCCGGGCAATTCGCCACAGACTGTCGCCGCCCTGAACTCGATACCGAGTGGCTGGTTGCTTGCCGCTCGAGCTACCCGCCGCCTTAGCCAGCCGCCCCGCGGGCTGTTGAGGGCTGGGGATAAGCAGATGTTTGCCAGCGACAATCCGGTTGCTGCGCAATTGGTTCGCCTGCTTCAGCATCTCCAAGCTGACGCCCTGATTCTGCGCGATCTCGCCCAGGGTATCGCCAACTCGGATTCGGTAACGGCGCCACCGCAGGCGCTCATCGGGAGCCACGCTTGCCAGCTTGCGCTCGAAGCGGGGCGCCTGGTCGATGGGAAGATACAGCCGGTGGGGACCATCCGGGTCCGTGGCCCAGCGTTTGAAGCCTGGATTCAGCCGATACAGCTCGTCGACGCTCACCCCGGCCAGTTCCGAGGCCAGGCTCAGGTCGAGCTGGGCGCCGATGTCTACGCCGGTGAAGTAGGGCCGGTTGGGCATCTCTTGTAACGCGATGCCGAACGACTCGGGAGCGGCCACCAGGCGCGCCAGGGCCAGCAGGCGGGGCACATAGGCCTCGGTCTCCCGCGGCAGGTCCAGCGCCCAGTAATTGGTGGGCCGGCCCTGGCTCCGGTTCTTGCGCAGGGCCCGGCTGACGGTGCCGCCACCGGAGTTGTAGGCCGCCAGGGCCAACTCCCAGTTGCCGTCGAACCGCCGGTTGAGCTGCTGCAGATAATCCAGGGCGGCGCGCGTGGAGGCGACGATATCGCGCCGGCCGTCATACCACCAGGTCTGTTTGAGCTCGAACATGCGCCCGGTAGAGGGGATGAACTGCCAGATACCGGATGCGCGTCCCGGCGAATAGGCAAAAGGCTGGAAAGCGCTCTCCACCGCGGGCAGCAGGGCGATTTCCCTGGGCATGTCCCGGCGTTCGATCTCTTCCAGGATGAAATACAGGTAGGGCCGGGCCCGGGCTTCAACTTCCTGCAGGTGTTCGGGATGACGCAGATACCACTTCAGCTCGCGCCTTACCCGGGCATTGTCCGGCACCGGCAGGACGAAACCCCGGCGCATGCGCTCCCAGAGATCTGCCGGTGGCGCCTTGTCCGGTTCGGCGTCCGCGGCCTGGGATTCGGGGTCGAAGTCGATTACGGCCAGCGGCGGCAGGGCGAAATCGGCTGGCGACGATTCGTCGGCAACATCGGCGCCGGATCCCGGGGCACCCGGCGCAGAGGTCCTGATCGGGTTTGAGATGCATCCGCTCAGTGCGGCGGCCAAGACAAGCGGCAACAGCCCTCGTGCTTTCCTCCGGCATGTCATAGAATCTCGACCTCGATGCTGGCCTCCCGGCGAGGCGCTTCTTTGCATGTTGTCCCGCAAACCAACGGCTCGGCATCGCGGTCGGGTAATATAACGAATTACCCGCGGATTGGCCAGTTGGGGCCTGACGCAGAAATGGAGAAACCCCTAGCTGAATGGGCGCCGATACCCCCCAAACCATGAAGCGACGAGCCCCCAAGTACAGCGAAGCCGAGGCCTGGGAGCGTTTCGGTGACTGGCTGACCGGTATACCGGGCAGCCTGCTGCTGGAGCAGGAATTGGACTGCCTGGAACAGCTGCTGGGGGATCTTTTCGGCTACTATCTGCTGCAGCTTGGCTATCCGGCGGGCCGGCCGGGGCTGCTGGTGGGCAGCCGCATCCGTCACCACTTGATCTTGGACCCTCTGGCCACAAGCCCGGAGGCACACATGATCGGCGATCCGGCCCGGCTGCCGGTGGCCAGCGATTCGGTGGATGTGGTGCTGCTGCAGCACGGCTTGGACTTCGCCGCGCAGCCGCATCAGGTGCTGCGTGAGGCCGAGCGGGTGCTGATCCCCGAGGGCCGGTTGCTGTTGCTGGGCTTCGATCCCTGGGGCCTTTGGGGGCTATGGCGCCGCCTGCGCCGACCGTTCGGGCGCCTGCCCTGGGACGCCGGTGAGATCAGCCAGCGCCGGGTGCGCGACTGGCTTTCGCTGCTTGGATTCGACATCGAATCGAGCCGCAGCCTGATGGCGCGGCCCCCGCTCAGCAGCCACCGGTTGATGCAGCGGCTGGCGTTTCTGGAGCGCCTGGGTTGGCCTCTGCTGGGCAATGTATATTTGATCCAGGCGGTCAAGCGGGTCTCCACCTTGACCCCGATCAAACCGAAATGGGCGGCCAGATCGCGGGTGGTCGGTGCCGGCGCCATCGAGCCGACGGCCAGGAGTTTGCGTTGAGTGATTGGGTAGAGATCTTTACCGACGGTGCCTGCAAGGGCAATCCGGGCCCTGGCGGCTGGGGCGCCTTGCTGCGCTACGGGGCCCATGAAAAGAGGCTGCACGGCGGCGAGCCCGAAACCACCAACAACCGGATGGAACTGACTGCCGTGATCCAGGCTCTGGGCGTGCTCAAACGACCCAGTAGGGTGCGCATCACCACCGATTCCCAGTACGTGCGCAACGGGATCACCAGCTGGATCCACAACTGGAAAAAGCGCGGCTGGAAGACCGCTTCGCGCACCCCGGTAAAGAACGTTGACCTCTGGCAGGCCCTGGATGCCGCAACGAGCCGGCACCAAGTGGAGTGGCATTGGGTGCGCGGCCACAGCGGGCACCCCGAGAACGAACTCGCCGACGCGTTGGCCAATCGGGGCATCCGCGAACTTCGCAAGCGGGCCTGAGACCATGCGCCAGATCGTACTCGATACCGAAACCACCGGCCTGGAACCGGAGCAGGGGCACCGCGTCATCGAGATCGGCTGCGTCGAGCTGAACGATCGGCAGCTCACGGGTAACAATTTCCACCAATACCTGCAGCCGGACCGGGAGATCGACCCCGGGGCGGTGGAGGTGCACGGTATTACCAACGAGTTCCTGGCCGACAAACCCCGCTTTGCCGATATCGCAGGCGACTTTCTCGATTACATCCGTGGCGCCGAGTTGGTGATCCATAACGCCCCCTTCGACGTCGGCTTTCTCAATCATGAACTGGGAATGCTGGCGGAGCCGGGCCCGTTGCTGACGGAGATCTGCGCCGTCACCGATACCCTGGACATGGCGCGGCGCATGCACCCCGGTCAGCGCAACAGCTTGGATGCCCTGTGCAAGCGCTACGCCATCGACAACGCCCACCGCGAACTGCACGGCGCATTGCTCGACGCCGAGATCCTGGCCGACGTCTACTTGGCGATGACCGGTGGCCAGATCGCTTTCGCCCTCGACGGCGCGGATCGCGACGGCGGCGGCAGCCGGGCCACCGGTATTCGCCGGTTGGCAGCCAGGCGGCCCCGGTTGCCGGTGGTCCAGGCCTCCGCCGACGAGCTTCGAGCGCACCGGGCTCGGCTGGAGGCAATCCGCGCCGGCGGGCGCTGTTTGTGGCTGGAATCGGAACTCCCGGCCGAGGAAAAATAGGGCTTCGTTTAGATCCCGGCTGTGGTGTTTTTCGTAGCCCCCGTTAATTGACGCTTTGTTGATCTGCGTCAATATCCGATCCGCCGGAAATAAACCCATAGAATATTAGCGACTTGCGAACCACCGGCTGGCGGACATCGGGTCATTTCGGGGGATAACCCTAGTCTGCGCCTTGACATTCAAGGGCGAAATGGCTGAACTATGCGGCGCTTGCGGCCGACCCGGCTAAGCCCGCGGGGCGCGGTCGGGCATGCGATCGGGGTGACGGGAGGTCATCGTCCGGTCGGTTCCGGCCCAAGCGCAAGCTTTGTCCACGGGTCATTCGGGGTTTATGCAACTCCGGGTCATCCTTCTGTTTATGGTTGACGATGAGAGGGGGGTTCATGAACGCCGCAGCAGAACAGAAGTACGACTTCGACGTTGTACGATGGTTTGCCGTGATGTCAGCCGTGTACCTGGTGGTAGGTGCACTCGTGGGGGTCTATATCGCCGCGGAACTGGCTTGGCCGGTGCTGAATTTCGACAGTCCTTATATCAGCTTCGGGCGCCTGCGCCCCCTGCACACCAATGCGGTGATCTTCGCCTTTGGCGGCTGCATCCTGATGGCCACTGCCTTCTACAGCGTGCAGCGCACCTGCGGGGCGCGGCTGTGGAGCAACAAGATGGCCTGGTTCACCTTCTGGGGCTGGAACCTGATCATCGTCTCCGCAGTCATCACCCTGCCCCTGGGAATCACCCAGGCCAAGGAGTACGCGGAGCTGGAATGGCCGATCGATATCGCCATTGCGGTGGTCTGGCTCTCCTTCTTCTTTAACTTCGTGATGACGGTGGCCAACCGCAAGAGCTCCCACATCTACGTCTCCAACTGGTTCTTCATGGGCATGATGCTCATGATCACCTACCTGCACGTGGTCAATAGCCTGTCGATGCCGGTGGCGCTGTTCAAGTCCTACTCGATCTTCTCCGGGGTGCAGGACGCGATGATCCAGTGGTGGTGGGGTCACAACGCCGTCGGCTTCTACCTGACCGCCGGCTTCCTGGGCATCATGTACTACTTCGTGCCCAAGCAGGCCAATCGGCCCGTCTACTCTTATCGTCTGTCGGTGATTCACTTCTGGGCCCTGATGTTCGGCTACGTCTGGCTCGGCGCCCATCACCTGCAGTACACCGCGCTGCCGGATTGGACCGGCTCCCTGGGCGCGGCCGTGTCGCTGGCCATGATCATCCCTTCCTGGGGCGGCGCCGTAAACGGTATGATGACCCTGTCCGGGGCCTGGGACAAACTGCGAACCGACTACATCCTGCGCTTTATGATCATGTCCCTGGCCTTCTACGCCATGTCTACCTTCGAAGGGCCGGTGATGTCGATCAAGACCGTCAACGCCCTGTCCCACTACACCGATTGGACCATCGGCCATGTGCACTCGGGTGCCTTGGGCTGGGTCGCCATGGTCGGTATCGGCGCCCTCTACCACCTGATGGAGAACACCTTCCACGTCAAGCTGTGGTCGGCCAAACTGGTCAATGCCCACTTCTGGACCGCCACCATCGGTGCGGTGATCTACATCGTGGCCATGTGGGTGTCCGGCATTATGCAAGGCCTGATGTGGCGCGCCTACGACGAGTACGGCACCCTGGCCTACACCTTTGCCGAATCGGTGGAGGCGATGCACCCCTACTACGCCATGCGTGCGGTTGGTGGTGCCATCTTCCTGTTCGGTACCCTGCTGATGCTGATCAATGTCCTGATGACGGTGCGTAAGTCGCTGTCTGACGGCAATCTGCAGCAGGCGCGTACCGCCGCCGTTGCCACCGCATAACTGGAGGGTTGAAGAAAATGGCCAACGAAACGCAACCCAGAAATTTCCAGGAGCGCATGGAGATCAATGTCTGGGCGTTATTGATCGTGCTCGCAATTGCGCTCTCCATCGGCGGTATCGTGGAGATCGTACCCCTGTTCACCATGAAGAGCACCATGGAGCATAACCAGTTCCCTGAGATCGTATGGGAAAAGGCCGGGGCCGAGCCGATCGTCACCGTGGACGCCAACGGCAACCAGCAGTGGAACTGGAAGCCCGGCGACGGGGTTCGTCCCTATACCGCGCTCGAACTGGCCGGCCGCGACGCCTACCAGCGTGAAGGCTGCTACCTTTGCCATTCACAGATGATCCGCCCGTTCCGCGACGAGAAGGAGCGTTACGGCCACTACTCTCTGGCCTCGGAGTCGATGTTCGACCATCCGTTCCAATGGGGTTCCAAGCGCACCGGCCCGGATCTGGCCCGCGTCGGCGGCAAGTACTCCGACGATTGGCAGCGCCGTCACTTGCGGGCCCCCCGTTCGGTGGTTCCGGAGTCGGTGATGCCGAACTATCCCTGGCTGCAGGATGCCAAGCTGGACCCGGCGGAAATCCAGAGCCATATGCGCGGCATGCTTGCCATGGGTGTTCCCTATGCCGAAGCGGATATCGAGGCCGCCTCCGGCTTAGTGTCCGGCAAGACCGAGGAGGATGCGATGGTCGCTTACCTCCAGGTCCTGGGAACCATGGCCAAACTGGACGATACCAAGGTCTACCGTGAGTAGTCTGAAGGAATACTTTCACACCGATTGGGGGGCGATGACCACCAACGACTGGATCGGATTAATCATAACAGTGGTGGTTTTCCTCCTGATGGTGGGCCTGTACGTCTACGTGTTGCGTCCGAAGAACCGGGACAAGCTGGAGCGCCAGCGCTTCATCCCGGTGGACGAAGAGCGAACTGATAGCGGAGATAAAAATGGCGGATAAAAACCCTTTTCCGGGTGAAAACAATACCGGGCATATTTGGGACGACAATCTGCGGGAACTTCAGAACCCGCCTCCGAAGTGGTGGACCATAGCCTTCTGGCTGAGTGTCGTTTGGTGGATCGGCTACGGGGTTCTCTACCCGATGATCCCCATCGGCCAGGGCTTCACCAAAGGTGTGATGGGCTGGACCCAGATCAAGGAGTACGAGGAAGGCTTGGCCGAGATCGAGGCCGTGCGTGCGCCCTACGAGAGCCGCATTGCCGAGATGTCGGCCGCGGAAATCCTGGCCGACGATGAACTGCGCGAATATACCCGGGCATCATCCCGGGTGCTGTTCGGTGATTACTGCTCCGGCTGTCATGGGGCCGGTGGTGCCGGCGGGCCCAACTACCCGGTGCTGGCGGACGACGACTGGCTGTACGGGGGTAGCGTCGAGACCATCGTGCAGACCCTCATCAACGGGCGCAAGGGCATTATGCCCAGCCACGCTAAGGTGCTGTCGGCGGAACAGATCGACCAGCTAGCCGCCTACGTGGTGGGCCTCAGCGAGGGCAAAGACGACGAGGCCGGTAAGCAGCTGTACATGAGCAGCGGATGTCTGGCCTGCCACGGCGTGGACGGCAAGGGTATGCAGGCCTTGGGGTCGGCCAATCTGACCGACGCAGTGTGGCGTTTCAATGAGCCGGACCTGCTGGCCAGCGCCCGTCATACCATCGCCCACGGTGTCAACGACGCCAACGACCCGAAGACCCGCGAGGCGGTGATGCCGGCCTTCGGCGATCGCCTGTCGCAGGACGAGATCAAGAAGCTGGCGGTCTACGTCCATACCCTGGGCGGCGGTCAGTAACCGGTAGGTCTTGGAATCGCCCGCCCGGGGTATCAA
>CBDUCL010000041.1:0-17725 GCA_965365625.1 uncultured Chromatiales bacterium | reverse complement strand
CGTGGAAGAATGGGCTGAATAGTTACAATTTCAGTAGTAAGGGACTAAGCAGGGCGTAAAGAGGCGAGCGAGGCACAAAGCCGCAGTTGGTTCCTGATCCGCCGAGGCGCTAACGGGGGAATACGCTCTCTCAACCGGCGTTAAGGAACTATGTCGCCGACCAACTCTAGAAAGCTGAGGTTCTTGGTTTATCTTGCCACGGTCATCGTGCTCTGCCTGGGCGGGCTATCGTCTGGGGGTGTTCGAGCCGGCGCTGGAGCCGTCGCGTGGCCTTTTCAATGGCGCGGAATTACCAGACGGTTTCGTCAGCGCTGATGGTCGGATCGAGGCTACCGAGACAGGTATAGCCACCAAGCTCCCCGAAAGGTTGGCACAGGTACTCGACCGCGAAGGTGAATGGGTCACTGTCGGCTCGATCATGGCGCGAATCGACGCCGCGACCCTGGAGGCAGAAGAGCGCCAGGCTAGAGCGGAGCTGCGCCGGGCCCGTCAGGATCGGGAGTGTGCGCGGGCGGTGGCCGATCAGCGGCGAATCGAGCTGGAATCCGCGTGCCGGGAGCTGGTGCGTTTACAAGAGTTGGTCGAGCGCAAGCACATTTCCGAGAAGCGCGTGGACCAATCGCGAACGGAAGTTCGCATCTGCTCGCGGAATCCCTCCTGCCCAAGAACTAGACCCGCATGGGCCCCGCATTCCGCCACCTCAGCCAACTGCTGCACGACACCGAGGCCCGTACCAAGCTGCTGATAAGGCTCTCCGACGGCAAGCCCGAGGACTACGACGCCTGTTGTTTGGGGGAGTACGGCATCGAAGACACCCGCCAGGCCCTGTTCGAGGCCCGTCGGGACGGCATTCACCCCTTCTGCATCACCATCGACGAGACCGCCCGGGAATACCTGCCCCATATGTACGGCGCCGCCAACTACATCGTGATCGAGGATGTGGCGGCGCTGCTGTATAAGGTGCCGGATATTTATCGGAAGATAACGACCTGAATTGCTCCTACTAACCCCAGGGCCGCCGCGGCGCCCCCGTTACCGCTTAGCTCGCGCCGATGGGTGGTTTTCCCGTCAATTTCGGAGCCCTTGATCTATACTGTTTTTATTTCCAGTAACGCAGGATCGAAGGAGCGACATGGCAGTCGCCGCGCAGCAATGCGGGGTATCCCGCTTCACACGCCGCCGTGCGGAACAGAATATGCATTACTGGCAGGTGCAGGAGCACTTGCAAACCTACCTGGCGCTGGCCGGAGAGGGCGAATGGGGGGCTCCCGCCGTCCCCGCGCAAATCGAGCGGGAGTTCAAGCGCTATCATGAATGAGTCATACTGGCCCGCGGCTTCCAGTGCGTCAATTAACGCCAAGGATGGCGTGTACCCTCTGGAGTGCCCCCGCCGCGGGGGCGAAATGCGCCAGATGGCGTGCATCGCCGAGGGAGCACCGCGCGACGGATTCTCACCCACATCGGCGAGCCACCGGTCGCGCCGATAGGTCCAGTCAATGCCCGTCTCCTCGTGGGACCAAACCGCCGAGATTGAGAAATCGCGCAGCAGGGCCTGTAGCACTCGGGTTATCTCCCGCTGGCGGACAATCAGCGGCTGTCCGGGTGCGCCAGTTCCTAGAGCAGTTCCCGCAGGCTGTCGGCGATGAACGCCCATCGATGCGCACCAGTACCCGCTTGTCGGCCTCCTGGTCCGTGCTCGGCTCGGCAGGGGCGGGGTCGCCGGTAAGTGCGGCAGCCCGCGCACAGCCGGCAGGCGCGGCAGGCGCCATCGCCGGCAGCGATGGGTGCCGCTTGCAGCAAGGGGCGGGCTGATGGTGCATCGTCACTTGCGGGTGCCAGGCATGGGCGTGGGACCCATACATCGGGCCATGCGCACAGCCGGGTCCGGCCAAGGCCAGGCTTGGAGCCGTCAGCGCGGCGCCAGCCAGCCCGATGCTGGCCTGGACGATGGTCTTGGCGGTTTGTCTCATTGCTGCCTCGTCGGGGTCTAATGGGGTTGTGGGGACTGCATCCACACAGACATAAAGGCGGGCATACGCTTGGATAAGCGCTGCAAAAAAAAGCTGCCGGTCGCTTTCTTGAGCGGAAATATGCTTTTATCGCTGGGGTCTTGCGCGTGAGAGGGCTTGCCGGACCGAAAACAAAACCATTCGTTTTTCTTATGGTAATTGTGCAACTCGGGCGCCGGCACTGGCATGCCCAGCCTCAGGCGGAACAGCAAGCGTTCAGCGGCGCGGCTGGGGTTCGCCCCTTGCATCGTTGGTCGCGGAAAGGGAGCGGTGATCGCCTGGCGCATACTCCAGGCTTGGCAGCAGGGGGGGCAGAGGCCCTGTGGTGAGTCTTGTGCTGATATTTTTCGGTACTACCGCGCGGGGCAGGCAGGCAAGCCGGCCGAGGGCTCATCCACCCAGCGGGTAAACCTTGCCTTTGGAGAACCAGTGATCGAATCGGGGCTCTTCACCGGACTTTAGCTCCTTGATCCGGTAATGCATCAGGTCGCGGGCACTGACCATCCCCACCAACTGGTCGCCTTCAAATACCGGCAAATGCCGGACCTTGTATTTGCTCATGCCTTCGATGACGGAATCCACGCTGGTGTCCGAGGTGCAGGCCACCACAGCCCGGGTCATGGCGTTCGCGACGGCGTCTTGCAATGCCTCGATGCCCTGCTCGGCGATCACTCGGATAACGTCGCGCTCGGAGAGCACGCCGAGTATCTTGCCTTCCTGGTCTTCCTTGACAAGAACCGCGCCGATACCCTTCTCGTGCAGAAGCTTCACCGCTTCCGACAAGAGGCTGTCCGGCTTTACGGAAAAGACCGAACTACCCTTGAACGCCAGAACCTTCTTAATATCCACCGCACTCCCCCCTTGGGTTTGGTATTCTTACGTACTGGTTGGTTTACCACCGCCGGCTCGCCGGCCGCCGCCAGGTTAATGCTAGGGCAGCCTCTGGTCTGGATCAAGAATAGGGTTTATGCTGTGCACTTGCACGTCTATGGTCTCGCCTGGATCTGCCGGGCCCGTCAGCCCTCTGATATCGGGCCGAACGGGCATCCAATGCGCGGCCTCGGATTTGCCCCGGACTGACCGAACATAAAAACAACCGATGCGCTACATCCGATCAACTCTTTCCGTCGCCATCCTGTGGCTGCTGCTGTCCGGACACTTCAGCGCGCTGATGCTGTCCCTGGGCGGCCTGTCGGTGCTGCTTGTGATCTGGTTCATCCGGCGCATGGATCGGATCGATGGCGAACTGGGTTTCCTGCCGGTCGGGCCGCGCCTGGTGCGTTATCTGCTGTGGCTGATGTGGCAGGTGGTGTTGTCGAATATCGATCTGGTGCGGCGGATCTGGGACCCGGCCCTGCCGATTCGCCCCACCTGGCAACGGCTCGACATCGAGGTCCGCTCTCCGCTGGCGAAGACCCTGTATGCCAATTCCATTACCTTGACGCCGGGCACCCTCACCACCGACGTCAAGGAGGACCACTTCATGGTGCACAGCCTCTCGCCGGACGGAATGGAATCACTGCGGCAAGGCGCCATGGAACGGCAGATCCAGCGCCTGGGGATCTGAGCCCATGTTGACAGCCGCGGTTGTCGCCATCCTGGTGACCATGTTCCTGGCGCTGATCCGGACCTTTCTCGGCCCCACCGAATACGATCGCATGTTGGCGGCAAATTCCTTCGGCACCAAAACCGTGTTGCTGATCGCGCTCGCGGGTCATGCCCTGTCCTGGAACAGCTATCTCGATGTCGCCCTGCTCTACGCCCTGCTGAACTTCGTCGGCACCATTGCGGTGATGCGGTTCTTCGAATACGGCAGCGCGCCGGACGAGGGCGGCGCTCCGGGGGGCGCGGAATGAGCGCGGTTGTCGAACTGCTGAGCGGTCTCTGCCTGCTGCTGGGCGGCGTGCTGTGCATCACCGGCGGGGTGGGGCTGCTGCGGATGCCGGACTTCTTCTCGCGCGTGCACGCTTCCGGCGTCACCGACACCCTGGCGGCCCCCCTGCTGTTGGGCGGCTTGCTGCTGCAGATGGAATGGTCGCTGGACTCGGTGAAGGTGCTCATGATCCTGATCCTGGTGCTTGCCACCAATCCCACGGCTACCCATGCCATGGCCAAGGCTACCCTGCACGGGGGGCAGCGGCCGCTGGTGGCCAGCAATGACCGAGACGACCCGGGAGAAGGCTCATCGAAGCCCTGATCGACATAACCCTGCTGGGGTTTCTAGTGCTGATCGCGGTGGCGGCGATCAGCCTCTCGGACCTGTTTGCGGTGGTGATGCTGTTCGGGGTCTACAGCCTGCTGACCGCCGCTCTGTTTATGGACCTGGACGCAGTGGATGTGGCCTTTACGGAGGCCGCCGTCGGCGCCGGCGTCACCACCGTGCTCATGCTCTCCAGCCTCCACCTGACCAAGCGCCGCGAGGCCCTGCCCAGGCGCAGCCCCCTGCTCGGCCTGCTGGTGGTCGGGATCACCGGCGCCGCTTTGGTGTATGCCGTGTTGGATGCGCCCCCGCTGGGCGACCCGTCCGCCCCCGTGCATCAGCACGTAAGCCCGCGCTATATCGAGCAGGGCGAGGCCGAGGTGGGCATGCCGAACCTGGTGACCGCGGTATTGGCGAGCTACCGGGGCTATGACACCTTTGGCGAGACCCTGGTGATCTTTACCGCCGGCCTGGCGGTGCTTCTGCTGCTCGGCATCCAGGATCAGCGGCACCAGCGCCCGGGGGTGAGCGCCATCGGCGACCAGCTGGTGCTGCGCTCGGTGGTCAAGGTGCTGATCCCGCTGATCCTGCTGTATGCCCTGTATGTGCAGTTCCACGGCGACTTCGGCGCTGGCGGCGGCTTCCAAGCCGGGGTGATCTTCGCCGCCGCCCTAGTGCTCTACGAGCTGGTATTCGGCGAAACCAGCGCCCGCTCCCTGGTGCCGCCCCGCTGGCTGCCGCGCCTGGCCGCCCTGGGTGTGCTCATCTATGGCGGCGTCGGGGTCTATTCGCTGCTGGCCGGGCGGCCCTTTCTGGATTACTCGGTGCTGGCGGACGACCCGGTGCACGGCCAGCATTTGGGAGTGCTGCTGGTGGAGGCCGGCGTCGGCATCGCCGTGTTCTCGGTGGTGCTGCTGATCTTCTATGCCTTCTCCGGCCGGAGCCGCCGCCCATGAACCTGCAGCCCGGGATCTTCAACTACCTCATCGTCGTGTTCCTGATGATGGCCGGCTTCTATGTGGTCATTGCCCAGGGCAATCTGGTGAAGAAACTCGTGGGACTGGGGCTGTTCCAGACCTCGGTGTTCATCCTCTACATCTCCATGGGCAATCTCGCGGGGGGCCATGCGCCCATTATCGCCGCGGGGGTGACGGCCTATTCCAGTCCGCTGCCGCATGTGCTGATCCTCACCGCCATTGTGGTGGGCGTGGCGACCACCGCGGTCGGCCTGGCCCTGGTGGTGCGCATTTATGAGGCCTATGGCTCGGTGGAAGAAGACGACATCCATGCCGAGGACCTGGCCCATGACGAGGCCCCGCCGAATGCGGGCGCCGAGCGCGAGGGGGATGCCGGTCAATGAACCTGTGGGATCACCTGCCGGTATTGGTGGTCATTATCCCGCTACTGGCGGGTCCCCTGTGCGTGTTGGCCGACAGGCCGCGGGCCGCCTGGGGCCTGGCGCTGGCGGCGGCCTGGCTGAGCTTCGCCGCCGCCGTCGCGCTGGCGGTGCAGGTCAACAGCTCGGGCACCATTAGCTACCAGCTCGGTGGCTGGGCCCCGCCCTGGGGTATCGAGTACCGAATCGATATCCTGGGCGCCTATGTGCTGCTCATCGTCACCGCCATCGCAGCCCTGGTGCTGGTGGCGGCCAAGGATAGCGTGGCTCGCGAAGTCCCCGCGCCCCTGGTCCCGCGCTTCTATGCCGCCTTTCTGCTGGCCTTCGCCGGCTTGGCGGGCATTGTCGCCACCGGCGATGCCTTCAATGTATTCGTGTTCCTGGAGATCTCTTCGCTGGCCTCCTATGCCCTGATCAGCATGGGGCGCGACCGCCGGGCGCTGACCTCGGCCTTCGATTACCTGGTGATGGGCACCATCGGTGCCACCTTTATCCTGATCGGCATCGGCTTTCTCTACATGATGACCGGGACCCTGAACATGCAGGACCTGGCGCAGCGGCTGCCGGCGGTGTCGGATACCCGCACGGTGCGCGCCGGCTTCGCCTTCCTCACCGTCGGAATTGGACTCAAGCTGGCGATGTTCCCGCTCCATCTCTGGCTGCCCAACGCCTACACCTACGCCCCTTCCGTGGTGACCGCCTTCCTCGCCGCCACCGCCACCAAGGTTGCGGTGTATCTGCTGCTGCGCTTTATGCTGGATATCTTCAGCATCGACTTCTCGCTGCATCAGATGCCGCTGGAGTACATCCTGCTGCCGGTCGCGATGCTGGGCATCCTGTCCGCTTCGCTGGTGGCGATCTACCAGGTAGAGGTCAAGCGCCTGCTGGCCTATTCCAGCGTCGCCCAGATCGGCTACATGCTGCTGGGTATTGGCCTCGCCAGCACCACCGGGATCACCGGCTCCATTCTGCACCTATTCAATCACGCGCTGATGAAGGGCGCCCTGTTTCTCGCTCTGGCCGCCGTCGCCTACCGCCTCGGCTCCACCGCGATGAAAGATTTCGCCGGGCTGGGAAGGCGTATGCCCTGGACCATGCTGGCTATCGTTATCGGCGGGCTGAGCCTGATCGGGGTGCCCCCCACGGTGGGTTTCGTCAGCAAGTGGTACCTGGTGCTGGCGGCACTCGAACAAGGGCTCTGGCCGATCGCCCTGCTGATCCTGCTCGGATCCCTTTTGGCCGTGGTCTATGTCTGGAAGCTGGTGGAGGCGGCCTACTTGACTGAACCGCAAGGCGAGGTTGTGGCGCAGGAAGCTCCGTTGTCCCTGCTGGCGCCGCTGTGGTTGCTGGTGATCGCCAATGTCTACTTCGGCGTGCATACCGAGGTCAGCGTCGGCATGGCCGGCCAGGCTGCGGCGGTGCTCACTGGGGGCGCCCAATGAACGCCGAACAACTGCTGGCCTGGATTCCCCTGGTGCCGCTGATCGCCGCGGCCGGTATCCTGCTGACGGACCGCTGGCCCAATCTGCGCGAGGGCCTGTCCGTCGTCATGGGAGTGCTGCTGTTCGGATTGGTGGTGGCGCTGGTGGCCCAGGTCGATCCCCAGGCGGCGCCGACCCTGATGCTGGCCGAGCCCCTCCCGGGTCTGGCCCTGGCGCTGTCGCCGGAGCCGCTGGGCATGCTGTTCGCCCTGGTCGCCAGCTTCCTGTGGCCGGTCACCGTGCTCTACGCCATCGGCTATATGCGGGCCCATCACGAGAAAAATCAAACCCGCTTCTATGCCGCTTTTGCCGTCTCCATCGCCTCGACCATGGGCATCGCGCTGGCCGCCAATATGCTGACGCTGTTCCTGTTCTACGAACTGCTGACGTTGGCGACCTACCCCTTGGTCACCCATGCCGGCAACGATGAAGCGCGCCGCGCTGGCCGCGTCTACCTGGGACTGTTGATGGGCACCTCGGTGGCCTTTCTGCTGCTGGCCATGGTCTGGACTTGGCAGCTGACCGGAACCCTGGCATTCACGGCCGGCGGGGTGTTCGATGCGTCGGTCGATCCGGTGATCCTCAGCGTACTCCTGGTGCTGTATGTGTTCGGTACCGGTAAGGCAGCGCTGATGCCCTTCCATCGCTGGCTGCCCGCGGCCATGGTGGCCCCGACTCCGGTGTCGGCCCTGCTGCATGCCGTGGCCGTGGTCAAGGCCGGGGTGTTCACCATCCTCAAGGTCTCGGTCTACCTGTTCGGCATCGACCTGATCGGGGAACTGGCGGTGGCCGACTGGCTGGCGGCCCTGGCAGCCCTCAGCATCTTGCTGGCCTCGCTGGTGGCGATGACCCAGGATAACCTGAAGGCGCGGCTGGCCTATTCCACCGTCAGCCAGCTCGGCTATATCACCCTCGGCGCCATGCTGGGAGTGGCCGCCGGCGCGGTCGGGGGCGGCATGCACATCGTGATGCACGCCTTTGGCAAGATCACCCTGTTCTTTTGCGCCGGGGCGATACTGGTGGCGGCACACAAGAAGCGGGTCAGCGAACTCGATGGCCTGGGGCGGCGTATGCCGCTGACGATGCTGGCGTTTCTGATTGGGGCCCTGTCCATCGTCGGTCTGCCGCCGTTTGGCGGCACCTGGAGCAAGTGGCTGCTGGTGCAGGGCACCCTGGACACCGGCTGGTGGTTGTTGACGGCTACCCTGCTGATCAGTTCGCTGTTGAATATCCTGTATCTGGTGGTCATCCCGGTGCGCGGTTTCTTCGCCAAGCCCGCGCAGGCCGAGCAGGGCCTGCAAGAGGCGCCGCTCGCCAGCCTGTTGGCCATCGGAGTGGCGGTGTTGGGCTGTATCGCCTTGTTCTTCTCGCCCGATCCGATCTATCGAATGATGACAGGGGTGCTCCCATGAGTGCCGACAAACCAAAGACCTATCTGTTCGACAATCCACGCAATGTGCGCCGGGTGGTGCTGGCCCTGGTATGGGCCTGCGTGATCCTGATCGGCCTCGATCTGGTGGTGCACCGGCATGTGTCGCACCCCTGGGAGGCCTGGTTCGGCTTCTATGCCATCTATGGTTTCGTCGCCTGCGTATTGCTGGTGCTGCTGGCGAAGGAGATGCGCAAGCTGCTGATCCGCAAGGAGGATTATTACGACGAAGCGCCGCCGGGCGGGGAGGAGCCGCGTGTTTGAGGCCTGGCCCGCCCTGGCTCTGTTTGTCGGTGCCGCCCTAGCTGCGGTCACCCGCGGCCCGGCGCGGGCGCTGGTCATGCTGGCCGCGCCGCTGCTGGGCGCCTGGGGGGTGTACCAGCTCGAACCAGGAACCCTGATCGAACTGCAGATTATGGGTCTGCAGCTTACGCCGGTGCGCGTGGACAAGCTGTCCATCCTGTTCGGGTACCTGTTCCATCTGGCGGCGTTTATCGGCGTCGTCTACTCACTGCACCTCAAGGACCGGATGCAGGACCTGGCCGCGCTGGCCTATGCCGGCAGCGCGGTGGGCGCGGTGTTTGCGGGCGACCTGCTGACCCTGTTCGTGTTCTGGGAGCTGCTGGCGGTCACCTCGGTGTTCCTGGTACTGGCGCGCCGCAGCGAGCGCTCGCTGGGCTCCGGCATGCGCTATCTGGTAATGCAGGTGGGCTCCGGGGTGCTGCTGCTGGCAGGCGCCATCTGGCATGCCGGGGCCGGCCGCGGTCTGGGCTTCGACTACATCGGCCTGGATGCCCCTGGCGGCTGGTTGATCTTTATCGCCTTCGGTATCAAGGCGGGCTTCCCCCTGCTGCATGGCTGGCTCACCGATTCCTACCCCGAGGCGACACCCACCGGAACCGTATTCCTCAGCGCCTTTACCACCAAGGTGGCCATCTACTCCCTGGCCCGGGGCTTTCCCGGCACCGAACTGCTGGTGCCCATCGGCACCCTGATGACCTGCTTCCCGATCTTCTTCGCCGTCATCGAGAACGACCTGCGGCGGGTGCTGGCGTACAGCCTGATCAACCAGCTCGGCTTTATGGTGGTCGGCATCGGCATCGGCACCCAGCTGGCGCTCAACGGCGCTGTCGCCCACGCCTTCACAGACGTCATCTTCAAGGGCCTGCTGATGATGAGCATGGGGGCGGTGCTGCAGGTGACCGGCGAGATGCGCGGCTCCGAGCTGGGCGGCCTGTACAAGAAGATGCCCAAGACCGCCATCCTGTGCATGGTGGGGGCGGCGTCCATCTCCGCCTTTCCGCTGTTCAGCGGCTTCGTCAGCAAGTCCATGGTGGTCGCCGCGGCCATCGGAGAGGGGCACACCCTGGTGTGGCTGGCGCTGCTGTTCGCCTCCGCCGGCGTGTTCCACCACGCCGGCATAAAGATTCCCTTCTTTGCCTTCTTCGCCCACGACTCGCGCTATGTGGCGAGCGCCCACGAGCCGCCCACCAATATGCTGGTGGCCATGACCCTGGCCGCCGTGCTGTGCGTGGGGATCGGCAGCTTCCCGGGGCTGCTGTACGGGCTGCTGCCCTTTGATACCGGCTACTGGCCCTACGATGTCACCCACGTGCTAGCTCAGCTGCAGCTGCTGGCCTTCTCGGCCCTGGCCTTTACCTGGCTCAAACTGGCCGGCATCTACCCCCCGGAACTCAAGTCCGTGCACCTGGATGTGGACTGGCTCTACCGCCGCGCCGTGCCGCAAGCGATCCGCGCGGTGCTCGCCCGGGCCGCCCCCATCGACAGGGCCCTGCGCCAACAGGCAAAAGCGCTGGTGGCCGCCGGCCTGTTCGGGCTGGCGCGGCACCACGGCCGCTACAGTGCGCTGGCGCGCAGCTGGCCGACCGGCAGCATGGTGATCTGGGTTGCGGTAATGCTCGGGCTGTCCCTGGCGTTGTATTACACCTGATTGGCCCGCCTGGCCCCTTGCTGAGCGCGCGATAGCGGGGGAAGGTCTAGAAAAGAAGCTATCCGTCGGCTATGCCTACGACCAGAACGCGGAAAAGGTGCGAACCAAGCACCAGGGTCTGGTCAAGCGCCTGCGCAAGACCTTCGAGGCCTGCGCCGACGTCCACAGCGGCCGGGATATGACCGATCGCCTGTTCACCCGCATGTACTGCGAAGAGCGCAATATCACCGTGCTCATCATGGTCGACATGAGCGGCTCCACCAAGGGCTGGATCAACGACCCCGAGCGCGAGTCCCTGATCCTGCTTGCCGAATCCCTGCAGGCCCTGGGCGATCGCTACGCCATCTATGGTTACTCCGGCACTTCGGTGAGCCGCACAAGCGCCCGCATCAAACCCGGGCCGCAGCCCGCCAGATTGGAAACATGCGTTCGAATCTGCGTCGAGGCATGGAAAAAAACAGGGGGCTATTCCGTTTCCCCTCAAAAACGGCTTCTCCGCAGGTCCGGCACTGCCATCTGCATTGGCATCAGGGAAGAAGCGGCATTGGCTTGCACTGCCTCCGACATCTATCGCAAGATCACCCATCAAGTTTCCTCGGGTGAATCCCCTGTGTCACCCCAGGGCGGACCCGGACTAGGTGGCTGGCTGGTTCAGCCGTTAGCTTGCCAGCCGCGCACTTTGTCGTTGCGGCATTCGAGCCTCTGTTTCTGCTCGTCGCCGAGGGACGCGACGAAGTCGATGACCTTGTCCATGACTCGGGGTGCATAACCTTCCCCCAACCGCTCCCGTTCCTCGATCTGGGCGCGCAGGTGGGCCTCATCCACGCGGGGCCTCCTGAGCTCGTCGAGCCAGGTATAGATGAGTTTGTCCTGCTCGGCCCTGTCCTCCCGACAAATTGCGACGAGTTCCGACTTGATCGCGCGCAGCTTCGCCAACTGTTCGGGGTTGAGTTCCAGCTCGTACGCGATGCGCTTGATGGCGACCTCGGAATAGTCGCCCGGGTGCCCCAGGGCGAGGTCTGGGTCGGGCATCAGCGAGGCGGTGATGTCGATCGCCACCTGTTCCATGGTCGAACAGCTGGTGGCGACAGCGACGGTGGCGATACGGGGAGTGAATTGGCTGGTTACCGGGTTAGGCTTCATCTCGTAAGTCTCCCTTGGTTAAGCTCGCTTCCAGTCTATTTCGCGCTACCGGGGAGGGTTAATCGATCAGCGCCAGATCCTTATCACTTCGCGCCACGCAAGATAGGAAAGGTAATTCCAAGCAACAGCGATGATCGGTTCACGATTATTACCGCCACGGATGACGCGCTGCGCCTGGCCTTCAATAAAGCCTCGTTGGAGGAGAGTCCTTGGTATTCCGTATTCCGAAAATGTCGAGGGGGTTTGGCAGCGAGCAGAAATCTAATCGGCCCTATTTTCAGTTCTGACGGAAACTCGGCTCGGGTAGTGGGTTTGACCGCCGTACCAGCGTATTAGGATTGTTTGCTATGCGCTATCTTCGGCTTGATATGACGTAGAAGCGCTTGAATTTCAGTTTCTTTTCATTCCTGTACGTCTAGCCGCGAATCCGCTGGCTGCATTTTGGCCTGGGTCGTGGGTTTCTGGTACCTTTGTCGTACGGAGGGTCCAACATGCGCGCATTGCTTTTTCTGTTACTCCTGGTCCCAGGCTTTGCCGCCGCGACGGCGCAGATTCCGGATCTCATTGTCCTGGACGGCAAAACGAATTCTCTTTTCACCAACCCGTTCGGCGCATACCTTCGGCGCAATCAAGAGGCGATTCCGAAGCTGGAAGCCGTGGTAGAGGGCGGTTGCTCCGCCTCGTGGCGCGGCTACCGGGCAAATTGGGAAATCAAGGAGAGGAGGCTGTTTCTGGCAGCACTTTTTTCCGATCCTTGCAGCCAATCTCCCAAGCCTATTCCGCTGACCACCTTCTTCCCGGATGCGCAGGGCCCGGTAGAAGCGACGTGGTTTTCGGGCACGCTCGTGATCCCGCAAGGCGAAATGACCGAGTACATCCATATGGGGTATCAGAGCGAATACGAACGTTACCTCCTGATCACGGTCGAGCAAGGGGCTGTGGTGACTATTGAAGAAAGGGATTCCTTGTCGCCATCTCAGCCCTGAATATCGGAAATGGACGGATTACGGTTAGCCATGTTCGGCGCCGCATCAGGAAGCGCCGTTACGGAATAATTGGGGACGTACGACCCACGGATATCTTGAATAAGATGAGAATAACGCCCTAAAGGTCAAGCGCCAGCCGGCGCGATTGCGCAAACAATCAGTACATCCCCGGGCGCGAGCCTAGCCTGGTCCCGACCCATGCAGGGGGCCCGTCTCCAACGTTTGAGTCGCCGATCCGCAGCGCTATCTTAGCATCGCGCCCTTCTTCACCCCGTAATTGGCGCCAGTTACCGCCTGAACAACGCCAAAGAAGAGTCCGAAAGCATATTGATAATACCCATGCGTCGCGTATTTCCAGGGCCCGTAGATGGCGAAATGCGATGCGGTGTTGGATGGATTACTGGTGTGATGGCTAGCTACCATTGTGGTTTTTCCGTTCTTCCGTGAATTCCCACCATTTCTTCGCTGGCCCACCTTCCATATACCTCACGGCCGAGATAAATACGTCGATCACGCATGGGTCCTGCCTGATCCGCGTGATGGCGCAGAGGTCTTTATACATTTGATAAGGATCCTTCCCTACTAATTCGGAAGGTTCGTTTAAACCCAAGGCAAGCAGGTCTTTCTCCATCGCCGGGCCAATATTTGGGATGTCCCGAAATCGCTTCGTATTCGTTCGTGGCATCTTGCTATTTCCCCCCCGAACGTTTGATCAAGTCGCAATCCGCTATGGCGATGGATAGCGGAAATAGAGTCAGGGCGTCGTTACCAAGCCCACCTTACGACGTTAACTCATCGAGCAGGTTTGCGGGATCTGACAGAGGGTCGCCTATGGTGACCCGGACTTTCTTCTGGGCAGTGTTGAGCACATAGAAATTTGTCGGGTCGTCGTTACCCGTCAAGTTGACAGGCAGTACCGAAATCTTCTTTTCCATGGCGGTGACTAAAAGGTCACGGTGCGGATCACCGAAATGCCCGCCCACCAGGCAACATTCGGGAAAGACGCCGATACACTTACCCTTGTCTGCAAACTCGACGATCCGACGAATTTCCTCTGGTTCAATAGAGCCGAATCGGTCACGGTCTACGGGGATTGCGCCCCACAATTTCAGCCATAACGATCTAACTCGACCGCTGAATACCTTGGTGTCGGCCAGCCACCTGACCGGCAGCAGTTGGATCGGCAAAGACGAGGGTACGATTACTACATCGCTATGCGAAAGGTGCGGCGCAACGGCGAGAATCACCGGTTTCTGCAGCTGATTCAACCCTGGGCTGGCGGTAACGGTCCAGTCCTTGACACGAAAGAAGTACCAGCGGCAGAAATAGTAAACGAGGCGTTGAAACAGCCAGGCTGTAATCGAGAAAAAGTGAAGTTCGCGTCGTTCTACCATGGATCGGAGATCCCGCCTTTGAAATCTGAGAACAAGCTGTGAACGTCGAGCGAGTCCTTGAGCAGCTAACAGAATATTGCCATTTGACAATTAAACTTCGCAAGCCAGTCGGGGGCGTGCTCTTCCGCCGAAGTCTTCGCGTGGCCCCGCAACTCTCTGGCGTTCAGCGACAAACCACCTTGTGCCACGCTGCTTTAAGAGCTTCTGGGGAAGATTTTGTTCTTGGCTGGAGAAGGTCGATGGGCTTCTTGCGTCAGCGCCTCGTTAACGGGGTTACCCATTTGCTGGCTCCTGGTCTCTAGTCGCAACGCACCCTGTGGCGAAGGTTCATGTTGTTTCTAGCAACGGCTGCCGGCTATGCGCCCCGGGCTTCGTCGGGTCATGCTGCTTCCTACGAATTCGAGGTCAGACTAGAATTTCGATCGGAAGCTTTTGCGAAGCGGCGGGTTTAAGAGCGTTCTGCTCTGCAGCTTCCGGGTTGTTGGGGCGCCGAATCTTAGAGGTGGGCCGGCTGTCCGTAGCTTCGGTGGGAGCTGCCGCGGCGCGGCCTGGCGGTCCGATCTACAGCGGCGGGTCGCTCGCTTAGATCCCCGCCCGCACCATCTTGCGCCGGAGAAACGCGATCTGGGTCTGCAGCGGCAGTTCCTTCGGGCAGACGTCGTGGCAGCCGAGCAGGGTCATGCAGCCGAACACGCCGCTGTCGTCGCCCACCAGTTGGTAGAATTCTCGGTCGCTGCGGGGGTCCCGGGGGTCTAGACGGAACCTGGCGATCTTGTTCAGGCCGACGGCGCCCAAGAAGTCGGGGCGCATCTGGGCGGTGCCACAGGCGGCGACGCAGCAGCCACATTCGATGCAGCGGTCGAGTTCATAGACCTCTTCGGCGGTGTCCGGGTCCATGGCTGCTTCGATACGGTCGAGATCGACGGTGTCCTGGTTGAGGTGGACCCAGGCCTCCACCCGCTCGTTCATGGCGTGCATCCATTTGCCGGTGTTTACCGAGAGGTCGGCGACCAATTCGAAGCTGGGCAGGGGGGCGAGCGTGATCTGCGGTCCCAGGTCTTTGGTGAGGGTGCGGCAGGCGAGCCCCGGGCGGCCGTTGATGAGCATGCCGCAGGTGCCGCAGATGCCGGCCCGGCAGACGAAATCGAATTGCAGGGAGGCGTCCTGATTCTCGCGGATGTCGTTGAGGGCAATGAACAAGGTCATGGCCGGGGCCTCGGTCAGCTCGTAGGTCTGCATCCGGGGCTGGCTATGCGGGTCATGGGGGTTGTAGCGCAGGACGCTGATTTCGAGCCGGCGGGCGTCGGGGGCGGTGTCGGTCATGCAAACCTCTCGTCGATGCGTTCGTTGCGGCCGCGCAGGCGTTCGGGCAGCAGATCCAAGTAGGGCATCAGGGCCTGCTGCAGGGTATGGCGGTCGGCGTCGCCGAGCTGGCTCTGGATGCGCTCGATCTCGGCCAGGCGCTTCGCGGTCTCTGGATGCTCGATATAGTCCTTGGCGCCGTAGCCGCGCCAGCCTGGCGGCAGTTCCATGCGACCGATGTCCAAGGGCTCGTAGCTGAGGCTGGGCAGGCTGTCGTCGGGACTGCGCCATTGGGCGAGGGTGCGGCTGGTCCAGTCTCGGTCGTTGCGCTGGGGGTAGTCTTCTCGGTAGTGGGCGCCGCGGCTTTCGGTGCGCTGGAGGGCGCCGTATGCTACGCACAGGGCCAGCTTAAGCATGAGCTTGACCCGATACGCGCTGACCAACTCCGGGTTGGCGCCCCGGGCCTTGTAGTCGATGCGTATGTCATCGCTGCGCGCCCGCAGCTTCTGCAGCTCTTCCACGGCGCTGGCCAGCGCCTCGCCGGTGCGGAAGATGCCGACCTTGTCGGTCATGATGTTCTGCATCTCGCAGCGCAGCTGGTTGGCATTTTCGCTGCCCGGATGCGCCAGCATCTGGTCCAGCTTGGCCTGTTCGCGCTGCAGGTAGTCACGGGCCAGGCCGGCGCAGAGGTCGGTGTCGTTCTCCACCTTGTCGCAGAAGTCTGCGATATACTCGCCCACGATCATGCCCGCCACCACAGTCTCGGCCACCGAGTTGCCGCCGAGGCGGTTAAAGCCGTGCAGGTCCCAGCAGGCGGCCTCACCGGCAACGAACAGGCCTTTGAGGCCGATGCACTCGCCGGTGGGATCGGTGCGCACGCCGCCCATGGTGTAGTGCTGGGCCGGGCGCACCGGGATCAGGTCTTTCCAGGGTTCGATGCCGAGGAAGTAGCGGCAGATGTCTTTGACCTCGCGCAGGTTCTTTTCGATATGCGGGCGCCCGAGCAGGGTGATGTCGAGCCACAGGTGTTCGCCGAAGCGGGTCTTGGCGCCGTGGCCGGCCAGGATGTGCTGTTCCATGCGCCGGGACACCACGTCGCGGGAGGCCAGTTCGCGCTTTTCCGGCTCGTAGTCTGGCATAAAGCGGTGCTTCTCGGCGTCCAGCAGCAGGCCGCCATCGCCGCGACAGCCCTCGGTAACCAGAATGCCGGCGGGGAAGATGCCGGTCGGGTGGAACTGAACCGCCTCCATATTGCCTAGCTGGGCCACCCCGGTGTCGAGGGCGATGGCATGGCCCATGCCTTGGCAGATCACCGCATTGGTGGTGACCCGGTAGATGCGTCCGGCGCCGCCGGTGGCCAGGGCGGTGGCCTTGGCCACATAAGCAGACAGCTCGCCGGTGATCAGATTGCGCACCACGGCGCCGAAGCAGCGCCCGCCGCTGTGGATCAAGGCAATGGCCTCCATGCGCTGGCGCACCGTGATCCGATTGGCGATGGCCTGGTCCGACATGGTGGTGAGCATGGCGTGGCCGGTGCCGTCGGAGGCGTAGCAGGTGCGCCACTTCTTGGTGCCGCCGAACTGGCGCTGGGCCACCAGTCCGTGGGCGGCGTCGCGCTCAGTAATCGTCGTGCGCTCGCCGTTGATTACCACCTCGCGGTCGCCCTTGCGCACTCGGCTCCAGGGCACACCCCAGGCGGCCAGCTCGCGCACCGCCTTGGGGGCGGCGTTGACGAACATGCGCACCACCTGCTGGTCTGCACCCCAGTCGCTGCCGCGCACCGTGTCTTCGAAGTGCAGGTCCTCGTTGTCGCCCTGGCCCTTGATGACGTTTGCCAGGCTGGCCTGCATGCCGCCCTGGGCCGCCGCCGAGTGGGAGCGTTTCGGCGGCACCAGCGATAGGATGGTTACATCGTGGCCGCGCCGCTTGGCGGCGATGCCCATACGCAGGCCGGCCAGGCCGCCGCCGATTACCAGAACGTCTGTATAGAGGATTCGCATCAGCTGTTGCCGTTATTGTTGGTATTCCGAGGGGGGCTTCAGGCGGCGCCGCTCATGGCCAGGCCGTGGCGCACGTAGGTAATCAGGGCTGCTGTGCCGAGCAGCAAGTAGACCGCGGTGACCAGACCGACTCCCCAGCGCAATCTGCTGCGAAAGCCGGCGGCGGCGGTCGGAGCCGCCGGGAGCCACTTCATGCCGAGGCGGTAGACGCCGGCCGCGGTGTGGATCAGCAGCACCGGCAGAAACAGCGCGTAGAGGATCCAGGCCCGCTCCTCGACCACCCGCAACGACGACGGCAGGGCGCCGATCTGCTCGGGTTGGGTGATAACGGTGAACAGATGCGGCGCGGCCAGGAAGAACAAGGCAAAGCCGGTGACCACCTGCCAGCCCCAGAGGCGGGTGTCCGCATGGCGGAATTGCGTCGCATGCTGCTT
>CBDUCL010000040.1:0-17908 GCA_965365625.1 uncultured Chromatiales bacterium | reverse complement strand
GCCCGGAGAGATTCGAACTCCCGACCACCTGGTTCGTAGCCAGGTACTCTATCCAACTGAGCTACGGGCGCTTGGATTGGAGCGCGAATTTTCCTGATTTTCGCACTGCAAGTCAAACCGTGTATGCGTTTATGGCCGAGAGCGCGATTTACTCCCTGCGACTGCCGCTGGTCCGCGGTCGAACCCGGTGGTGTAGAAACACAGGAGGTTCGAATCCGATCGAGGTGCCCACCCGTTGCGCTCGGCCCTAGCGCCGACACCGACCAATGTATGGCGGAGAGAGAGGGATTCGAACCCTCGATGGGCTTTTAACCCATACTCCCTTAGCAGGGGAGCGCCTTCAGCCACTCGGCCATCTCTCCAGGAAAACCGCTCCGCCCCCAGTTTCCTCGGGCCCCGACTACGGGAGCGTGCTGCGCTGAACTCTGCAGCTTTCGGAGCCGCGTATTCTTTCGCGCTTAGGCAGAAAAATCAAGTAGCTTCGGGAAATTTCCCGACCCGACCGGCTGGGACTTTTGAGGCCACGCGCCCCCTGGTAATCTGTCCGAGCTAGAAAAAAAGGGGTTCCCTAGGAACCCCTTTTTCTGGCGTGCAGTAAACGGCGGTCAAGGCTCTTGTTTCGCCGCCTGTTCCCGTTGGATGCGCTCGTAAATCTCTTCCCGGTGCACCGCTACGTCACGGGGCGCATTTACGCCAATACGGACCTGGTTACCTTTTACTCCTAGCACCGTGACCGTCACGTCGTCGCCAATCATCAAAGTTTCACCAACTCTGCGGGTCAGTATTAACATTGACCTGTCTCCCTGTTTTTTCCCTATCTACTGTGCGGTTCTATAGCGATCACCATTTTCCCCATCGGAGCTACTCGGGGAAAAATCGAACCGTTTCCGCAGCCAACCAAGCTCAGGTCCATACTCAACTCTGGACTCATCGAGCAATGAGGATAATAGCAAGGATTGATGGGGCGGGCGTATCTCTTTTGTAACATTTGGTTATACGCGAACAGGTCCCCTTTACTCGGAGACCGCTTCCTGACCCAGTTCGAAGGCCTCGTGCAGGGCGCGCACGCCGAGTTCCAGATACTTTTGCGCCACCACCACCGAAATCTTTATCTCGGAAGTGGAGATCATCTGGATGTTGATCTGTTCCTTAGCCAGGGCGGCGAACATCTGACTGGCGATGCCGGCATGGGAACGCATGCCTACCCCGACCAGGGAGATCTTGCCGATGTCGGTGTCGCCGTGCACCTCCTTAGCGCCCAGTTCGCGGCAGGTGGCCTGCAGGATCTCGAGGGCCTTGGAATAGTCGTTGCGGTGCACGGTGAAGGTGAAATCGGTGCTGCCGTCGGCGCCGATGTTCTGGATGATCATGTCCACTTCCACGTTGGCGTCCGCCACCGGCCCCAGAATCTGGTGCGCCACCCCGGGCTGGTCCGGCACGCCGAGGATGGTGAGCTTGGCCTCATCGCGGTTGAAAGCGATTCCGGAGATCTTTGCCTCTTCCATTACGTCGTCCTCGAAGGTGATCAGGGTGCCGGGTCCGTCTTCGAAACTGGACAGCACCCGCAGGGGCACGTTGTACTTGCCGGCGAACTCCACCGCACGGATCTGCAGCACCTTGGAGCCCAGGCTGGCCATTTCCAGCATCTCCTCGAAGGTGATCTTGTTCAGGCGCCGGGCCTTGGGCTCGACCCGGGGGTCGGTGGTGTAGACCCCGTCAACGTCGGTGAAAATCTGGCACTCGTCCGCTTTGAGCGCAGCCGCCATGGCCACCGCGGTGGTGTCGGAGCCGCCGCGGCCGAGGGTGGTGATATTGCCCTGCTGGTCCACGCCCTGGAAGCCGGCCACGACCACGACCCGGCCCGCCTCCAGGTCGGCGCGCACTCGGGCAGCGTCGATGTCGCGGATGCGCGCCTTGTTGTGGGCGCTGTCGGTAAGGATATGCACCTGGCCGCCGGTATAGGAGCGGGCTGCGCAGCCGCGCTGCTCCAGGGCCATGCTGAGCAGGGCGATGGTGACCTGTTCGCCGGTGGATAGCAGCACGTCGAGTTCGCGCGGGTTCGGGCGCTCGCTGATGCCCTGGGCCAAGTCGACCAGGCGGTTGGTCTCGCCGGACATCGCGGAGACCACCACTACCAGCTGGTGGCCGCGATCCTGGCAGGCCTTGACCTTGGCGGCCACCGCCTGGATGCGCTCGATGCTGCCGACGGAGGTTCCGCCGTATTTTTGTACGATCAGCGCCATGATCTGCCTGCGCTCGGTTGCAATAAGAATCCGGCTGCGCCCGGGTCGGGACGCAGCCGCGCCAGAGGGCGCATATTAAACACTATATTAGAGAAAGATGAAACTGGACCCAGTCGGCCTCAGCCGGCGAGGCGCTCTCGCACCCAAGGCTCAACCGCCGCCAAGGCCTGGGGCAGGGCCTCCGGCTTACTGCCGCCGGCCTGGGCCATATCCGGTCGGCCGCCGCCCTTGCCGCCGACGATCTCGGCCACGCTGCGCACCAGATCTCCCGCCTTGACCTTGGCGGTCTGGTCCTTGGTCACCCCGGCCACCAGGCTGACCTTGCCGCCGCTCACGGTGGCCAGCAGAATCACCGCCGAACCGAGCTTGTCCTTGAGCTGGTCCATGGTGTCGCGCAGGGACTTGGGATCGGCTCCTTCCAGGCTGGCGGCCAGCAGCTTGACGCCGCCGATGTCCACCGCCTGGCCCGCCAGATCGCCGCCGGCGGCGCTGGCGAGCTTGGCCTTGAGCTGCTCCAGCTCCTTTTCCAGCCGGCGGTTGCGCTCCACCAGTTGGACCACCTTGTCGCCAACGTCGTCGCGGCTGGTCTTGAGCAGGCCCGCCAGCCTGAGCAGGCGCGCCTCCTCGTCCGCCACCCAGGCCAGGGCGCGCTCGCCGGTGACCGCCTCGATACGCCGCACGCCGGCGGCGATGCCGGACTCCGATACGATCTTGAACAGACCGATGTCGCCGGCCGCTCGCACATGGGTGCCGCCGCATAGTTCGACCGAGAAGTCACCCATGCTCACGACCCGGACCTGGGCATCGTATTTCTCGCCGAACAGGGCCATGGCGCCCGCGGCCTTGGCCGCTTCCAGGTCTTTGAGTTCGGTCTGCACCCCTTGGTTGGCGCGGATCTCCTGGTTCACCAGGCGCTCGATCTCGGCCAGTTGCTCGCGGCTCACCGGCTCGAAGTGGGAGAAGTCGAAGCGCAAACGCTCCGCATCCACCAGAGAGCCCTTCTGGGTCACATGATCGCCCAGGACGCGGCGCAGGGCCGCGTGCATCAGATGGGTGGCGGAGTGGTTGAGTACCGTCGCCTGGCGGGTAGCCCCGTCGACCCGGGCCTCGACCCGGTCGCCCACCCGCAGCACTCCCTCGGCCAGCCGGCCGATGTGACCGAACAGGCCGCCCGGCTGCTTTTGGGTATCCTCGACCCGGAAACGCCCACTAGCGGCGACCAGCTCGCCCCGGTCCCCGACCTGGCCGCCGGACTCGGCGTAGAAGGGTGTGTGGTCGAGGATCGCCAGCCCCTCTTGGCCGGCCTCCAGGCTGCCCACCCGCTCCTCGCCGAGGAACAGGGCGATTACCTCGGCTCCGTCCTGAATACGGTCGTAGCCGGTAAACTCGGTGGCTCCGCGCTCTGCGGCGAGCTCGGCTGTGGCCGCGCCCCCCTGGTAGGCCCCGAACTGGCTGGCGGCCCGGGCCCGGGCCCGTTGCTCGTCCATGGCGGCATCGAAGCCGGGCAGGTCGACCTGCAGGCCACGCTCGCGGGCGATATCGGCGGTCAGGTCTACCGGGAAGCCGTAGGTGTCATAGAGCAGGAACAGCACCTCGCCCGGAATCACGCCGCCGGCGCTCAGGCCCGCGGTCTTTTCCTCCAGGATGCGCATCCCTTGCTCCAGGGTCTCGGCAAAGCGCTCTTCCTCCAGCCGCAGTACCCGCTCGACCTGAGCCTGGGCCGCTGGCAGTTCGGGGAAGGCCGCCCCCATCTGCTCGCTGAGCGTACCCACCAGGCGGTAGAAGAAGGGCTGATGCTGGCCCAACATATAGCCGTGGCGGATGGCGCGCCGGATAATGCGGCGCAGCACATAGCCCCGACCCTCGTTGGAGGGCAATACCCCGTCGACGATCAGGAAGGCGCAGGAGCGGATGTGATCGGCGATCACCCGCAGCGACTTCTCCTGCAGGTCCGAACAACCCGTAACCTCGGCAGCCGCCCGTATCAGGGCCTGGAACAGGTCGATCTCGTAGTTGCTGTGCACCCCCTGCATCACCGCGGCCAGCCGCTCCAGGCCCATGCCGGTGTCCACCGAGGGCTTGGGCAATGGATTCAGTTTGCCCGCGGCGTCCCGGTCGTACTGCATAAACACCAGGTTCCAGATCTCGATATAGCGGTCGCCGTCCTCCTCGGGTGTTCCCGGGGGACCGCCCGCGATCTCCGGGCCATGGTCGTAGAAGATTTCGGTGCAAGGGCCGCAGGGGCCGGTGTCGCCCATGGACCAGAAATTGTCGCTGGCGTAGCGCTTGCCGCCGGGCTTGTCGCCGATGCGGGAGAAGCGCGCCGGATCCACCCCGATCTCCCCGAGCCAGATATCGGCCGCCTCGTCATCGTCCTCGTAGACGGTGACCCAGAGCCGCTCCGGGGCCAGGCCCATGCTGCCGGTCAGGAACTCCCAGGCGTAGCGAATGGCATCGCGCTTGAAGTAGTCGCCGAAGCTGAAGTTGCCCAGCATCTCGAAGAAGGTGTGGTGGCGGGCGGTATAGCCGACGTTTTCCAGGTCGTTGTGCTTGCCGCCGGCGCGCACGCAGCGTTGGGAACTGGCGGCGCGACTGTAGCCGCGCTGCTCGCGGCCGAGAAACACATCCTTGAACTGCACCATGCCTGCGTTGGTGAACAGCAGGGTGGCATCGCCATGGGGCACCAGGGGGCTGCTGGCCACCACCTCGTGGCCGCGGCTGCGGAAGAATTCGAGAAATTCCTGGCGGAGCTCTGCGCTGCTTTTCATGGCGGGGATTCGGCCTGTTCGGAGTCTGTGACCCAAAAGGCCAATTATTCGGTTATTTCACCGCTCCCGCAACAGCCGCTGAATCAGCTCTCCGCTGAAACCCCGGGATTCCAGAAAGCGGATGCGCCGCGCCATGTCCTTGCGGTCGCTTGGAGGGGCACTGCCGAATTTTCGCTCGTGCACCAGCCGCAGGCGCTCCAGCCAGACCTCCGGATCGATGTCGAGCTCCCGGGCGATCAGTTCCTCGGCGACACCCCGCTGGCGCAGCTCGGCGCGGATCTTCAGCGGCCCGGAACCCCGCCGCATGCGGGCGGCCACGAACTGCTCGGTGAAGCGGGCATCGCTTTGCAGGCCGCGCCCGGAAAGGTCGTCCAGCACCGGCTCCAGCGCATCGGCGCTGAAGCCCCGCTGGGCCAGCTTGGCGACCAGCTCGGCCCGGCTATGCTCGCGACCGGCCAGCAGGCGCACCGCCGCCTGCTCGATCTCCTGCCCGGTTCGGAGGGGATCGCTCAGGCCTCCGCCTCCAAGGCCTTCTCGCCGGTCTCCCGGGGTACCGGCTGGGGAAACGCCTTGACCCGGATCTGGGCCTCGATCTCGTCGGCGATGTCCGGGTTCTCCTTCAGGAAGTTGCGCACATTGTCCTTGCCCTGGCCGATGCGATCGCCGTTGTAGCTGTACCAGGCGCCGGACTTCTGGATCAGGCCCTCCTTGACCCCGAGTTCGATGATCTCGCCCTGGCGCGAGATACCCTCGCCATAGAGGATCTCGAAGTTGGCCTGCCTGAAGGGCGGCGCTACCTTGTTCTTGACCACCTTGACCCGGGTCTCGTTGCCGATCACCTCGTCGCCCTTCTTGATCGCGCCGGTGCGCCGGATGTCGAGCCGCACCGAGGCATAGAACTTGAGCGCATTGCCGCCGGTGGTGGTTTCCGGGTTGCCGAACATCACCCCGATCTTCATGCGGATCTGGTTGATGAAGATAACCAGGGTATTGGTGCGCTGGATATTGGCGGTCAGCTTGCGCAGGGCCTGGGACATCAGGCGCGCCTGCAGCCCCATGTGGCTGTCGCCCATCTCCCCCTCAATCTCGGCCTTGGGAGTCAGCGCGGCCACCGAATCCACCACCACCACATCCACCGCGCCGGAGCGCACCAGCATGTCGGTGATCTCCAGGGCCTGCTCTCCAGTGTCGGGCTGAGACACCAGCAGGTCGTCGATCTGCACCCCGAGCTTTTCCGCGTACTGGGGATCGAGGGCGTGCTCGGCGTCGACGAAGGCGGCGGTGCCGCCCAGCTTCTGGGCCTCGGCAATCACCTGCAGGGTCAGTGTGGTCTTGCCCGAGGACTCCGGGCCGTAGACCTCGATCACCCGCCCGCGCGGCACCCCGCCCACCCCGAGAGCAATGTCCAACCCCAGGGAGCCGGTGGACACCACCTGCAGGCTGCGATCCGCCTGGGTGTCGCCCATGCGCATGATCGAGCCCTTGCCGAACTGCTTTTCGATCTGCCCGAGCGCGGCGCTCAGGGCCTTCTTGCGATTATCGTCCATCCGCTCCTCCCCTCCGGGGCCGCCCGGTGACCCGGCCGGCGCAGTAATCTTAAGGAAATGCCGAAAACGCCCTCCCCTGGCAGTCTTCGGCAAGGAATTCGAAAAAGTGAGAATGTCGAATCCCTTCTTTATTCGGCCGCTCAGGCGACCGAAAATCACGGGACTCCCTGCCCCGGGCGGGAAACGCCCTTATTCCGGCGCTGCCCTCGTGGAAAAATATCCAGCGATTATCACACAGGAACCGGCCTGAGGTAACCCGCCCCCCAGCAGGGCAAATTCAGCCCAGGGGCCAGCGCGCCAATACCCGGTAACGGGGCGGCGGGGCGTCCAGATCCGAGCCCATCAGGACGAACGAGCGCACCGGCCAGACGAGGGGCCGGTCCAGCTCGCCACCGGCCAACTTGTGGGCCTTGCGGGCCAGGGTGACGTGCGGGGCAAAGGGGCGAGTCTCGGGGCGGAAGCCGCAGGCGAGCAGGGCCTGCTGCAGCCGCTGCACCAGCGCCAGCAGGGTCTCCGGGATCTGGCTGCAGCCGGCCCAGAGAATGCGCGGGCGCGGCCAATAGCCGAGGCGGTCGATGCTCAGCTCGAAGGGCCGCCCCTTGACCCCAGCGGCAGCCCGCTCGGCGCAGGCCCGCTGCTCCGGCCCGATCTCGCCCAGAAAGACCAGGGTGATGTGGCGGTCCGCCGGGTGCACGGGGCGACCCCGGTGCTCGGGCAGGGAGGCGGCGATCCCCTGCAGGCCGGCGCGCACCGACGCCTCCGGCTGCAGGGCGAAGAACAGGCGCTCGCTAGGCGGCATCCACCAGGTCCTGCAGCCGGGCCAGGCCATAGGCCACCGCCTGGCGGCGCACCGCCTCACGGTCGCCTTCGAAGCGCTCGCGGGCGGCCCGGGCGTCAGAGCCGGTTTTGCCCCAGGCGAACCAGACCGTACCCACCGGCTTGTCGATGCTGCCGCCGCCAGGCCCGGCAATACCGGTAATGGCCAGGGCCAGCTCGGCGCCGCTGTGGGTCAGGGCGCCGGCTACCATGGCCCGCGCCGTCTCACCGCTGACCGCACCGAAGTTGGCCAGGGTCTCGTCATCCACCCCCAGCATCTCCTGCTTGGCTTGGTTGCTGTAGGTGACGAAGCCGCGGTCGAACCAGTCGCTGCTGCCGGGAACGTCGGTGACCAGCTTGGCCAGCCAGCCCCCGGTGCAGGATTCCGCCAGCGCCAGGCGCCAGCCCAGCTGGCGCAGGCGCTCGCCCAGGGCCTCGACCTGGGGATAGAGCTCGTTTTGCATCGTTTTTGTGCTCCACCGATCACTCAGCCGGCGGCGCGCCGACCCTGGCGCTGTCCACGACTTCGCAACCGGTTCTGAGAAGGGGCCGAGCCTGCTAAACTGCCCAGCCGTTACCACAACTCTTAACAGGTTCTGCCCATGAATTCCATTCTCTGCGAACACAAGGCCTCGCCCATGAAGCTGGAAGTGCTCGGGGTGTTCGACTGGCCGGTCTGGAAAAAGGAGGTCTCCAAGTTCCCCTGGCACTACGACCAGCAGGAGACCTGTTACTTCATCCGCGGCAAGGTCATCGTCACCCCCGAGGGCGGCGAGCCCGAACGGTTCGGCCGCGGCGATCTGGTCATCTTCCCGGCCGGCCTGTCCTGCACCTGGGAGGTGCTGGAACCGGTCGAAAAACACTACGACTTCGAGTGAGCGTACCAACGCGTCGCCGACGGGGGAATTGACTTGGCCAAGCCCAAGGCCCAGCACACCCCGATGATGCAGCAGTACCTGGCGCTCAAAGCCGAGCACCCGGAGTTGCTGCTGTTCTATCGCATGGGCGACTTCTACGAGCTGTTTTACGCAGACGCGGAGAAGGCCGCCCGGCTCCTTGACATCACGCTGACCAAGCGCGGTCAGTCCGCCGGCCGGCCGATCCCCATGGCCGGGGTGCCCTACCACGCCGCCGAGGGCTACCTGGCCAAGCTGGTACGGCTCGGCGAATCGGTGGCGATCTGCGAGCAGATCGGCGACCCGGCGACCAGCAAGGGGCCGGTGGAACGCAAGGTGGTGCGCATCGTCACCCCCGGCACCCTGACCGACGAGGCCCTGCTGGAGGAACGCCGGGACAACCTGTTGGCGGCCCTGCACCAGGACGGCGAGCGCTGCGGACTGGCGGTGCTGGACCTGGCCGGGGGCCGCTTCAGCGTGCAGGAACTGAGCACCGGCGAGGCCCTGGCCGGGGAACTGGAGCGACTGCGCCCGGCGGAGCTGCTGCTGGCGGAAGACGCACCCTTGCCGCCGCGCCTGGAGCCGGGGCGCGGCACCGGCGTGACCCGGCGCCCGGCCTGGCACTTCGAGCTCGACAGCGCCAGGCGCCTGCTCAGCCGCCAGTTCGGCACCCGAGACCTGGGCGGATTCGGGGTCGACGGGGTGCCCCTGGCGGTGGCCGCCGCCGGCTGCCTGCTGCAATACCTGCGCGATACCCAGCAGGGCGCCCTGCCCCACCTGCGGGGCCTGAGCCTGGAACGGCGCGAGGACGCCATCGTCATCGATGCGGCCACCCGCCGCAACCTGGAGATCGACCACAGCCTCAGCGGCCAGCCCCGCCACACCCTGGCCGGCGTCATGGACCGCACCGTCACCGCCATGGGCGGGCGCATGCTGCGGCGCTGGCTCAACCGCCCGCTGCGTGACGCCGCCCGGGTGCGGGGCCGCCACGCCGCCATCGGCGAGCTGCTGGACCAGGGCGCCGAAGACGGCCTGAGGGAACTGCTGGGCGGGGTCGGCGACGTCGAGCGCATCCTGGCCCGGGTGGCCCTGAAGTCGGCGCGGCCCCGGGACCTGACGGTGCTGCGGGACGCGCTGGGCTGCCTGCCCGAGCTACAGCGGCTGCTGGCGCCCCTGGACAGCCCGCTGTTGGCGGAGCTGGCGGGGCAGGCCGGCAACCATCCGGAGACCCATGAGCGGCTGCAGCGGGCCATTATCGAACAGCCGCCGGTGCTGATCCGCGACGGCGGGGTGCTGGCCCCCGGCTACGACGCCGAGCTCGACGAGCTGCGCGGACTGTCGGAAAACGCCGCCCAATTCCTGCTCGACCTGGAACAACGCGAGCGGGAGCGCAGCGGTATCGCCAACCTCAAGGTCAGCTACAACCGGGTGCACGGCTATTACATCGAGATCAGCCGCAGCCAGTCGGACCAAGTGCCCGAGGACTACGTGCGGCGCCAGACCCTGAAGGGGGCCGAGCGCTACATCACGCCGGAGCTGAAAAAGTTCGAGGACCAGGTGCTGAGCGCCCGCGAGCGCTCCTTGGCGCGGGAGAAGGCCCTGTACGACGACCTGCTGGAGCGCCTGGGTGCCGACCTCGGGCCGCTCCAGGCCAGCGCCGAGGCCCTGGCCTGCCTGGACGTGTTGGCCAACCTGGCCGAGCGGGCGCGGCGCCTGGAGCTGAGCCCGCCGCAACTGAGCCAAGGCCCCGGAATCCGCATCCGCGACGGCCGCCACCCGGTGGTGGAGCAAGCGAGCGCAGGCGACTTCGTGGCCAACGGCCTGACCCTGGACGAGCACCGGCGCATGTTGATCATTACCGGGCCCAATATGGGCGGCAAGTCCACCTACATGCGCCAGTGCGCCCTGATTCTGTTGCTCGCCTACGCCGGCAGCTATGTGCCGGCCGCGGCTGCCGAGCTGGGCCCGGTGGACCGCATCTTCTCGCGCATCGGCGCCGCCGACGACCTGGCCGGCGGCCGCTCGACCTTTATGGTGGAGATGGAGGAGACCGCCAATATCCTGCACAACGCCAGCGACCAGAGCCTGGTGCTGATGGACGAGGTGGGGCGCGGCACCAGCACCTTCGACGGACTCTCCCTGGCCTGGGCCAGCGCCCTGGAGCTGGCCGGGCGCATCCGCGCCTTCACCCTGTTCGCCACCCACTACTTCGAGCTCACCACCCTGCCCGAGGAGTACCCCAATATCGCCAACGTACACCTGGACGCAGTGGAGCACGGGGACTCGATCGTGTTTCTGCACGCCCTGCGCGAGGGTCCAGCCAACCAGAGCTACGGCCTGCAGGTGGCCGCCCTGGCCGGAGTACCGCGGACGGTGATCGAGCAGGCCAAGCGACGCCTGCGGGAACTCGAAGACAGCGCGCACCGCCACAGCGAGCGCCAGGGCAGCCAGCTGTCGCTGTTCCCCCCGGAGCCCGAGCACCCGGCCCTAGACGCCTTGGCCGAGCTCGACCCGGACCAGCTCAGCCCGCGCCAGGCCCTGGATGCCCTGTATCGGCTCAAGGCGTTGACTTAGGCCAACGCTGATCTATAGGGTTCTTACATCGCAAGGTGGAGCCATGACCCCGAACGGCAAGCGCGAGCCCAGCGCCGTCGTAGGAGGCGCGCCCCCGCGCCGATCCGGAATCGGCCGAGAGGCTCAACCTGGTTTTAAACCATAACCTCGCCCCACCGCGTACAGGAGACCCAGCCATGACCTATGTGGTAACCGAGAACTGCATCCGCTGCAAATACACCGACTGCGTGGAGGTGTGTCCGGTGGACTGCTTCCACGAGGGGCCAAACTTTCTCGCCATCGACCCGGACGAGTGCATCGACTGTGCCCTATGCGAGCCGGAGTGCCCGGCGGAGGCGATCTTCAGCGAGGACGACCTGCCGGACGAGCAGTCGCATTTTCTGGAGCTGAACGCGGAGCTGTGCGCCAACTGGCCGGTGATCAGCGAGATCAAGGAGGCGCCGGCGGACGCCGACGAATGGAACGGGGTGCCGGACAAGCTCCAATACCTGGAGCGTTGAGCGGCAGCGCCCGGGGCGGGCCCGGGCGCTGACTGGGTCTCAGTTGGCCTGCTTGGCCGGGGAGGTATCCAGGGCCTTGGCCAGGCGGTCTGCCGGCACGTAGCCCGGCAACATCTCGCCGTCCTCCAGGAAGATGGCCGGGGTCCCGCGCACGCCCATGGCACCGCCCAGGGCATAGTGATCGGCCACCGGGTTGTCACACTTGCGGGGCTCCACCGGCTTGCCGGCCTTGGCGTCGGTCATTGCCTGATTACGGTCATCGGCGCACCAGACCGACACCGCCTTGTCAAAGGAAGGCGAATTGGGGCCGCTGCGGGGGTAGAACAGGTAGCGCACCCGAATGCCCTGGTCGTTGTAGGCTTCCATCTCGTTATGCAGCTTGCGACAGTAGCCACAGTCGATGTCGGTGAACACGGTGATCGTGTGCTTGGCCTCCTTGGGCTCGAAGATCACCATCTGGTCCTCTTTCATCTCCTGCATGGCAGCCAGGCGAATCTCGGCCTCGGCGGCCTCGGTGAGGTTGGTGCGGGCGTCGATATCGTACAGATTGCCCTGCATCAGGTACTTGCCGTCTTCGCTGACGTAGAACAGGCGTGCGCCGATGGTGGCCTGGTAGAGGCCAGGCATGCCCGCCGGCTTGACGCTGTCCACGGGGGTGCCCGGGAAGATCTTGTGCAGGCCCACCAGCACTGCCTCCGGCGCCTCGACGCCCTCGCCGGCCAGCGCCGGCAGAGAGACCGCCACCGACAGCAACAGCCCACACACACCCGCGCCCAACTTGGTATTCATTAGCAACATAATCAGTCCCGAAAATTGACGAATTGGAGCGGCAGCCCGTAGTTGGCCTCCCGCAATAATGCGATGACCTGCTGCAGGTCGTCGCGCTTTTTTCCGGTCACCCGCACCTGATCGCCCTGGATCTGGGCCTGGACCTTGAGCTTGGCGCCCTTGATCGCCTTGACCATACGCTTGGCCAGTTCCGCGTCCACCCCCTGGCGGATGGTCACCGTCTGGCGAGCCGCGTTGAGGCTGGTCTGGGGTTCGCCGATCTCCATGCAGTCGATATCGACTTTCCGTTTGACCAGCTTCTGGCGCAAAATATCCATCATCTGCTGCAATTGGAATTCCTGCTCCGCTCTGAGCTCGACCGCCGAGCCGCTCAGTTCGAAGCGCGCGTCCACGCCCTTGAAGTCGAAGCGGGTGTCCACCTCCCGGTTGGCCTGGTCCACCGCATTGCGGACCTCCTGCAGATCCACCTCGGAAACCACATCGAACGACGGCATCGGCACTGTACCTCTAAATTCAACCAGCGGCATACGATAAGGGATCGGCGGCGGCGATGCCACCGCCGCCGTTCCGGCGCCGGCTCAATGGCGGAAAAAACCCGGCGGATAGGCCGCGTATCCCTCGTCCCCGGGCCAGAAGCGGTTGCGCCGACCCCGGCAATCGTCGCTCACCCCCAGCCGGCACAGGGTCCGGGGCCACTCGTACTTGAGAAAATACTGGGCGCTGGCACGCCGGCGCGGGGCGAAGTCGACCCGCCGGCTCGGCGACCAAGCCTCGTCTCCAAAACCGGTGCCCGCGCCCTCGGCCTCGGCCCGGTGCTTGCGGCGCGGCCGATAGACCCCGGCCTCCGCCTCACGCTCTCGGTACACGGCCACCGCGATCACTCCCATCGCGCTGTGGTCGCCCCAAGCCGCGGCATAGGAATCGCCCGCGCCGGTAAAGTAGAAGCGGTGCACCCGGTCGCGCCCGGTCCGCCAACCGTCGTACTCCGCCCGCTCGTGGGGCCCCAGCACATACATGGGCTCGTCCGGGCCCATCTCCGAGAACTCGCCGTTGAGGATATTGCGCCCGTCCACCGCGATCACCAAGCCGATCCGTTTACCGCTGCGGTTGCGCACCCGCAACCCGTACTCGGCGCCCCGGCGGGCCTCCAGATAGGCCTTGTAGTAGCGGCCTCCCAGGTCCACCGGATACTGAGGCAACTCACGCCCACGCTCGGTTACCACCTCGAGGTCAATCAGATCTCGATCGTGCGGCCGCCAATCCGCCTGCAGGCCGGGACTGGCCAGGGCCAGCAGCAGCCAGGAAAGGATCACTCTCTGCCAGCTTCTTGGGTACATGATTCGCCTCCGTTGGTTTCCGGGCAGCCGCTCGCTGCCGACGATTCCAGTATCGGCGGCGGCGACTGAACCCAGAATGAACGCAGAATCAGTCCTTAGCGGTCAGGGCTTGGTCGAACGCCCGCAGCAGCTCGATCAGGTTCTCCGCATCGATGGCCTTGCCCTCGAACCAGACCTCGGCCATCGGAGCGATGCTGCAGCGCTCCGGCAGCTGGCCATCCTGCTGCAGCAGGGCCCAGAAGCGGGGCAAGCACACCCATTGCAACCATTGCTCGAAGGCCAGGGTATCGAGACAGAACGGCAGGGTGCTCTGCAGCGCCGCGGCGGGGGGCGGCAGTGCGGACCAAAGCCCGAGCCGGCGCAGCTCGGCCTCGATCCGGGTCAACATCAGGGCAAGCCGGCGTTGGCGGGATGGGGACATCGACAATCGAGCTGGCTCTCAGCCCAGGGTCGCGGCAGCAACGGGGGGCTGCAAGCCGGACGCTTTCAGCTCGTCCCGCACCTCCCGCAGCAGCCGCTGCCGGCTGGCAGCGGGCAGCCCGAGCGGCTCCGGCCAGGGCCCGCAACCGGCCTGGATACCATAGAGCGCCAGCCGCGGCGGCAGGATCCCGAGGGCGCGGGCCAGGGCCAGGGTCTCGGCTACCCCGAACCGGTGCCCGGACAGCCCAGCCCCATCGGCGGCCAACTCGGCGGGGTCGATCCGCCGCAACGACCCAGGAGCGCCGGGTCCGTCCAGGGCATCGATCAGCAACGCCTGCTCGGCACCGTCCAGGGCCGCCAGCAACCGGCTGCCCGGGCGGTCCAGCTTGAGCAGGCGCAGCCCCGGCCAGCGACTCTCCAGGCCAGCCGAGGCCAGGGCGTCGACGGCCAGCCAACCCAGCCGGTCGGCACCGAAGGGCGAGCCGATGCCAAGCACCAACCGGCTCATCTCTGGTTGACCTCCAGGCGCAGGAAGTGTGCGGCGCAGGAGATGCAGGGATCGTAGTTGCGCACCACCCGCTCGGCCCGCCGGCGCAGCTCCGGCTCCGGCCGGTCCAGACCCAGGGCGGTCAGGGCGTGTTCCAGGTCGGCCTCGATGCGGGCCTGGTTCTGGCTGGTGGGGGGGACGATACGGGCCTGGCGCACCCGGCCCTTCTCGCCGATGCGGATCCGCTGCCACAACAGGCCGCGCGGGGCCTCGGTGGCCCCCACCGCGATACCGGGCCGGGGCGCCAGCGGCTCCGCGGGCTCGGCCGGCGGACGATACTGACGCAGCAGGCGGGCCGCCTCGATGACGGCGAACCAGACCTCGGCGGCCCGCGCCAGCAGGCTGTGGAACATATTGTGGCTGGGAAAGCGGACAGGGGACTCGTTCAAAGCCCGGCGCACCGGCTCCGGTAGCTGATGCAGGTTGAGATTGACCCGTGCCAGGGGACCCACCAAGTAGGGCTGTTCCTCCAGGTGGCTGTACAGGGCGGTGGAATGGGGTAGCTGATACTGTTCGAACCAGTCGTCGTACTCGCTGATATCGATGTGGAGACCCCCGCCCGAGATAATGGTGCCGGCCTCGATGGCGTAGTCCTCGGGGTGGCTGAGGGCGACGCTGGTGAATACCTGGTGATCGGTCGGATAATCCAGCTCGGCGCACCAATGAAAGAGGGTCTCGGCGTCTTCCGCCGCCGCCTCCAGGTCTGCCGCCAGCGCCGCCACCGCGGCCGGCCCCGGCAGGCGGTGAAAGCCGCCCACCCGCAGCCCCACCGGGTGCACCGCGCGCCCCCCCAGCAGCTCGATCAGGCGGTTGCCCAGCTGCTGCAGCCGCAGTCCCCGGCGCAGCTGGTCCGGATAGCGCTCGGCCATGGCAATGGCGCTGTCGAAGCCGAGGAAATCCGGCAGCGCCAGCAGGTGGATGTGCAGACTGTGGCTCTGCAGCCACTCGCCGCAGTACATGGCCCGGCGCAGGGCCTGGGATTCGGGCCCCAAGCGGCAGGCGAACAGTTGCTCCAGGGCCTGGGCCACGGTCACCTGGTAGGCCACCGGGCAGATGCCGCAGACCCGCGCCAGCATATCGGGCAGGGCGTCGTACGGGTAGCCCTCGACCAGTTTTTCGAACAGCCGCGGCGGCTCAAAGATGCTCAGCTGCAGGCGCTCGATCCGGCCCTCGGCGATATCGATGCGCAGCGCCCCCTCGCCTTCCACCCGGGTCAGCACCGGCACCCGGATCCGCAGTTCCCGGCTCTCGCTCACCGCCGCCTGCCCTCGGTTCCGGCCCCCGCCGCGCGGAATGCCGGTACGCTGCTGTGAAACAGGAGAAAGCAGCGCGCCCGCTCGTCCGGCAGCAACCCCAGACCGGCGATGCAACGGCCGAGGGACCCCGCATTGAGGGTCTCCGCAGGTCCGGTGCAGCCATAGCAGGCACGGCCGAAACTGGGGCACAAAGCGCCGCAGCCGGCCCGGGTCACCGGCCCGAGACAGGGGGCGCCGGCGCTTACCAGGGTGCACACCCGCTGCCGCCGCTTGCACTCCAGGCACAGGGTCTCGCGTTCGCGGCGCGGGACCACCCCCGCCCGCAGGTCGCGCACCGCGGCCAGGACCTGGCGCCCGGTGACCGGACAGCCCCAGAGTTCCAGGTCCACCCGTACCGCCTGGCTCAGGGGGGTCGCGTCGCCCAGGCCGGCCAGGTATTCCGCATTGGGATAGACCGCCTGCAGCCACTCCTGACGGTCGGCCAGGTTGCGCAGGGCCTGCAGGCCGCCGGAGGTGGCGCAGGCCCCTAGCGCCAGCAGCCAGCGGCTGCGGCTGCGGATGGCGCGGACGCGGTCCAGGTCGGCCGGGCCGGACAGGCTGCCCTCGACCAGGGCGATATCCACCGGGCGCTCCGGGTCCAGGGGACCGGCCTCGGCGAAGTGCACGATCTCCACCTCTCGGGACAGTGCCAGCAGTCCTTCGCCCAGGTTGAGCAGGGCGAGCTGGCAGCCGTCGCAAGAGCTGAACTTGTACACCCCCAGGCTGGGCCGCGCGCTCATGCTCAGAATCCTCGGGCGCCGAAAAAGTCGGCGATCTCCGGGTAGGGAAACACCGGCCCGTCCCGGCATACCAGGCGCGGACCGATCTGGCAGTGGCCGCAAAGGCCGTCGGCGCACTGCATATTGCGCTCCAAGCTGAGCCAGATCCGCTCGTCCGCCAGCCCCCGCTCGCGCAGCAGGCCCACAGCCGCCAGCATCATCAGCTCGGGCCCACAGAGCATGGCCAGGCTGCGTTCGGGGTCGAAGTCCAGGTCCGACAACAGGTCGGTGACCTGGCCCTGGCGCCCGGGCCAGTTGGAGCAGGGCTGGTCGGCGGCCAACAGCACCAGGGTGTCGCCCTGCTTTCCCCAGGCCTCGAAGCGACTGCGCCAGATCAGATGATCCGCACAGGCCACGCCCTGCAGGATGAACAGGCGCCCGTAGTCCGGGCGCCGGCGCATCAGGTACTGAATCATCGACACCACAGGGGCGCAGCCGAGGCCGCCGGTGATCAGGATCAGGTCCAGCCCGCGCGCCTCCTCAACCGGCCAGCCGCGACCGAAAGGGCCGCGCAGGCCCAGGCGGTCGCCGGGCTGCAACCCGGCCAGGCCGTTGGTGACCCGGCCAACGGCGCGGATGGTGTGCTCCAAATGGTCCCGATCCCGGGGGTCTGAGGCGATGGAAATCGGCACCTCACCGACCCCGAACAGATAGAGCATATTGAACTGACCCGGGGCGAAGCGGTAGGCGGCCTGTTGGGCCGGGTCGTCCAGTCGCAGGCGCAGGGTGAATACCCCTTGAGCCTCTTCCCGCCGTTGCTCGATCAGGGCGGTCATGGGCAGGCAAGGCTCAGTCATCGGCCAGTCCCCCGCAGATCGCCGCCACCTCCGCGGTTAGATCGATCTCCACCGGACACCAGCTCAGGCAGCGCCCGCAGCCGACGCAGCCGGAGCGCCCGTACTGGTCATGCCAACCGGCGAGCTTGTGGGTGACCCACTGGCGGTAGCGGGCGCAGATGCTCTCGCGCACCGCCCGCCCGTGCACCGCGCCGTGCTCGTCGCTGAAACAGGAGCCCCAGCGCCGCTGCTGCTCGGCCCGGTCCGCGCCCAACTCGCTGTGCTCGGTGAAGCAGAAGCAGGTGGGGCAGACCGCGGTACAATTGCCGCAGGCCAGGCAGCGCTCGGCCACCACCTGCCAGCGCCCATGGTCGAGCTGGCCAAACAGGGCGTCGCGCAGGCGGCGGCCGGGCAAGGCTCGAGTCTGGGCGGCGGCGGCCGCCATCAGCGCCGCATTGGCCTCCTCCATTTGGGCCGCGGCGGCGGGCTCCAGCTCCAAGTCCGAAGCCAACCCGCGCCCGACATCGCTGCCCGGGCTGACCAGGAAGCCGTCCTCGATCTCGCTCAGCCCCAGGTCGAAACCGGTCTCCAAGCCGGGTCCATCGCCGGTGGAGACGCAGA
>CBDUCL010000039.1:0-18043 GCA_965365625.1 uncultured Chromatiales bacterium | reverse complement strand
CCGCAGCGCCACATTGTTCACCAGTCACGGCAAAATCCGCCTGACCCACCGCCGCTACCGAAGGGATTTTTTCCCCGTGGACCCCGCCTGCAACTGTTGCTGGAAGCCGGGGACCGCTGCGACCTGTTGTTGGTGGGGGAGCGCCGGCGCAGTGCCGCGGGCTTGGTTACCCCCGACCGGGTGCGGCGCGAGCCAACGGTGTACGTGGTATTCACCGGCTCCAAGGCCGGCAAGCGGACGTTGCGGGTCGGGGCCGCCCTGCTCCAGACCCACAGCGCCCAACTCACCGTGTTCGTAGCGGGGCCCGACCGGGCCGCTACCGAGGAACTGCACGCAGAGGCAATCCTCCGCCTGGAAAAGGAGGGGCTGATTGCGCGTCTGGTGGATTGCCCGGCCGACATTACCGACGAGTCGCTGCCCGCGCGCCTCGCCGGCCTGTGCGGCATCGCCCTGATTCTTCCAATGCGGACTGTAATGCCCGAGCAACCGGAGCAACTCCAGGAACTGTTGGAACGCGTCAACAGCCCGCTGCTGCTGGTGCGCTGAGGCGAGCGCTGGATCGCCGACCTTGCCAGTGCGTTTCATTCGCCCGGCCCGCTTCAATCGGCCCTGGCGATGAAACCAAGGGCGCTGGGGCGGCGGTTCAGACGACGGTCGCGGCGCGCATCCGGCGGGTCTTTTCCACCATGCGATGGGTGGAGCGGTTGTTGTTGAAGCGCGCCACTTCGGCCAGGGGAACCCAGAGGATGTCGTGGGATTCGTCGTTGCCCGGGATCGCCAGATCGTCGTCCATTTCCACCAGGAAGCGGATATCGAAGTGCTGGTGCTGAGGCCCCCGGTGGCTGGCCGGGATGGTGTGGATATCGACGTCGAACACCTCGCCGTTGACCAATCGGATGTGAGAGGGGTCCAGGCCGGTTTCTTCCGAGGTTTCGCGCAGGGCTACCCGCAGAATGTCCGCGTCCCCGTCCGCATGGCCGCCGGGCTGGAACCACTGGTCGTGCTTGCGGTGATGCAACAGCAACACCCTGCGCCGGTCCGGGCTTACCACCCAGGCCGAGCCGGTGACGTGTCCGGGCCAGAGGTCGCAATAGAAGCAGTCCTCGTGGGCCTCTACGAACGCCCGTGCCCGGTCGATATAGGCCGCCTCTTCCATGAAACGGGTCTGATGGCGGGCCAGCAAGGCCAGTAGTTCTCTGCGATGCATAGAATCGACTCCTCCAGAGCAGGCTTGGGCCGAATTATCGGGTCAAGCAGCTTCTGGCTTCGCTGCGAAAAGTCTGGGCCTCAGTAGCGAGTGCGTCCTTTTAGCTATAAGCCGGGTTTTGTGCCGCCGCCACCGCAGCGGCTGCCGCCTCGTCGACGTCCGCCTCCCGCCCGGAGATGGTCAGGCGGCCGAAGGCCCCGACCGCACGCACGTCGATTATCGTTATATTGGCCGCCTTTTCCGCTTGGTTGGCGGCATAGACGATGTATCCGGCGGGCTCCGTCTCGAGGATGAACATGCTTTGGCCGGGCAGGATCATGGAGCCGCGGCGGCTTTGACGGTTGATCAGCACCGTGTGGTCCGGGGTCATGGCGCGGATGGTTTCCTGCCAAGCGATGCGGCAGGGTTCCCGGTCTTGCTGTCGAGCCCGCATGTGGGACAGCAAGATGCGGCCCGCCTCGCGGACATCGCTTTGATCCCGTTGGTGAATCACCATCGAGCCGAAGGCCCGCTCCACCACCTGTTGCGCCAGGTGCACGCGCGTGGCCTTGAGGGCGATGTCCGTCAGGCGGTGCACCGACATGCCTGGCGAGACCTCGACCCAGAGGCAGGCGTCGCCCGGGATCGGCAGAAAGCCTTGGGACACGGTGGCCATGTATTCGGCCAACTGCGGCTGCAGCGAGTCGACGTATACATAGGTCCTGAGCTTGATCATGCAGTTTACAGCGCCGCGGCGACGCCCTCCAGTAATGCCATGAGGATTGTTCGGTGCACGCCCTGCGCAGACGACTGCAATGGTGCGAGGCTGGTTCCGGGCGACGGAGAACGCCAGAGACGATTTCGCTTCGCCGACCAGGGTAATTATCCCGGAACCGGCGAGTTCGGATCAAGCGGCGGCAGCGAAGATCAATGCCGCCAAGGCCTGTTTCGGGGCGTCCCAGGCCCTCTTTCCACTAACCCGGCGACGGGCGCGGTGCGGGTTCGCCCCCCCTGTCGAACCCCGCAATCGCCGCTTCCTGGGCCCTTGCATCCTACCGAAATCGTGAGGCAACAAGCTGTTTTATAGGCGCTTATTTGGGTAACGCGGAGGCCGGAGGGCGATTTTGGAAGGTCCACTGCGGCGTCGGTCCTGGGGGAAATTCCTGTTCTTTGATTTATAGACTGAGAACAATACATCATATTGGATAAAACAATTTCCGCTTATGACGCGGGATCTTTAAGCTTTCGCCCCAGTTAGATTTCCGAAGATGTCGGCCGCATCGCTGGGGCGTCCCATCGACACATTGGCGGTGGTTGATAACTCGAATCAAAACTTTTTATTTTTAACGGGTTGCGAAACGCCGTAGAATTAACCCCGATTTTTTTATGGCTTCGGCAGGCGAAGCAGACGTAGAACAGACCAACAGGAGCTGAGCATGAGCGCGAAGAAATACGACGCCGGTGTTAAAGAATACCGCGATATGTACTGGACGCCGGATTACGTACCCCTGGACACAGACTTGTTGGCCTGCTTCAAGTGCACCGGCCAGTCTGGTGTGCCGAATGAAGAGGTGGCGGCCGCGGTTGCCGCTGAGTCCTCTACCGGCACCTGGTCCACCGTTTGGTCGGAACTGCTGACCGACATGGAGTACTACAAGGGCCGCGCCTACCGCATCGAAGACGTGCCGGGCGACAGCGAGTCCTTTTATGCCTTCATCGCCTACCCCATCGATCTCTTCGAGGAAGGCTCGGTCGTCAACGTGCTGACCTCCCTGGTCGGCAATGTGTTCGGCTTCAAGGCCCTGCGTCATCTGCGTCTGGAAGACATCCGCTTCCCGATCGCCTACATCAAGACCTGTGGCGGCCCGCCGGCTGGTATCCAGCTCGAGCGCGATCGCCTCAACAAGTATGGGCGTCCGCTGCTGGGTGCCACCATCAAGCCGAAGCTGGGCCTGTCCGCCAAGAACTACGGGCGCGCAGTCTATGAGTGTCTGCGCGGCGGCCTGGACATGACCAAGGACGACGAGAACGTCAACTCCCAGCCCTTCATGCGCTGGCGCGACCGCTTCGAGTTCGTCGGCGAGGCCATCCAGAAGGCGCAGCAGGAGACCGGTGAGCGCAAGGGCCACTACCTGAACGTCACCGCTTCGACTCCGGAAGAGATGTACAAGCGCGCCGAGTTCGCCAAGGAAGTGGGCTCTCCCATCATGATGCACGACTTCCTGACCGGTGGCTTCACCGCCAACACCGGCCTGGCCAACTGGTGCCGCGAGAACGGCATGCTGCTGCACATCCACCGCGCCATGCACGCCGTAATCGACCGTCATCCCAAGCATGGCATCCATTTCCGCGTGCTGGCCAAGTGTCTGCGCCTGTCCGGCGGCGATCACCTGCACACCGGCACCGTGGTGGGCAAGCTGGAGGGTGACCGCAATTCCACCCTCGGTTTCGTCGACCAGCTGCGCGAATCCTTCGTGCCGGAGGACCGGTCCCGCGGCGTGTTCTTCGATCAGGATTGGGGCTCCCTGCCCGGCGTCTTCGCCGTCGCGTCCGGTGGTATCCACGTCTGGCACATGCCGGCCCTGGTGACCATCTTCGGCGATGATTCCATGCTGCAGTTCGGTGGCGGCACCCAGGGTCACCCCTGGGGCAACGCTGCCGGCGCTGCCGCCAATCGCGTCGCCCTCGAGGCCTCGGTCAAGGCCCGTAACGAGGGCCGCGAGATCGAGAAGGAGGCCCGCGACATTCTTACCGAGGCGGCCAAGCACAGCCCCGAGCTGGCCATCGCCATGGAGACCTGGAAGGAAATCAAGTTCGAGTTCGACACCGTCGACAAGCTCGACGTCTCTTGATCCGGAAACTGGGAACAGCAGCCCTTGCGGGCTGCCCGGGCGGCGGTGCCCTGCTGGCACCGCCGCCCACCCAAAACCCTATCGAACGAACCTAGAGGAACCAAGCCATGCCTTTACAGAACCCCACCATGGGTGACTACCAGACCCAGCGCACCCTGGAGACCTTCGGTTTTCTGCCGCCGATGACTCAGGACGAGATCTACGACCAGATCTCTTACATCCTGGCCCAGGGCTGGACCCCCGCCATCGAGCACGTCCATCCCAGCCAGGCCGGTGACGATTACTGGACCATGTGGAAGCTGCCTTTCTTCGGTGCCCAGGAGCTGGCTGACGTGGTCGCCGAGTTGGAGGCTTGCCACCGCGCCTACCCGGGTGACCACGTGCGCCTGACCGGCTACGACAACTACACCCAAAGCCAGGGCTCCTGCTTCGTGGTCTTCCAGGGCCGCGTCTAAGCGTCGCCCCGGTAATTCCCGGAAGTAGCCCCCCCGCGCCCGCTGCCACCCGGCCCGGGCGCGGGCCAGACAACCCCAAGCGAGCCGATGCCGAACGCTTTCTGGAGCCGAACATGAACAGCACAGCGAAACCGACCAGCCGAGAACTGGCCCTGGCGCGGCGCAAGAGCCTGTCCGCCAAGGGCAAGCCCGCCACCGCCAGAAGCACCCAGGAGCGCACCCGCGCCGGCGCCCGGCAGCGCCCCGCGCCGGCTGCCCCGGTGGCTGAGGTCTCAACTGCTGTTTCAACTTCCGCTCCGCGTGCCCCGCGGCCCGCAGTGCGCCGCACCGCCGCTGCATTCACCAGTCCGGCCCAACAGAGCCGGGCCCAGGCCCGCGCCCGACGCGGTTCGCTGGCCAAGGCCGGCCGCCGTGCCGAGACCAGCAACGACCGGGTGCGCAGTGCCGACGCCATCCGTGGGGCTAAACCCCAGACTGCCGCGGCCGAGCGCAAGGGCTGTGGCTGCGGCTGCAACGGCAGCGGCAAGTGTGGAGACAAGGCCCAGAACGCGAGTACTGCGACTGCCAGCGCCGCACCGAGCGCGTCCCTGGGCGCAGGTCTGTCGGCCCGCAGGAGCGGCGGCGGTGCCTCGCGCCCCCGGCGCAGGCAGACCGGCAGTGTCAAGTCCAACAGCCGGCTGGTGGCCCTGGCTCGGCGCAGCGCCCAGTCGTCCCGCGGCAAGGGCGCGGGTGACAACGCCACTTCCGCCGCTGGCTTGGCGCGCCAGGCCAACCCGCGCCTGAGCAGCCGCGAGCTGTCCCAGAAGATTCGCGAGCAGCGCAGCCGCAACGGCAGCTCCGGTGCCCGCAAGACCCCATCCGCCGGCCAGATCCGGGCGGAACGACGCAAGGGCGCGGCCGCCGACCAGCCTTGGAAGGTCGGGGCCAGCGAGACCGCCCAGGGCCAGCTGGTGACCGGCACTAAGGTTTCACGCAGCGTCAAGACCACCGGCGACGAGGCCAGCACCTGCCGCAGCATCACCGGCACCGAGTACATGGGCGCGGAGATCTTCCGCGAATTCTGCCAGACCGAGCCCCAGGCCAGCACCCGCAAGGTGGCGGTGACTTCCACCGGCAGCGGCAACCGGGTTTCCGGCAATGAAGTGGGGCGTTCGCCCAAGGTCACCGGCGACGAGCCGGGCACCTGCAAGGCGGTGACCGGAACCGAATACCTCTCCGCCGAGCAGCAGGACGCCTTTTGCGGTATCCAGGCCAAGCCCAGCGCCCGCCAGACCGGGCTGGCCCAGACCGTCAAGGGCAAGCCGGTGTCCGGCACCCTGGTGGGTCGCTCCGGCAAGGTCACCGGCGACGAACACGGCGCCGGCATCCGCCCCACCGGCACCCAGTATACCGACGCCCAGACCATCCAAAACGGGCGGGTCGATACCGAGAAGTCCGCTCAGGTCCCGCCTAAGGTGAGCACCTCGGTGACCCTGTCCGGCCGCGTCGTCACCGGCACCCGGGTCGGCCGCTCGGAGCGGGTGACCGGCGACGAGCCCGGCAGCTGCCGGGTGATCACTGGCGATGAATATGCAGACCGCGGCCAGTACCAGGCCTTCTGCGGCACCGAGCCCAGCCCGGAGCCGGCCAAGGTCGGGCTGTCGACCACCAACAAACGGCAACGGGTGTCCGGTACCCAGACCGGCCGTTCCGGCAAGGTCACCGGCGACGAGCCGGGCACCTGCAAGGCGGTAACGGGCACCCCATACGCCGGCCTAGAGCAGGCCTCCGACTACTGCGATACCGGCGCCCAGAGCGAGATACAGGCCCGCACCCGCGCAATGGCTGCCACCCCTGGGCCGCGCATGACCGGTATCCAGCCCGGGATTGGCGGCGCCATGACCGGCGCCAGCAAGGGTGCTTGTGAACCCCTGACCGGCACCCCCTACGTGGGCCAGGACCAGTTCGCTGCCGCTTGCGGCGGCTCCGGGGCCGCCCCGGGGGATTCCGACTTCCCGCAACCGCTCGACGAGTCCGGCGTGGGCAAGGCGTTCAGCGTGCAGTCCCCGGCCCGCCAGGCCTTCGAGGCGGCGGCCAGCGGCAACGCGGTGACCGGCACCCGTTACGAGACCGGCGGCCAGATTACCGGCCCGTTCGACATGGCGGTGGGCAAGATCACCGGCACCGAGCAGTTCCGTTTCGACGCTCGGCGCCAGCCCCAGGTGGATCTGACCGCGCCGGCCCAGGCCGAAGAGACGCCGGCCGCCCGGCCGACTTCCCGCGTTACTGGTGAAGGCCAGTCCGCCGGCCTCAAGATCACCGGCGACGATTGGGATCGGGGGGAGCGCGTCACCGGCACCGAGGGAGTCTCGGCGCGGCGCCGCAATCCGACCCGGCCCGGCCCGATCGGCGCCATGCCGCCGATGGACTCCAAACGCAACGAAGAGGTGCCTGCGCCGGTCAGCCGGGTCACCGGCTCCAGCGGCAACACCGAGCGCGGTGCCCTGATCACCTATTCCGGGGGCGCCCGCGGCTGAGGCTGCGGATCAGCTTGAGACTGACGCAAAGCGACGACCATGCCCAGCCGTAGCCGCCAATCCCTGCGCAGCCGCACCGCGACCCCGCGGGGCCGTTCGGTGCGGGCCCGTGCCTGGGAGGAGCCGGCTGCGGTCCCGGCGGCACCGGCACCGCCCCCGGTCAGGACGGAGCAGCCGCCCTCTGAGCCTCCGGCACGCCGGAAAGCGCAGCGCCCGGTAACCACTGGTCCCGCCCGCCCGACTCGCCCGCCTCGGCCCCAACCGCCGGGCCTGGCCGCCCTCAAGCGGCGACGGTCCGTGGCCGCCGGCGGTGGGTTGTCGCTGGCTCCCGAAGCGGCGCCTCGGGCAATGCCGGCGGGCACTGGACACCCGCTCACCAACCAGGCAGCCAATGGCCTGTTGGCCGCCTACGAACATGGGGTGAAGTCCGCCTTCGACCGCATAGTGCCGGTGCTCAAGGACATCGCCAGTCACCGCTGCGAGCAAGACTTCACCGAGCAGGCTAGCCGCATTGCGCGCAACGAGCTGGGTCTTGAACTGCCGGACTGGCTGCTGGGCGACGCCTGGGTCACCGGGCTCGACATGCGCCGGTTGTTCGCCTGGGTGTTGTTCGAGACCTATCGCCGGGTGAGCGACGAGTTCTTTACCCAGGATCCGCTGGGCGGGCGCGAGGGGGTGGGTTTCCAGGCCTTCCTGCTCGACTGCGGGTTCCACCTGATGGATGTGACCCCTTGCGCCGATGGGCGCCTGGCCCACGCCATCAGTTATGTGTTGCGCCTGCCCTATGGAGCGGTGCGGCGAAAGTCCTACGCCGGGGCCCTGTTCGATATCGAAAACACGGTCGAGAAGTGGGTGGAAACCGAGCTGATGCGCTTCCGTGAGGGGGTGCCGAATACCGCGGACGCGCCGAGCCGCTACCTGAAGACGGTGCTCTACCACTTTAGCTCCGGCGATCCCAGCCATCAGGGCTGCGCCGCCCACGGCTCGGACGATGCGGCGGCCGCCCGCGCCGGCTGGGAGCGACTGCAGGGTTTCCGCCAGGCGGTGGAGAACGGTTTTTGCTGCGGCGCCTCGGTGGACCTGCTGTTGGTCGGCCTGGACACCGATACCGACGCCATCCGGGTGCACGTGCCGGATGCCCAGGGCAACTGCGGCCTCGAGCGCTGGCTGGACGCAGCCCGGGTCTATGACGAGACGCTGGGCATGAACGCCACCGAGGCGCGACGGCACATTGTGGCCAAGGTGCGCGCCGAGGTTTCCAATGGTGGCAGCGCCCCGAGCGACGGCATGGTGGCCTTGATCGGGCGCCTCCTGGAAAACAATATCTCCCAGATCGACTACGTGCGCGCCCATCACGGCGGGCGCTATCAGGACATCGGGCACGCCGAGCGTTTTATTGGCGCCGGCATTGGCTTTGAGGAGATCCAACTGCGCAACCTCACCTACTTTGCCTATCTGGATACAGTGGAAGAGGGGGCGCCCGACCTGGATGTGGGAATGCACATCTTCAGTGGCCTGAACTTGGTGCATGGGCTCCCGGTTCCTGTGGTGGTGCGCTACGACTACCATGGCCAGGTGCCCGGGGCGCGTGAGCGGGCGGTGGCCCATTGCGAGCGGTTTGCGCGCGCCCTGGCGGCCCGCTACCCGGAGATGACGGCCAAGGGCCAGTTGCATTGCCTGCGGGTGGTACGTGATTGCGATGCCGCCGCGCCCATCGAAATCGTCGGTTCCTCGCTGGATCCCCAGGTAACGGGCGGACATTGAGGGCGCAGCATGAAGATCTGCAAGGTCATCAAACCGCTGGTTTCCACCAACCGGATACCGGGTTTCGAGCACAAGCACCTGCAAGTGGTCCAGGACGGCAGCAGCCAGGTGGTAGCGGTTGACGCCGTGGGCTCGGTGCCCGGAGATTGGGTCATTTGCGTCGGCAGTTCCGCGGCGCGCGAGGCCGCAGGCAGCAAGGAGTATCCGAGCGACCTGACCATCGTCGGCATTATCGACGATTGGGACCCGGACGCCTGAGGGCATAGGGATGGAAATCAAACAGGTGGTAGGCACGCTGTATTGCACCTACCGTGTTCCGGGACTCGATCACTGCAGCTTGCGCATACTGCAGGATCCGGCGGGAAAGAAGGTGGTGGCCACTGATCCGGTGGGCGTGCGGCCGGGTAATTGGGTGTTTACCGTTAGCGGCTCGGCAGGGCGCTACGCGATGGGCGACCCGAAGATCCTGACCGACCTCGCGATCGGCGGGATCATTGATGATTGGCATGCGGACAACTAGGGTTCCGGCATGTAAAAAATCCCGCCGCGGGTTGATGCGGCTTAGGCGAGATAGATGAAACGGTTATTTCAGACGTCTTCGGGTCAAGATTTCCGGAGATTAATTTTCAGCAGGAGACACTAACGATGGCAGGCGAAGTGACAGGCATAGCGCTCGGCATGATCGAGACCCGGGGTCTGGTTCCGGCGATCGAAGCGGCAGATGCGATGACCAAAGCGGCCGAGGTCCGCCTGATCGGTCGCGAGTTCGTCGGCGGCGGTTACGTGACCGTCCTGGTGCGCGGTGAGACCGGAGCGGTGAACGCGGCCGTGCGGGCGGGAGCCGACGCTTGTGAGCGGGTCGGTGACGGCTTGGTCGCGGCCCACATCATTGCCCGCCCGCATCCAGAAGTGGAGCCGGTACTGAGTTCTGGCGGCGACGCCTTCAAGGCCGGGGCCCCCGGTCGCTGACATCGGGCGTCGGTTACACCTTGTGGCCGGCGGAGCGCCGCCGGAGACGAAACCCATGAACATTCAATCAACCCAACTAAGCTAGGAGAAGACTGATGGCCAGCGAGACTATGGGCATTGCACTCGGAATGATCGAGACCCGTGGATTGGTGCCCGCTATCGAAGCGGCGGATGCTATGACCAAGGCAGCGGAAGTGCGTCTGATCGGGCGCGAGTTCGTCGGCGGCGGTTACGTTACCGTTCTCGTGCGCGGTGAGACTGGTGCGGTCAACGCAGCGGTTCGGGCCGGCGCGGATGCTTGTGAGCGCGTGGGTGACGGCCTGGTGGCCGCACATATCATCGCTCGCCCGCATCGCGAGGTCGAGCCGGTGCTGCCGACCGGTGGCGGCAGCGGCGATTGAGATCCGGCGAGGCGCCCTCGCCCCGCGCGCCTGAAGCGTGGGGGGCGGGGATAACACCCGGCTAGCAATCCGATACCCGTGATCGGCGGGCGCCGCTTGTTCGCGCGCGTGCGCCTGTATGCATGGTAGTGGCGAGCGCATGCGACAGACACCAGTACATCCCCGCACTCTGGGTTACCTGGGCCGTGCCCTGAGCCTGGAATACTCGGCGGTGCAGCAGTACATGACGCAGGCCTCCCTGTGTGAGGCCTGGGGGCTGCCGGCGGAGGCCGAGCGGTTTCGCCGGGAAGTGACGGAGGAGATGAACCATGCCGAGCGGCTCGTAAAGCGGATGCTCGGCTTGAACGTGGCCCCGAACGCCTCCCGGCTGCAGCCGGCGGGCGTCGCCCGCAGCCTGGTCGACTTGCTGCGTCAGGATAAGGTGCTGGAAGGCCAGATCGTCGGGCTCTACGAGGAAGCGGCGCGCTTCAGCCGCACTATCGGCGATCATGAGAACGCAGGGTTTTTCGAGGCCTTGCTGCGCGAAGAACTCGAACATGCCCGGGAGATCGAAGCCTGGCTCGCTGAATTGGGCGCCCCGGCCCGGGGGGAGGACGATCGTGCCTACTTCTGACCGCCCCGAACCGCATGCCTGGCGCAGCCGAGAGCGGCCGTTGCGCTTGGAGCGGCGTCTCGAGTTTCCCGATTATGAGACCACACGCGTGTTTCTCGAGGGATCCGAAGTGCTCTCCGAGGAAACGGGTATCTATCCCAACCTGAGTTTCGGCCGCACCTATGTCAATCTGACCCTGTTCGCCGACGAGGCCGGGGGCGAGATCACCCCCGAGCTCAATCGCTTTGCGGAACAGATCGATGCCTTGGCGAGCCGGAAACCGGAGGACCCAGAATGAGCGACAGCGATACGCCAACCGGCGACGAGCCGCAGACCCCACAAGCCGCGAAGCCGGTAACCAGCGAAGCCGAGCCGAAACAGGCCCCAGTTCGGGCGACGCGGGCCAAGGCGACCCCGGCCAAAGCGGCGCCGAGAAAAGCGGCACCGAGAAAAGCGGCGGCGACCAGGAAGCCAAGAACCCGAGCAGTCTCTCCTACAGGGTCCAAGCCAGCGCAGCGGGACCAGGATGCGCGCAGCGGCAACGATCCTTACCAGAGCAGTGCCCGGGTCTGGCCGGATTGATCATCGTTTGAGGCAAGGCGCCCGATCGGGGTTTTCCTGAGGCTCGGGATCCTATGCTGGCCGCAAGCCCAGTCGGCTTGTTGCAAGCAGGGTTATACCGGGCTATTCTTCGGCATCGGCTACTTATTGAAGCCGTCCCCTTTCTTCACGATTCCGCGGCCTTGATCATGAGCCAGTTCCCCCGCTTCTTACCGGCAGGTCTTTTCATGCCCCCGCGCTCATGAGCGTAATCGCCGTCGTCGGCAACAAGGGTGGTACCGGCAAGACGACCCTGGCGCTGAACTTGGCCGCCGGGCTGGCGCGCAACGATTCGGTGGTGATCGTGGATGCGGATCCCCAGCAGTCTGCCTTCCAATGGCGGTTGGTGCGCGAAGAAGACGCGGCCCTGCCGGCGGTTGTAGCGACCGCGGTAGGCCTCGAAAAATCGGTTCAAGCCCTTTGCCAGACCCATGACCACGTCATTATCGATTGCCCTCCCTCGATTAGGGCCCCGCAGACAGAACGCGCACTTCGACACGCGAACCACGCATTGATTCCGGTGCAACCCTCGCCGATGGACCTTTGGGCCACCACCCACATTGCCCAGGTCGTCGAGAGGCTTCGGCCGGAAAATCCGCGCCTGCGGGCTCTGATCGTCATGAGCCAGATGGAGGCGCGCACCACCCTGTCCCGTTTGATGCCGGAGGCCCTGTCCGAGCTGGACCTGCCGGTGGCCGAGACCGCGTTGCGCCGCCGTTCCATTCACCGCCACTGCATCTTGGAGGGGCGGACCGTGTTCCAAGCCGGTCGCCGCGGCGAGGCAGCGGCCGCCGAAATCGAAGCCCTGATCGCAGAGGTGTTCAACCATGGCTAATTCGAACCAGACCGAACGCCGGCTCCTGGCGTCCATTCGCAAGGCGAAATCTTCCAGCGGGACCGCAGGCACAGCGGGGGCTACCGCCGGATCCACGCAGCCGGCGCCCCGGACCAAAGCCGGGTCTCGGCCCCGCACCGCGCCGGCAGCGGCGAAACCGGAATCCGGGAGTGCGATCCGGCAAAGACGAAGCGCTCCGGCGCTGGGCGTTTACCAAGTCGGCAGGCGGGTCTGGCCGGACTGAAACGGTGTCAGCGCCGATGTTGCCGAACCGCTGGTGATTTTCCCGTTTGGATCGACGACTGGGGTTCGAACGGTGGCCAGCCAAACCGGTTAGGCCCGATTTTCAAGCGAGGCGGCGAGTGAAGAAAGTTACCTATATCGGGATCGATAAGGACCCGACAGGGGCGATGAACCACACTGGTAATATCATTCGGGATGCTTGGGTGTTCGGCATCATTCCGGAGACCGAGACCTGTGAGGGTTGGAACAGCCAGGGCTTGGATGACCTCTATAGCCGGGTCAGCGAGGCTTGGAAACCCTATGGGCATATGGTATCCCGCCTGCCGCCCGAACTGCGGGAACGCCATGGGCGCATCTACGGCGCGGCCGTGGAGCAGGCGCGTATAAAGGGCTGGGATCCGGACGCAATGCTAGAAAACGAATCCTAATCCCGAGGAACCGGCGCAGGGTGATGAACCCCTGCGGCAGCGAGTTCGGCAACCTCCGGGCTCCAATTCGACGGCCGCCAGCGGCGCGGCGTTCTTGCACCCGAGCACGGGCGCCGCTGCGGTAAGCGCGATTGAAGGGATAACAGCCTCCTCCGATTTACCCGATAACCCCGCGTCGCGTTCTCCGCCGCGAAGCTTTGCGCCCCGGCCCGGTGGGGCGCTGTCGAGCCCGGCTCAGTAGCTGAGCAGTTTTGGCAACTCCTTGGCCTGATTCACCCAGCTCTCGACGTCGCCTGCGGTGGGAATTCGCTTGGCCAGTTGGGAGGCGTCGTTCACTTCCTTGATCTTGGCGTGCAGATTGTCCGGCCGGCGTTTCGCGAGTTCCTTCACCGTGTCCACCCCGGCCTGCTCCAACAGGTCCGAAAACACCCCGGCCACGCCCTTGACCCGGGACAGGTCGGCGCGATTCGCCAGTTCCAGAATATCGCGCTCGCCCGCACCGACCTTTTTCGCCAACGCCTTGCGGTCCGCCGGTGCCTTGGTCGCCGCCAGCAGCTTGTCCGTATCGCCCAGCCCTTCCGCCTTGAGCTTGGCCTCCAGGTCCGCGTTCATGCCTTTGAGCTTGCCGATGGAAATCGCCATGCTGTACCCCCCTTATCGGATTTATTGATTGGTTTCGACGCGAGCCCCGGACCTGCCCGAGCCCACCGACTAAGCATAGCAGCCCGGCGCGGGCCGGGCGCAGGAAGCGCTCCAGCTAAGCGGTGGATTTGCAAATATTTGCCGGAACCGGCGTTTTGGGGGCTAGGCTACACTCAAGGCAGGCCCCCTGAATTCTAGGCCGAGCATGTCGAACCCGATCAGCCAGCACATCTGGGAGACCCGTTACCGCTTTCACGGGAACGGCGGTTCGGCGGATGCTTCGCTACAGGATACTTGGCGCCGGGTGGCTCGGGCGTTGGCCCAGGCCGAACCGACCGATCGGGCGGCCTGGGCCGAGCGCTTCTACCGCCTGCTTCAAGACTTCTCCTTTCTGCCCGGTGGGCGCATCCTGGCGGGGGCCGGCACCGGGCGCCGGGTGACTCTGTTCAACTGCTTCGTCATGGGGCCCGTGGGGGACTCCCTGGAGGCTATCTTCGAGGCCCTCAAGGAGGGGGCGCTTACCATGCAGCAGGGTGGCGGTGTGGGCTACGACTTCTCCGGTCTGCGCCCGCTCGGCAGCCCAGCGCGCAGGGCCGGGAGTATCGCCTCCGGACCGGTCTCCTTTATGCGCATCTGGGACTGCATGTGCGCCACTCTGCTGTCCAGCGGCAGCCGGCGCGGGGCAATGATGGGCTGCCTGCGCTGCGACCATCCCGATATCGAGGCGTTCATCGACGCCAAACGCCGGCCCGGCGCTCTGACCCACTTCAACCTCTCGGTGCTGGTGAGTGATGCCTTCATGCACAGCTTGGCGGAAGACGGAGATTGGCCGCTGCGCTTTCCCGCCGAGCCGGACGGGAAGGTGGTGCGGGTGCTGCCGGCCCGGGTCCTCTGGGAGCGCCTGCTGCGCGCCAGTTACGACTGCGCCGAGCCCGGGGTGCTGTTTATCGACCGCATCAACCGGGTCAATAACCTGGCCTACTGCGAGCGCATCAGCGCCACCAATCCCTGCGGTGAGATCCCGCTGCCGTCCTACGGGGCCTGCGACCTGGGCTCGCTCAATCTGCCCCAGTTCGTGCGCGACCCGTTCTTGCCCCGGGCCCGGCTCGACCTGCCGGCCCTGGAGACAGCTGCCGCCGAGGCGGTGCGCCTGCTAGACGACGTGATCGATGTTTCCGGCTATCCCCTGCCCCAACAGCGGGAGCAGGCCCTGGCGAGCCGTCGCATTGGGCTCGGCATCACCGGCCTGGCCGATGCCCTGATTCTGCTCGGACTCGACTACGGCTCGGGGGCGGCTCGGGCGCTCGCAGCTGGCGCCATGCGTGGCATCTGTCGGGCCGCGTACCGGGCCTCGGTGGCGCTGGCGCGGGACAAGGGGGCCTTTCCCCGCTTCCGCGCCGGGCCCTATCTGCAAGCGCCGTTCGTGGCAGCCCTGCCGGTGGACATTCGGCGCGGTATAGCCCGCTTCGGTATCCGCAATAGCCACCTGCTGGCAATCGCGCCGGCCGGTACCATCAGTCTGCTGGCCGGCAATGTGTCGAGCGGTATCGAACCGGTGTTGAGCTTTTCCCTGCAGCGGCGAATCCATGGGCCGGACGGTCGGTCTCAGATCCATCACCTGGAGGACCCGGCCTACCGGCGCTGGCGCGAGTTGCGAGGGTCAGCGCCTCTGCCTCCCTGTTTCGTAACCGCCGATCAGCTGGCACCTGAGGCCCACCTGTTAATGCAGGCAGCGCTTCAGCCGCAGGTCGACAGCGCGATATCCAAGACCATCAATCTGCCCGCAGGAATCGGTTTCGACCAGTTCCGCGGGCTGTACGAGCGCGCCTACGCATTGGGGCTCAAGGGCTGCACCAGCTTCCGCCCCAATCCGGTCACCGGCAGTCTGTTGGCGGCGGAAGGCGTCGGTGCGCATTGCTGCAGCCCGGAGCGGGAGGGGGATTGATCCTGCTACACTAGCGTTTTGCCTTCCGAGGGGATATCCATGCCGAAACGCCTGCTCACCGGTTTGCTGTTGGCCTGCTGGTTGCCGCTGGCGGCAGCCGAGGGCGATACTCCCCAGCTCTGGGGCTACGGGGTCAAGGGCTGCAGGGACTATATCGCCGCCTGGGAGGGCCGAGAGCAGGGCGACGCAGAGGCGGCGATGGACTACCTGTTGTACCGCGAATGGCTCGCTGGATTGGTTACCGGCCTGTCCTTGGCCACTGGCCAGGACGTGCTGGTGGGAGTGGAGATCGAGCAGGCGCTGCGCCGGATCAAGCTGCACTGCGAGGAACACCGCGAGGACGATTTCTTCAAGGCCTCCATGGACCTGGTGCGCCTGTTGAGCATGCTCTGAGGCCCAAATCCGGGGTTGGCGCCGCAACTTCCCGCAACAGCGCCCGCAGCAGGGTCTGGATCGGGCCTTCCTTGGCAGACACTCCGAGCACGAGCGGCGGGGCTGAATCCTTACCCTAAAATCCGCTGTTGACCCGCCAGGCTTGGTAGTTGGGCTCCGTTAGGTAGCCGCGGGTAGTGACATAATTGAGCACGTTGCGCAGGCGATAGAAGCGCACCACAGAGTCGACTCGGATGACCTCCCGCCCGTGCTCGTCGAAGAACAGTATCGACGGCGTGTAAAAGAGTCCCAGCTCCCGGGCCCATTCCTTGGCGGTGGTGCGGCGACCGTCCGGGGTGACGACCGGGGTATCGGACCAGATATCGAGCTGCACGTTCTCGAACCGCCGCAACAGACTCCGGATCGCCGGTTCCCGCAGCGGCTGGCTGTGCAGCACGTCGCAGGCGTGGCAGTTGCCCTGCTCGAAGAACACCACCAGCGGCGTCTGGGCCGGGAATCGGCTGCGGTCCAGGTAGTAGGGTGGAGGGCTGAAGAAGTCTTCCTCGATCAGATCGCCGGGCTCGAAGGTCATCGAGGGCTCCGCGCGGTCCAGGTATTCCTTGAAGCTTTCGCGCCGGTAGTGGCCGTCGGCGACGTATTCCAGGGCGGCCCGGAACTTATACGGGGGGTAGTAACCGCGCAGGCGCAGGGCGATGCGTCCATCGCCGTCGTAGAAGATCAGGGAAGGAGTGAAATTGGTGCCCTCGCGCACGGCATATTCCCGCTCGGTCAGCAACTCGCCCTGGGGATCCGTAATCTCGTCCACGCCCCAGATGTCGATCGGCACGATGTCGAAGTGGCGGCGAGTGTAGTCGACGATGTCCGGGAGCCCGAAGTTTACCTCCATCAGCATCCGGCAATAGGCGCAGCGGCGCTGGCCGAAGTAGACCGCAATGCCCTGTTTGCCTTGGTCCAGAGCCTCCTCGATGTCGTCGCCAAGGAACAGGAAGCTCTTCTTGAACCACTCCGGGTAGCTCAGGGGCTCGGCCAGTGGGGTGTCGTCGAACTCGAAGGCGTCGAGCTCGGGGTCCTCTGCACTCTCCGCGGCCGTCGCCGGGGCGCCGGCGAGCAGGCCGGCGATCAGTAGCAAAAAGGGCGCGAGGATCGGCTTCAAGGCTCACTCCAAATATTGGGACCAGTCCACCGCCGTATCGCCGAACACGAAAAAGTGCGGGTTGAGCAGGGAGTCTTTGGTGTTGTAGCGCAGGGGTTGCATGGCGGTGTCGGTGACTCGGCCGCCCGCTGCTTCAACCACCGCCTGGGCGGCGGCGGTGTCCCACTCGGAGGTGGGCCCGAGGCGCGGATAGAGGTCGGCTCGGCCTTCGGCCACCAGGCACAGCTTGAGCGAGCTGCCCATGCTGACGATCTCGTGTTCGCCCAGGTTGTCCAGGTATCGACGCAGGCTGTCGCCCGCATGGGAGCGGCTGCCCGCCACCTGCACCGGTCGCCCGTGACGGGCCCGCACCCGGATCGGCTCCGGCGCTTGGTCGGCATCCTGGCGCCAGGCCCCCTGTCCCCGCACCCCGTAGTAGACGCGGCCGCTGACCGGCACGCAGACCACCCCCAGCACCGCCTCACCCCGGTCGATCAAGGCGATATTGACGGTGAACTCGCCGTTGCGCTTGATGAACTCCTTGGTGCCGTCCAGGGGGTCGATCAGCCAGTAGCGTTGCCAGGCGTTGCGCTCGCCGAAGTCGATGGCGGCGGATTCTTCGGACAGTGCCGGCAGCTCCGGGTGGAGCCGGCGCAACCCTTCCAGGATCACCCGGTGGGAGGCCATGTCGGCGGCGGTCAGGGGGGACTTGTCATCCTTATGCTGGATGGCGAACTCGCTGTCGTAGACTTCCATAATAGCGCTGGCGGCCTGGCGGGCGAGTTCGACGATAGGGGCCACTGGGGGTAAGGCATTCGCTTTCATATCATTCACAGTCTGGTTCAGGTGAGCATCAAAGTCCATGCGGGAAAACCGCCATCAGGGGGTGTTTGATGGCGAGGGGATGAGGGTGCGGAGAACGCAGAGGCTGGCGTCGCGCCGCCTGCGGCCGGTTCGCCAGGGCGGCGCGGCAGGCCAGGAGGGTTTCAGTCTGACGTTGATTTCTGCGCCTACCGGGGGCGTTGCTCGGAGCCGGCATCATGGCCGCAGCAGTTCCCGGGTGAGATAGAGGGCGGCCTGGGTGCGCGCC
>CBDUCL010000038.1:0-18188 GCA_965365625.1 uncultured Chromatiales bacterium | reverse complement strand
ATGAATCCGGAAAAAGTCGTCTTCGGTTTCTTTATCGTCCTCGCCCTGACTCTGAACTTCGGTTTCTTTGTCGGGGAACTCGACAACCCGGAGCACCACCACGTCTACGAGCTGTTTGCGGTGGTGGTGGTCAACCTGATCGCCACCGTGCTCAAGTTCGGCGACCGCACCCAGATGGGGGCGGTGCTGCTGGCCACCAGCCTGGTGGCGGTACTGCAGTTGTTTGCTGCCGCCTTGGTCTGGATCCTAGCGGAGCACGTTACTGGTACCGGCCTGACACCGGCGGTCACCGCCAGCATCGTGTCCCTCTCGGGTGGCGCCATGCTGGCCAATGTGGTGTCGGTGGTGCTGCTGGTGATCGAAACGGTGATGCTGCGGCGCTGAGCCGGCAGGCCGCCATGAACAATATCGTCTTTCTTATCTTTCGGCGCATGCGGGCGCCGCTGATCACGTTGATCGTCACCTACACGCTGGCGGTGCTCGGGTTGAGTTTGATTCCGGGCACCGATGGCGCTGGCAACCCTTGGCGCATGGACCTTTTCCACGCCTTCTATTTCGTCAGCTTCATGTCCACCACCATTGGTTTTGGTGAGATACCCCACGAGTTCAACGACGCCCAGCGGCTGTGGGTTATGTTCAGCATCTATGCCACGGTGGTGGTCTGGATCTACTCCATAGGCACCCTGATCGCCCTGTTGCAGGACCCGACTTTTCGCCAGGCGCTGACCGAGAGCCGCTTCGCGCGCCGCATTCGCCGCCTGCGCGAAGAGTTCTACTTGGTGTGCGGCTACGGCGAGACCGGCAGCGCCCTGGTGCGCGCCATTACCGAGCGCAACCAACACGCGGTGGTGATCGATATCGACTGCGAGCGTATCAACCTGCTGCAAATGGAAAATCTGCGCCAGTACGTACCCGGCCTATGCGCCGACGCGGCCCAGCCCCTGCATCTCCTGGAAGCGGGGTTGGAGCACCCGCTGTGCGCCGGGGTCGTGGCCCTGACCAACGTCAATGACGTCAACCTGCAGATCGCAATCACCAGCAAGTTGCTGCACAAGGAGGTCAAGGTCATCTGCCGCGCCGACTCGCGGGAGGTGGAGGCCAATATGGATTCATTCGGCACCGATCACATCGTCGATCCCTTCGACACCTTCGCCACCCATCTGGCCACCGCCTTGCAGGCTCCCAGCTTGTACCTGCTCTACCAGTGGCTGACCGGGCTGATGCACGAAAGCCTGCCGGAGCCGCTGTATCCCCCCAAAGACGGGCACTGGGTGCTTTGCGGCTACGGCCGTTTCGGCAAGGCGATCTATGACCGGTTGGAGGATGAAGGGCTCGAGACGGTGATCGTGGAGGCAAAGCCCGAGCTCACCGGCGCTCCCGCCGACACCGTGGTGGGCCCGGGTACCGAGGCGGAGACCTTGCTCCAGGCTAATATCGAAGAGGCGGTGGGCCTGGTGGCGGGCACCGACCATGATGTCAACAACCTCTCGATTATCATGACCGCCCGTGAAATCAACCCCAAGCTGTTCGTGATCCTGCGCCAGAATCTCAAGAGCAACGACGCCATCGCCCAGGCGGTGCAGGCAGACATGGTAATGCATCCCAGTTCCATCATCGCCAACAAGATTCGGGTGCTGCTGGCCCGGCCCCTGTTGTCTCAGTTTCTGCACCTGGCGCTGTTTCAAGACGACGATTGGGCCTGCCAGCTGGTGAGCCGTATCATCGGCATTGTTGACGTTGAGGTGCCCCACACCTGGGAGGTGGAGATCGGTCCGGAGCAGGCGCGGGCGGTGGCGGATGCCCTGGCGGCAGGGAAGACCATCAAGATCTCCCACCTGCTCGCCCATCCGAGGGACCGCGAAAGCAGACTTGCCTGCATTCCCCTGTTGCTGCACCGCCAGGGCAGCCGAGACCTCCTGCCGACGGAGGATAAGGAATTGCACCTCGGAGACCGCATCCTGTTCTGTGGCCGCCACTCGGCCCAGCCCCGAATGGAGTGGACCTTGCTCAATGAGCATACTCTGGTCTACGTGCTGACCGGGGGCTCTATTTCCAAAGGGTGGATCTGGCGCCAGTGGGAGAAAGGAAGGGGTGCCGGTACGCGCCCCGTCAGGAGAGAGGAGTCAGAGGCGAGGCGTGAGGAGTGAGGCGTGAGGAGGGAGCGACAATGCGCCTCTGTCTTCAGGCAAGTCTCCCCCACTCCTCCCCCTCTAAACCTTCCGAGCTTTTGCCCATTGCTGGCCGCTGTACTACTGTAGAAGAAGCGGTCCCAGGCCGGGACGGCGCGACCACCAGCTCAGTCAACGGGGGTATTGGATGCACAGTCTGCTGGAACGCTTGCACCGGGATCACATCAACCTGGCCCGCCTGCTCGACCTGCTCGAGCGCGAGCTGAATGAGTTCTACGCTGGGCGCGAATCCGATTTCGATCTCAAGATCGAAATGCTGGAATACATAGAGTGCTACGCCGAGCTGATCCACCACCCCACCGAGGACCGGATATTCGAGGCCGCCCGCGGCCGCTTGGGTGACAAGCAGCACTTGCTCGACACGCTGCACGAGCAGCATGGGGTGCTGGTCGGGTTGGCTCGAAAGTTCCGGAAAAACCTGGAGGGCGTGGTGCAGGGAGCGGTTATCGGCCGCGAGGAGTTGGAGATCGAGGGCCGGGAGTTTATAGCGCTCCAGCGTCAGCACCTCAACTGGGAGGAGCAGGAAATGTTCCCTGCCCTGGACGCCTGCCTGGACGCCGAGGATTGGGAACGCATTGCCGGCGACGTGCCGAAGCCCGACGACCCGGTGTTCGGCGAAAAGGACCCCAACCGCTTCCGCTTGCTCTACCAGTACCTCAACGAATCCACCTCCTGAGCGCCGGGCGCTCGGCTCCGGGCCGGTTCGGTGCTTGCCGAACCCCACCTTCTGCCTCGGCGTCAGCGCTCCGATGGCGGGTCCTTCGGCTGGCTGGAAAGTCCTGCGTTCAAGGCTCTCAATGTTGTTGCGTGACGCGCAATTCCGTGCCAAATTGCCAGCTAGCTCCCGCGCGATTTCAAGCCGGGGTAGACGCCCTCAGCGACTCCAAAGCGATGGCCTGGATTCCAACTATCCCCCCTGTGAGTACCCGCTTCCGCCCCGGTTTTTCACCCCGGCGGTGAAGGGTTGGAGGACGGCATGCAGATGAACTCTCGAAGACCAAGGTTTCGTGGATGCCTGCGTCATGTGTGCCTGCTCGGATTGGTCTTGGGATCCTTGTTCCTGCCGGCGGTCGCCCAGGACGATTCCGACCCCCTGATCGCTCAGACTAGGCTCACGGTCGAGCGTCTGTCCAAGGAGCTGGCCGAGGCCTCGTTCGACGCCGATACCATCGGCGAGGCGATCCGCCAGGCGACCAATGCGCGCAGCCGCGGCATTCAATGCGTGAGCCAGGCGGAGTCGGAGCTGGCCCGCATCTCCAAGACCCTGAGCGCCGTTAGCGAGCCGGCGCCGACCGAAGCGGCGGCCGGGGGCGAGGCCAAACCTACCGATTCCGCTGCGGAGGCCGCTGCCCAGAGCCCGGAGCTAAAGCGCGACCTGAGCCAGATACGGGAGCGCAAACAGGCAGTGGAGGCCACCCTGGCCAAGTGCCGGCTCCTGGCCGCCCGTGCCGACGAGTTGGTGGAGCGCCTCACCCAGCTGCAGCAGCGGATGTTGCGCCAGACCCTGGTGGAGAAAGACCACAATCTGGGCGAGCTGCTGTTCGGTAGTCTGCTCGATCCGGTCGGTCTCTGGCTCTCGGTGCAGGAGTTTCTGATCCAAGGCAGCGGCATCCGTCAGCTCGACCCGGCCGGACTGACGCTGATTACTGCCGGAGGTGCTCTGGGACTGCTGCTGGGGGCCTGGAGTCGGTCCTGGCTGCGCCGGGGGGTGAGGCCGCCGGACGAGGCCCTGGGGCTGACCGGGCGCATACCCGGCGCGGTGTTGTCGGGCCTGGCCTTCTACAGCCTGCCCCTGGCGACCCTGCTTGGTGTCGATTTGGTGCTGGCCTGGTTGTTTCGCGGCCTGGAGACGCCGCCGCTGCTGGCAGTGGCCGGCTACGGCCTGGTGGCCTATCTGCTGGTAATGGTGCTGATCCGCAGCGCCCTGCGGCCGCCGAAGCCGGCGCGCCAGATCACCCCACTCTCGGATGGGTTGGCCAAGGCCCTGGGGCGGCGCCTGCAGATGCTGGCCTTACTGCTGCTGTTAGGTGGACTCCTCGACCACTCGTTGCAGGCCGGCGAGCTGCCGCCGGAGCTGTCCCAGCTGGCGGGTGCGGCGGTGGTCAGCCTGTTGGTGATCAACAGCGTCTGGCTGCTGTGGCTGCTCGGGCGTGTGGAGCGCTTGCGCATGGGCCGACGCCTGCGCTTTCTGCTGTTGCTGGTGCTGCTGGTGATCCTGGTCGCCGAGTGGCTGGGCTATCGCAATCTCTCCGCCTACCTGTTGACCGGGCTCTTGGGGACCCTGCTGATCGGCGGGGTGTTCTGGGTCCTCGGCGCCTTGGTCCGCGAGGTCCTGGACCGGCTCGATCGGGGCGGCGACGGTTGGGAGGGGCGCTTCCACACTAGCATCGGGCTGGGGGCGAACGAGCCGGTGCCGGGTCTGATCTGGGTGCGCCTATTGCTGTGGTTCCTGATCTGGGGCACTGCGGCGCTATTGACACTCAGCGTTTGGGGACTGTCGGAGGCCGGGTTCGCTTTGGTGTTCGAGTATTTGGTGGACGGCTTCGACGTCGGCGGGTTGCGTATCGTTCCTTCCAAGGTGCTGCTGGGGCTGGGGCTGTTCGCGCTGCTGCTGATGCTGGTGAGCTGGGGCAGGGATCGGATGGACCAGAAGCTGCGCAGCAGCAGCCGTCTCGACGCCGGTTCCCGCGACGCCATGGTGTCGGTCAGCGGTTACGTAGGGATTGCCCTGGCGATCCTGGTCGGCCTCTCCCTGGCCGGAGTCGACCTTTCCAATATCGCCATTATCGCCGGCGCCCTATCGGTGGGCATCGGTTTCGGCCTGCAAAATATCGTCAACAACTTCGTGTCCGGCATTATCCTGCTGTTTGAGCGCCCGATTCGCCCCGGCGACTGGATCGTGGTGGGCAATACTGAGGGCTTCGTACAGAAGGTGCGGGTGCGCGCCACCGAGATCCAGACCTTCGATCGCTCCGATGTGATCGTGCCCAATTCCGAGCTGATCTCGGGCCAGGTCACCAATTGGACCTATCGGGACCCCTATGGCCGGGTGATCTGTCCGGTAGGGGTGGCCTACGGCAGTGACGTGCAGCTGGTGCGAAAGGTGTTGCTGGAGGTGGCCGAGGGACACCCCCAGGTCATCTCGGACGGCCGTGTCCCGCCCCCCAAGGTGATGTTTCTGGCCTTCGGGGACAGCGCCCTGTTGTTCGATCTGCGTTGTTTCATCAGTGACGTCAAGAGTCGGCTGGCGGTGCGCAGCGAGCTCAACTACGCTATCGACGCGGCGTTCCGCGCCAATGGAATCCAGATTCCTTTCCCGCAACAGGATCTTTATGTAAAGGGCTGGCCGCCGGAGGGTGGGCCTCCGCGAGACGGGTGAGGAGTTGGGTGTTCAGGACTGAGGACTGAGCGTCGCGGCAGGCGGCGGCGGAAACCAGAAATCATGGCGTCTCGGCGGTTCAATGCCGCTGTTGCTGGAGTATGAATATGTCGGACAAGACCCTGAGCCCGGAAGAGCAGCTGGTCGGCGAGGTAATTCAGGCCATCGGCCAGGGCGACGAGGCAGGCCTGCGGGCGACCCTGGCGGAGCTGCACCCGGCAGAGAGCGCCAATCTGGTGGAATCGATCCCGGAGCGGGATCGGGAGTACCTCTGGGGTTTCGTTCCCGAGGAGCAGGCGGCCGAGGTGATGGCCAACCTGGGCGAGGTGGCTCGGGAGAGCCTGGTCGAGGAGCTGGCGCCAGAGGCCCTAACCAACGCTGCCGGGGCCATGGAACTGGACGACCTGGTAGACCTGGTCGAGAATCTGCCCGACGACCTGGGCGACGCCATCCGAGAATCACTAGACCCGGAAGGCCGGGAGCGCCTGGACGCGATCCTGGCCTATCCCGAGGGCAGTGCCGGGCGCCTGATGGACACCCGGGCGGTGGCGGTGCGGGCCGACGTCAGCCTGGAGGTGGTACTGCGCTACCTGCGCCGGCGCGAGGGCCTGCCCGATCAAACGGACGGCTTGATGGTGGTGGACCGCGACGGCCGCTACCTCGGCAAGCTGCCCCTAGGGGTGCTGCTGACCCGCCAGCCCGAAGAGGAGGTCTCGGCGGTCATGAGCGCCGGGGCGGATCAGGTGCCGGTGGTGTTGGCAGAGGAGGAGGTGGCGCACCTGTTCCAGCGCCGAGACCTGGTGTCGGTAGCGGTGGTGGACGACACTGGTCTGCTGCTCGGGCGGATTACCATCGACGACGTGGTGGATTTGATCCGCGCCGAAGCCGAGCGCCCGCTGATGAATATGGCCGGCCTGGACGAGGAAGAAGATCTGTTTGCCCCGGTGCTGCCGAGCGCCAAGCGCCGGGCCCTGTGGCTGGGGGTCAATCTGGGCACCGCCTTTCTCGCCTCCTGGGTGATCGGGCGCTTCGAGGATACCTTGGCCCAGTTGGTCGCCCTGGCGGTGCTGATGCCGATCGTCGCCAGTATGGGCGGCATCGCCGGCAGCCAGACGCTTACCCTGGTGATCCGCGGCCTGGCCCTGGGTCAGGTCGGGGTGGCCAATCGCCTCTGGCTGGGGCGCAAGGAGGTCTCCATTGCCTTGCTCAACGGGGTGCTCTGGGCCTTGGTGGTAGGGCTGATCGCCTATCTCTGGTTCGGCGACCCGGGCATCGGCATGGTGCTGGGCGCGGCCATGGTGATCAACCTGCTGGCGGCCGCCTTCGCCGGGGTATTCATACCCCTGGCCATGGAACGCCTGGGCATCGACCCGGCCCTGGCCGGCGCCGTGGTGCTTACCACGGTCACCGACGTGGTAGGCTTTCTCAGCTTTCTTGGGCTGGCTACCTGGCTCTTGCTCTAAGGCGGCGGAGATTGCGGAGGTTCTAGCGATTCGACTGCGGAGTTACGGCAAGGATTGCGCCCCTACCCGTGAGAGCAGCGCTCAATCGTATACCCTCGGCGCCCCCTCGGGCCGCCGCCGAAACCGCTTGTAGCTCCACCAATACTGCTCCGGACGGGCGCGGATCAGGGATTCCAGGTCCCGGTTCATGGACGCTACCGCCTGCTCCAGCTCCGGGTGGTAGATGTCCGGCCCGGCTCGGCGGAAGACGACGTCGAAGCCGCCGCCCCAGGGACGGCGTTCGGCGAAGCCATAGAGCACCGCCGCTCCGGTCTTGCGGGCGAGGCGTGCCGCGATCACCGGCGAGTAGGCCGGTAGCCCGAACAGGGGGGCAAATACCCCGCTGCCCTTGGTCGGGCTGTGGTCGGGCAGGGTGCCGATCAATTCGCCCCGGCGCAGGGCTTGGAGCTGAGCCTTCAGGCCCTGGGCGTCGGCGCTCACCAGATGCGCCTGGAAGCCTCGACGGCCGGCCAGCATCAGCTCGTTTATGGTGGCATTGCGCTGGGGCCGGTACATGCTGGTGATGGGAAAGCGGTAGGAGCAGTAGAGGGCACCGATTTCCCAGTTGCCGAGGTGCGGGCCCATGATAATCGCCCCCTTGCCGGCGGCTACCCCCTGCTCCAATGCCTCGAGCCCGTCCACCGAGCGGACCAGCGCCATGATCCGCTGCGGCGAGGCGAGCAGAATCTTGGGGGATTCGACGAAGGTCTTGGCGGTCTCGATCAGGCTCAGGCGCGCCAGGCGCCGGCGCTGGCGCGGGCTCAGCTCGGGGAAGCAGAGCCGCAGGTTGATGTCCGTGGCCCGCCGGTGGCGGTTCGGCACCAGATAGAAGCCGAAACCAGCCAGGGTGCCCAGCAGGCTTAGCAAGGGCAGCGGCAGCAGGGCGCCGAAGTGCAGGACCAGTTTGATCAGGGCGGCTTGCAATACGTTCAATAAAGAGTGCTCCCGGACGCTGTGGCGCCGGGCCCCATTGTAAACCAGAGCGTCGTTTCTTTGGGGGGTCAGCCTGATGCTCGGCCTGCCGCGGCGAGCCGCTCCCAGGCGGCGTCTTCGGGCCGGCTCAGCAGCTGCGCTAACAGTTCCTGGGCGGCGGAGAGGTTGCGATGGGCCGGGGCGGAAAGGGGCTGGCCCAATTCGAAACCATAGCCGCGAATCGCCAGCAGATAGCAGGGCGGCGGCTCCCGGCCCTGGATTCGGCGGTACACCTCCATTACCCCGGTTGGGCTCATGGCATGGCTGAACGGGCGCTGCTCGGGCTCGGGTTGCAGCCGGCGTAGGTCCCAGGGAGGCGGGACCTCCAGGCTGGCGTCCGCGAACAGCACCAGACGACGCTCCGACAGGTCTAGGGCGTGCTCGATCTGCAGCTGAAAATCGGTCAGCAACTCGGTCCCGCCGATGCTTGCCGCTTGTCCCCGCAGCCAGTCCACCAGGGCAGGACCCAGGGCATCGTCGCCCCGGGACGGGTTGCCGTAGCCGAACACCAGCAGGGGAGCTTGGCTCAAGCCCTGATCCCGCCGCCGCGGCGCAACCGGCTCGCCAGCCGGCGGCCGGCGCTGTCCACCAGTTCCACCTCCAGGGGCATCTGGCCCAGGGCGTGGGTGGCGCAGGACAGGCAGGGGTCGTAGGCGCGTATCGCCACCTCGATCTGGTTCAGCAGGGGCTCGCTCAGCGTCTCGCCGTCCAGGTAGTGGCTGGCGACCTGGCGGATCGACTCGTTCATGGCTTGGTTGTTGTTGGTGGTGGCGACGATCAGGTTGGCCCGGGTCACCAGGCCGTCGCGATCGATCTCGTAGTCGTGGAACAGGGTGCCCCTGGGGGCCTCGATAACGCCGATACCGCGTCGCTGCTGGCTACCCTGCAGGCGTAGCTCACCCGCTACCAGGTCCGGGTCCGGCAGCAGGGCGCGGATGGCCTCGGCGCAGTGCAGCAGTTCGATCATGCGCGCCCAGTGGTAGGCCAGCGGGGATTGCACCGGGAGCAAGCCGTTCTCGCTGCGGAACTGCCGGCGCCCGTGCTCCGCCAGCGGAGTCGGGAAGTGCTCGCAGTTGTTGACTCGGGCCAGGGGGCCGACCCGGTACCAGCCGGCCTCCGGACCTAGGGCGGCAAGGAAGGGGAACTTCATGTAGCTCCATGGCTTGACCGCCTCGCGCAGATGTTGGCCATAGTCCCGGCAGTCGATCTGGTCGAGCAGAGTCCGGCCGTCCGCTGCGCGGGCGCGCAGCCGGCCCTGGTAGAGTTCGAAGCCCCCGTCGGGCCCGACCAGGCTGAGCATATTGCTGTCGATAAGGCCGAATTCCCGATGGTAATCCGGGTGCTGACTGAGAATCCGCCGCACCAGACTGACTGCGGCCTCGGCCCAGGCCACTGTCTGGTCGGCCTCGGCCAGCAGGGCGTCCCGGTCCTCTGGGCTCAGGTGCTGGTTGACCCCCCCGGGCAGCGCGCCGGTACCGTGCACCCGCTTGCCGGCTGTGGCGCGGATCACCTCCTGGCCGAAGCGGCGCAGCAATACCCCCTGGCGGGCGATCTCCGGCTCGTCTTCGATCAGGCCGACGATATTGCGGTGGCGCACCAGGTCGTCGAATCCGAACAACAGGTCCGGCGCGCACAGGTGGAAGAAGTGCAGGGCGTGGGACTGCAGGGTCTGGCCGAAGTGCATCAGGCGGCGGATCTTCTCGGCGCTGGGGGTTAGCCGATCCACCCCCACCAGCATGTCGGTGGCCTTGGCCGCCGCCAGGTGGTGGCTGACCGGACAGATTCCGCACAGGCGCTGCACCAGCACCGGCAGCTCCCAGTAGGGTCGGCCCTGGATGAATTTTTCGAAGCCGCGGAACTCGGCGATATGCAGTCGGGCCTGATGGATATGGCCCCGGTCGTCCCGTAGCAGGGTCACCTTGCCGTGGCCTTCGACCCGGGTCAGCGGTTCGATCACCACCCGCTGCAGGCGTTCCGGGTGCTCGGCGGTTTCCAGGGGAGAAGTCATAGAGTTCTCAGTCGAAGTGAATCTGGTGGTATTCGAAGGCCGGCGGGCGGCCGGCGATCAGGGCGCTCAAAAAGCTCCATAGGGTGTCCGCGGAGGGCGGGCAGCCGGGCACGAAGTAGTCTACCCGCACCAGCTCATGCACCGGGTGCACCTGGTCCAGCAGCAGCGGCAGCTCCGGGTCGTTGGGGATCCCGGGCCGGTACAGGTTGGAGCCCCGCACATAGGCCTCCTCAAGGCATTCGCGCAGGCTGTAATGGTTGCGCATCGCCGGCACACCGCCGTTGATGGCGCAGGCACCGACCGCCGCCAACAGCCGACAGCGGCGGCGGAACTCCCCCAGCACCTCCAGGTTCTCGCTGTTGGCGACTGCCCCTTCCACCAGACCCAGGTCGCAGTCCCCCAGGGTCTTGATGTCGTTCAGGGGGCAGCGGTCCAATTCCACCAACTGCACTAGGTCGATGATCCGCTCGTCGATGTCGAGCAGGGACATGTGGCAGCCGAAGCAACCGGCTAGGGACACGGTGGCCAGGCGCAGCTTTTCACCCATCGGGGCTCGCCTCGGGTTTGTCGTTGTCGGCGCGATCGATCGGTTGGCGGTCGTAGCGGCGCTCGCCGATGGGCACCTCGTAACTCCGGTGCTTGGGCAGTATCGCCCCCACCGGGCAGATGTTCGCCGCCCGATCCGAGGCCGCGAAGCGACTGCTGCCCAGGCGCCCGTCGGCGGCGTCCACGATCAGCCGGCTGTTCGATCCGCGCCCGGCGATGGCGAATACCCCCTTGTGGTCCACCTCGGTGCTGGCGCGCACGCACAGGCCGCACAGGATGCAACGGTCGAAATCGATCAGGGTGTCCGGGTGGGATGCGTCCAGGGGCCTGCGCGGGTACTGGTGCGGCAGCTCCGGGGCCAGCATTCCGCAGTAGTAGGCCAGGGCCTGGAGCTGGCAGTCGCCGCTCTTTTCGCACCCGGGGCAGACGTGGTTGCCCTCCACGAACAGCATTTGCAGCAGGCCCCGGCGGTAGGCGCGGATCTGCTCCGAGCCGTTGTCCACCCGCAGTCCCGGCGCTGCCGGGTGGGTGCAAGCGGCCCGGGTGCGGCCGTTGATGCCTACCACGCAGATCCGGCAGCTGCCCGTGGGGGCCAGCTCCGGATGGTGGCAGAGGTGGGGGATATAGGCCCCGGCCCGCAGGGCGGCGTCCATAATGGTGTCGCCGACCCGGAACGGGATCTCGCGGCCGTCGAGCCAGAAGCTGGTCTGGTCGTTCAAGAAACCTCCTCCTCGGCGCGCAGTTCCCGCGCCTCGGCCAGGGCCTCTTCCAGGTCGAAGGCGGGACCGAAGCCCTCGGTGCCCAGGCGCTCACGGTAGATCTCCGGGAACGCCTGCAGGCTGTCCAATATCGGGTTGGGGGCGGTCTGGCCCAGGCCGCAGTGGCTGGTGGCCTGCATCAGCTCGCCGATGCGGCGCAGCTGCTCCAGGTCGGGTTGGCTGCCTCGCCCGGCCTGGAACTTATCCAACAGGTCCCGCAACAGCAGCGTGCCGACCCGGCAGGGGGTGCAGAAGCCGCAGCTCTCGTGGGCGAAGAAGTGGGCGAAGTTTCGTACTGCGTCCAGCAGGTCGCGCTCGGGCCCGAAGACGATCAGGGAGCCGCCGGTGGCCAGGTCCTCGAAGCCCAGGCGGCGCTCGAAGTCCTGCCGCCCCAGCAGCCGGCCGGCGGGTCCTGAGAGTTGCACTGCCTGGGCCTGGGTGCCGCCGCAGTCCGCCAGCACCCGGGCCAGGCTAACCCCGAAGGGGTACTCGTAGACCCCGGGGCGGGCGCAGTCGCCGCTGATGCTGAGCAGTTTGCTGCCGGCCGACTCCGCGCTGCCGACGGCGCGGAACCAGTCGGCCCCATGCACGGCGACCTGGGCCGCGGCGACCAGGGTTTCCACGTTATTGACCACCGTCGGCAGGCCCAGGTAGCCGCTGCTAGTCGGGAAGGGGGGGCGCCTGCGGGGAATGCCGCGGCGCCCCTCCAGGGACTCCAGCAGGGCGGACTCCTCGCCGCAAACATAGGCCCCGGCCCCGAGATGGATCTCGATCTCAAAGTCGAATCCGGCACGGCCCGCAATGGCCTGCCCCAGCAGGCCGTTGCGGCGACGATGCTGCAACGCGGCTTCGAGCTGTGGCAGCAGGTAACGGTATTCGCCGCGCAGATAGATGAAGCCCCGGTCGGCGCCGATGCAGCCGGCGCATAGGGTCATGCCCTCGATGAGTTGGTCGGCACAGGTGCTCAGCAACACCCGATCCTTGAAGGTACCGGGCTCGCCCTCATCGGCGTTGCATACGACCACCCGGCGCTCGGCCGGAGTCTGGCGGCAGGCCTGCCATTTGCGGGGGGCGCAGAAGCCGGCGCCGCCGCGGCCGCGCAGGTTGGCGGACTCCAGCTCCCCCAGCAGGCGCTCGGGACCCTGCTCGAACAGGGCCGCCAGGGCGCTGCCGGGTGTCAGGGCGCTGGCGAGCAGCAGGTCCCGGCGGCGGATCTGGTCGTCGACTCGGAACCATTCCCGGGGCCAATCCGCGAGCGGGGTGCCGGCCTCCACCAACTCGGCGATGGCGGCGCAGCGGAGGGCATCCAGGCGAGTCAGGGCCAGGCCGTTGACCAGCAGCGCGGGACCCTGGTCGCACATGCCGGTGCAGGAGGCGAGCCCCAGGCTGACCCGGCCGTCGGCTCGGGTAGTGCCGGGGGCCACTCCCAAATGCCGCGCCAGTTCCTCATACAGCACTTGGCTGCCTTGCAGGCGGCCGCTGATGCAGTCGCTGAGCAGCAGCTCATAGTCGCCCCGGGACCCGTGGTGCAGAAAGGCATAGAAGTCCACCACCGCCCTGACCTCGGCCCGGGTCAGGCCCAGGCTGGAGGCAAGCTGGTCCTGGGCCGCGGCCGGCACATGGGCATAGCGCTGCTGCAGGGCATACAGGTGCTGCAGTAGCTGCTGCGGCCGGTTGCCGTCGGCGGTGGCCAGCTCCCGCGCCCAAGCGGCGGCGGAATCCGGGGGTTGCGGGGCCATTGTGCGGTACCTCTGAGCGGTGATGGCAGATTTGCTGCTTTTCTTCTATGGCCAGAATCTTAGCAACCCCCTCTCGGGGCGCATAGGCGCGGCAGCGGGTATCAGCGTCCCCCTTGATGGGGATCAAGAAGCTTTGATGAACCGTCCGGAAGCTGGGGCTTGGCGCCTTACACCCTTTATAAACTGTATTTATGAACAGCATATCCGTGCTCGGCTACGCCGAGCTGGACTGCCGCTCCGATTTCAGTTTTCTGCGCGCCGCCTCCCACCCGGAGGAGCTGGTGGAGCGTGCCCAGGCGTTGGGCTACCGGGCCCTCGCCCTGACCGACTGCCTGGCGCTCTGGCTGCCCGGGAAACAACTGGATGCGGATACGGGCCGCTGGCTGGGGGAGCGCTTTCCCGGCCGGGCCTGGATCGGGGTCGAGTTGCACCGCAGCGGCGGCGACCGCGAGCGCCTGACCCGGCTGCGGGCCTGTGGCCTGCCACTGATGGCCGCCGGCGGGGTGTTGATGAACGACTCCGAGCGCCGGCCGCGCCGCGGCGAGCCGCCCCCAAGCGGCGTCTTCGGGCCGGCTCAGCAGCCTTGCTTCCAGCCCCTGGGCGCGGATGGCTTCGGCACAGTGCAACAGCTCGATCGTGCCGACTCATATAGACGCTATCATATACGTACAAACAGTGAATCCATTCACCCGTCGTGCGGGGTTATGCGGGTATATCTTGTCGAAACGATGGACCCGTACAGATGCGAAGAACAACGATAAAAAGGATGGAGATACTTGCCGGTAGTATGATCGCAGGATGGTCATTGCCATAATTTGTAAAGGCAACAATAATAACGAAGAACGGAAGGTAGACGAGGCCTGATGCCTGTGATCGCCTCGCCAGATCGTCATCAGCAAGGTGACGCAGGGGAATCCAATTCTCGGCATCGACCATGTTACACCATAACCGATATTTGCAACATGTACTTCTATTGTTTGACCGGTTCGCGAGCATTCAGGCGAACAAACCTGCGCCTGGGTTCCTGGCCAGTATGACCATGCCCTCTCTACCACAGGGGCCACCTCCAATCGAACGCTGGCTTGTGCGTGAGCCTGGTCACAGCACGCCGTGGAATTCTCGGGTTTGTGCATCTATTTGGCTGTATATTCCCGGCCAGGATATTATTGATATAATGAGCGAATGAAAAAGGCGTATCGGGCCCGTTTCGAATCTGTCGATAAATTACCGGATCGTACACGTCAGGCGATGGCGGCGCTGTATCTACGGTATTATGACGGCAGCAACGAGATGCTGTTCCAGTCTGATTTGAATCGCAAGACCGATGCATTGCTCGTCTATTCAGACAACGAGCTGGTCGGTTTTACAACACAGGAACTGTATCATTATCACTGGCGTGGACAGCGGATCCGCGTAATCTATTCCGGTGATACCGTGGTAGACCAGGCGCACTGGGGGCAGCAGGCGCTCGCTTTTTCGTGGATCGAGCGTGCGGGTCAACTCAAAAATGAAAATCCGGATGTCCCCCTTTACTGGTTTCTTATTGTGAAGGGACACCGGACCTATCGTTATTTACCTGCTTTCAGTTTCAGTTTCTATCCACACTGGTCGAAAGACAGCGGGGATCTGAAACCGCTTGCAGACGCACTGGCAGTGGAGAAATTCGGTACTGATTATAATTCGGAGAAAGGCGTTATAGCTTTTGCCAATTCACGGGGGCATCTTAAAGAGGACTATGCCTATCCAACTGCCGACGAACAGTCAAAGGATGCTGTGCATTATTTTTTGCGGCGCAATCCGGGTTATCTGATGGGGCACGAAATGGTGTGTCTCTGTGAGCTAAGCGAACAGAATCTGAAACCGCTGTCGCGCCGTATCTTCCGCCGGAGTACCTGGTGAATACTTCCTGGCATGTGTTGGCAGGCCTTGGTGCTACGCAATCCGGGAAGGCATCGCTGGCTGCGCGGCAGTGGCTGTGGTTGCAGGACTGCCTGTCGCGCAACAGGGATACCGAATTCGGACGGCAGCATCATTTCGATGCGATCGATTCGATTGATACCTATCGCCAGCAGGTCCCGATACAGGACTACGAGGGATATGCAGACAGTATCAGACGCATGGCGGCAGGGGAGGCGGATATCCTGTTTGTGGGCAAAGCGCTGGCCTTCGAGCGCACAGGGGGCAGCAGTGGTGGCAGTAAACTTATTCCGTATTCGCCAGCCAGTCTTGTTGACTATCAGGCTGCATTATTGCCCTGGGTTGCCAACCTTGTCAGCATTTACAACCTCAATGACGGCAGCGCCTATTGGGCGATAAGTCCTGCTTTGCGACAGACCGAGTTAACGCCGGGTGGTATCCCGGTCGGTATGCCGGATGGCGCGTATCTCGGTGATCACGCGATACGGGCATTTGCGGAGGTTTCCGCCGTTCCGCCTTGGGTCGGGGAAATCGATAAGGTAGAGGACTGGGAACTGACGACCTTGTACTGGCTTGTTTGCCGGGCGGACCTGGAGCTTGTTTCGGTGTGGAGTCCGACCTTTTTTCTTCGGCTTCTGGAGGGTCTTGACCGGCACAGGGAAACGTTGCTTGCCATTCTCGCCCACGGCGGCGAGTGTGCATCGCGGTATTTGCAAGCGGACAAGCCTGGGCATGAGCGCCTGTCACGTTATTTCCGGGAACGGGAGACCAGGCGGTTATGGCCGGCTATGAAACTCATCAGTTGCTGGACTGATGCTTCCTCCCGGTCCTATGCTCGTGATCTTCAGTCACGCATGCCAGGCGTTCCGGTTCAGGGTAAAGGGTTGCTCGCCACCGAGGGCGTGACAACCGTGCCTGACGGGGAGGGTCGGCCGGTTCTTGCGGCAGACAGTGGTTTCTATGAATTTCTCGATGACCAGGGCAGGGTGTGCTGTGCGGGCGAGCTACAGCAGGGGGCCTGTTGCGAGGTTGTCATGACTACCTCGGGAGGGCTTTATCGCTACCGCAGCGGCGACCGGGTACGTTGTGAAGGGTTTGCGGGTGATGTGCCGTTGCTGACGTTTGTCGGTCGCAGTGGCTTAGTATCGGACCTGGTCGGGGAGAAGCTGACGGAGGCGTTTGTCGAGCATTGCCTGGAATCGATACCCGGATTCCGTATGCTTGTACCGGTGAAGGGCGGAGAGCCGCATTACACACTCGTTACCGAGCGCCGTTATGCAGTGCGGTGCAGAACCTTGCTGCCGGCCGTAGAGTCACAGCTTATGGAAAATCCACAATATGCTTATGCACGCAGTCTCGGTCAGTTGGGGAAACTGACATTAACTGTGAAAGACGATCCGCTGGGCCTCTATCTGGAGCAGGTCTTGCAACGGCAACGGCTGGGCGATATCAAGCTCCCGGCACTGTGTTCGCGCGATGACAAACTGGTGAATCGTATGGCAGGTATCCCATGAAAGTCGTGCTGATTTCGCCCAAGGGGCCACTCTACCGGAGCCGGGGGGGCATATTCCGAAGGTCACTCCGTTATCAGCCGCTGACCCTGACTACCCTGGCTGCACTGATCCCACCGGAACTCGATGTGTCGGTAGAGCTGATTGACGAAGGAATACAGGATATTCCGGAAACACTGGATGCCGATCTGATCGGAATGACGGTGATTACCGGCACGGCGAAAAGAGCGTACCAACTTTCCGCGCGCTTCCGTGCCAGGAAGATTCCGGTCGTGCTCGGTGGTCCGCATGTGACACTGGTACCGGACGAGGCGGCCCAGCAGGCGGATGCCATCTGTACCGGTTACGCGGAACAATCCTGGCCACAACTGCTGCGCGACTTCGCCACCGGAAGGATGCGCAAGGTATACCAACAAGGTGCTGATTTCGGGTTCTCTGGCGAAATGCCGTATGCGCGCCGTGATCTTTTCGATCGCCGTGACTTTCTTACCCAGGCGGTATTCGAAGCGACCCGCTCCTGCGCACATGATTGCGAATTCTGTGTCGCACCTGCAGCCTGGGGTCGAAAACAGTTGCAGAAACCCATCGACTGGGTGATCGAGGATATCCGCCGTTTTGGGCAGAAGAAGATTATTTTCGTCGACCTCAATTTGGTATCCGATACCGCTTATGCGAAGGAACTGTTCCGCAGTTTGGCGCCCCTGAATGTCCAGTGGTACGGACTTTCCACGGTACTGATCGCCCATGACACCGAGCTGATGGAGCTGATGGCGCGCAGTGGGTGCAGGGGCCTGCTTCTTGGGCTGGAGACGGTCTCCGAGAACAGTCTCAAGGATGCCGGCAAGCGATTCAATGCGTCGGTCGGATATAAAAAGCTGATCGCGGATCTGCACCAGCTGGGTATCTCTGTTCAGGGTTGCTTCGTGTTCGGGCTCGACCACGACACAGCCGACGTTTTCGAAACCACGGTAGAGTTTGCGGTTGATGCCGGAATCGATTTGCCCCGCTTCGCCGTGTTGACGCCATTTCCTGGAACCCCAATGCACCGGCGTATGCAAAGCGAGGGTCGTATTCTATCCAGTGACTGGGAGCTTTACGACGGACAGCATGTGGTATTCACGCCCAGGCAGATGACGGTGCGCGAGCTGGCGCAAGGCCACGAGCGTGCCTGGAAAGCGGTGTACAGCTGGAAAGCCATGACGCGCCGTCTCTGGAATGCGCGTAATTTCGGTGCGCTGGCAATCAGTGCCAACCTTGGCTACCGTTTCTATGCCCATAATCTGCATCGTTTCTACACCTGCGATCTGCCTCTTGCGCCGGTGCTGCCCAACCCGGTAGCAGGCTGGAGTAAGATGGCGCATATCGAGCTGGAGTCGGCGAGCGCTACCCCTGGCGGGAACCGGGGCGTATGCGGCGGCTGACTATCATCCATCCTGCTATTGGACACAGGCGGGGAGAGAGTTATATACGTTCGTGGCAAATGGAACCTTTGCCGGCCGCCGTTATTGCCGGCCTGACGCCGGACGATATCGAGGTGCGCTTTTACGATGACCGTATGGAACTGATTCCCTACGACGAGGCAACCGACGCAGTGGTTCTGTCGGTGGAAACCTATACCGCCAAGCGTGCCTACCAGATTGCCAGCGAATACCGCCGGCGCGGTGTGC
>CBDUCL010000037.1:0-18338 GCA_965365625.1 uncultured Chromatiales bacterium | reverse complement strand
AGCTGCCCTGCTCCTCGATTACGTCCTCCGGTGGCCGATCCGGCACCGCGTCCAGGTCGGCCGGCGGATACACCACGGTGACCCGGCCCAGGGCGACTCCCGGGGCCCCAGGGCGGCCTTCGAGAAAACCGCTCACCGTCCGCCCCCGCCCCTGGCGCGCGTCTAATTCGCCGCTGGCCCGGGCGTGGGTGATGGCCCCGGCCAGCTGGGCTCCCAAAGTAAGAAGGAGGGTGACCTCGTCGTCGCCGTAGCTGCGGGGCTCGAGTTGGCGTACCACCAGCACCCCGAGCACCCGCCGGTTCTGGATAATGGGCACGCCGAGAAAGGCGTGGTAGCGCTTCTCGCCGGTCTCGTGCATGAACACATAGCGGGGATGTGCCGGCGCATCCGGTACATTGACCGGCTCGGCGCGCTCGCACACCAGACCGATCAGGCCCTGGTAGAACGGCAGGCTGACCCGACCCACGGCCTCCGGCCGCAGACCCTCGCTGGCCTCCAACACCAGGGCGTTTTTGTCGAAATCGCTCAGGTATACGGAGCAGACATCCGCCTGGATCGCTTGCTTGACCCGCTCCACGATCACCTGCAGGGCGGTGCCCAGATCCGGCGCCGCGTTTACGGCCTGCACGATACGGCGCAGCAGCTCCAGCATGATCGGGTCAGGGTCGTCCCGGCGGCGCCGAAGCGCCGCCGCCGGGGCCGCTCGTCGGGCCCGCAATGCGATAGGCGCCCGCGCTCAACGGCGGTTCTGGCGCAAGTAGTTGGACTGCCCGCGCTGCTGCAGCGGCGGCGCCCCCTCCGGATACAATAGCGGCGCCAGTTCTTGCAGGGCCTGGGTGTAGACGACGCGCTTGAAGTAGACTACTTCGCGCACCGGCTGCCAGTACTTTACCCAGCGCCAGCGATCAAACTCCGGCTTTGGAGAGTGATCGAGGCACACCTCGCCTTCGGGGCACTTGATGCGCAACAGAAACCAGATCTGCTTTTGGCCGATGCAGAGCGGAGAACAGTGCTTGCGGATATAGCGCTTGGGCAGGCGGTAGCGCAGCCAGTCCTGGGTGGCCCCCACCAGCTCCACTTGGAAAGGTTTCAGGCCGACCTCTTCTTCGAGTTCCCGGAACATGGCCTGCTCGGGAGTCTCTGTTGGCTTGATGCCGCCCTGGGGAAACTGCCAGGCGTCCTGTCCAATACGCCGCCCCCAGAACAGACGCCGCTGCTGGTTGCAGAGTATAATGCCAACGTTGGCTCGGAATCCTTCGGAATCGATCAATTCGCTACGCCCAAAACTGCTGACTGCCCAGGCACGGTTGTGCCGCCCTGATTGTGCACTGTCCGCCCGCCGTGGGCAACCCGACACCCATCATAAGCTATTGCTAATGCGCGATTTTCGCCCGCGGCGCCAAGCCCCGAGCGGCACGCCGCAAACAGGAGAAGCAAGCCTATGGCACTGGCCATCTTCGACCTCGACAACACCCTGCTGAACGGCGACTCGGACTACCTCTGGGGTGTGTTCCTGGCCGAGCAGGGACTGGTGGACGGCAGCCTCTACGAGCGTGAGAACGAGCGCTTCTATCAGGATTACAAGGAGGGGCGGCTGGATATCTTCGAGTTCCTTCGCTTCTCCCTGCGCCCGCTGGCAGAGCAACCCCTGGAGCGGCTGCGGGGCCTGCACCGGCAGTTTATGCGCGACAAGATCGAGCCCATTATCCTGCCGGCGGCCGAGAAGCTGATCGAGCGCCACCGAACCGCCGGCGACACCCTGCTGATCGTCACCGCCACCAATGCCTTCGTCACCGCGCCGATTGCCGAGCGCCTGGGGGTACCGCACCTGATCGCCACCGAACCGGAGCGCATCGACGGCCGCTACACCGGGAATGTGGCTGGCATCCCCAGCTTTCAGGACGGCAAGGTACGGCGCCTCGAGACCTGGCTGGCGGAGCGCGGCCAGGATCTGGTCGGCAGCAGCTTCTACAGCGATTCCCATAACGACATCGCCCTGCTGGAGGTGGTGGAGCGGCCGGTGGCGGTCGACCCGGACCCGCAGCTCGACGCCTATGCCCGAGACCGGGGCTGGCCAGTCATTAGCCTGCGAGCCTGAGCCGGTGCAGCACTGCCGCCCGGCGCTGCTGCTACCGGCTCTGGCCATGCTGGCCCTGACCAGCCTTGTGTTGGGGCTAGCCAGCGGCAGCGTGTCCCTGGCTCCCGAGCGCATCTGGGCCACGCTTGCCGGTGCCGGCAACCCGCTGGAGCGGGAACTGATCCTCGGCCTGCGTCTGCCCAGGGTGCTCGGCGCCTTCGCCGTAGGGGGCCTGCTGGCCTTGGCCGGAGTTCTGATGCAGGTGCTGCTGCGCAACCCCCTGGGCGACCCCTATGTGCTCGGGGTCTCCGGCGGCGCCGCCAGCGGCGCCCTGGGGGCCATGCTGCTGGGACTGTCCGCATTCTGGCTGCAGGCCAGCGCCTTTGCCGGTGCCCTGCTGTCGATGCTGCTGGTATTCGCCCTGGCCCGGGGACGCGGGGTCTGGAGCCCGAGCCGACTGCTGCTTACCGGAGTGGTGGTGGCCGCCGGCTGGGGCGCCCTGATCAGCTTCCTGCTCGCCGTCAGCCCCGGGGCCCGCCTGCCCGGCATGCTGTTCTGGCTCATGGGGGACCTCAGCGACGCCCGCCAGCCGGCCCTGCCCCTGACCGCCCTGGGGGTCGGTCTGTTGCTGGCCTGGCTGCTGGCACGGCATCTGGACCTACTCGCCCGAGGCGAATTGCAGGCCGCTGCCCTTGGGGTGGAGGTCGCACCCCTGCGTCTGGGGATTTTTCTGCTCGCGTCCTTGCTCACCGCCCTGGCGGTAACCAGCGCCGGCAGCATCGGCTTCGTCGGCCTGGTGGTGCCCCACCTGCTACGCCTGGCCGGGGCCCGGGAGCACCGGCGCCTGCTGCCCGGTGCCGTGCTGACCGGGGGCGCCTTGCTGGTGCTGGCTGACGGCCTGGCGCGCAGCCTGCTGGCCCCGCAGCAGCTGCCGGTAGGCATAATCACCGCCCTGCTCGGCGTGCCCCTGTTCCTGTACCTGCTCAATCGCCGCTACGGGGAACTGGCATGAGCCTGCTGGAAACGCGGGGGCTGGAGATAGAGGTCGGCGGTCGGCGCCTGTGCCGCGGTCTGGACCTGCGCCTGGAGCCCGGCCAGTGCTGGGCGCTGCTGGGCCGCAACGGCGCCGGCAAGACCAGCCTGCTGCACACCCTGGCCGGCCTGCGCCCCGCCAGCAGCGGGGAAATCGCTCTCGACGGCCAGTCCCTGGCGCACCTCGGCCGGCGCCAGATCGCCCGCCGGCTGGGGCTGATGTTCCAGGACAGCGCTGATCCCTTCCCCGCCAGCGTGCTCGAGACCGCTCTGCTCGGCCGCCATCCGCACCTGGGGCCCTGGGGCCGAGAGGACGCGGAACAGCTGGAATTGGCCCGCCGGGCCCTGGCCCAGGTCGGCCTGGAAGCATTCGAGCAGCGCCCGGTTGCCAGCCTCTCCGGCGGTGAGCGCCGACGCCTGGCCCTGGCCAGCCTGCTGACCCAAGACCCCCGACTGGCCCTGCTCGACGAGCCGGTCAATCACCTGGACCTGCCCCAGCAGCAGCGCCAGCTGCAACTGCTGCGCCGACGCTGCGAACAGGGCAAGGCAGTGCTAATGGTGTTACACGACGTCAACCTGGCCCTGCGCTTCTGTACTCACCTGCTGTTACTGTACGGCGACGGCCGCCATGATCAGGGACCCTTGGAGCAGGTAGCCGAGCGCGAGCGCCTGGAGCAGCTGTACGGCCACCCCCTGGTGGAAATCCAGGGCCCCCGAGGACGCCTTCTGGTACCCGTCTGATGACCGAACCCGACCCGATTGCAGCCATCCTGGCCTATCACCGCCTAAGCAAGCACCGGCCGGACGCCTATGCCCCCGGCCCTGGCTACCTGGATTGGGCCAACCAGCCGGATCCCTTCCGCCGCTTCGCCGGCTGTCCCCAGCTGCCATTGGCCCTGGGCGCCGATGGGCTGGAAACCGGCTTCGACGCCCTGTTCCGACCCGGCGCCCGGCCCCCGGCAAGCCTGGACCGGGCGCATCTCGGCCTGCTGTTGGAGCTGAGCCTGGGGCTGGCGGCCTGGAAAAGCCACGGCGGCAACCGCTGGGCCCTGCGCTGCAACCCCTCCAGCGGCAATCTGCATCCCACCGAGGGCTATTTGGTGTGCCCGGCGTTGCCGGAGCTGGAGGCCGGGGTCCTGCACTATCAGAGCCACGACCATTGTCTGGAGCAACGCCTGGCCGTCAGTGAAGGCGCTTGGAATCGGGTCCTGGACGGCCAGGTGCTGCTGGGGCTCAGTTCGATCGCCTGGCGCGAGGCCTGGAAATACGGCGCCCGAGCCTTCCGCTACTGCCAGCTGGACGCCGGTCACGCCCTGGCCGCCCTGCGCTATGCGGCCGCTGCTCTGGGGTGGCAGGCCCGGTTGCTGACCGGGCCGGCAGACGCTGCCATTGCCGCCTTGCTGGGCCTGGACCGGGAGGCGGACTTCTCCGGCGCCGAAACCGAGAGCCCGGAGCTGCTGTTGGCCATCGGCCCGGCGCCCCGAGACTGCCCGTTGGACGAGCTGCTGGCAGCAGCCCAATCGGGCCGCTGGCAAGGCCGGGCCAATCGGCTCAGCAGCGAGCACCGGGAATGGCCCCAGATCCCGGCTGTGGAGGCCGCCTGCCGCAAGCCGGAGACGCTCCCTATGGCGCCCTGGAAACCCGCCGAGCTGCCGCCGCAAAGATCGGGTGCCGGCGAACATAGCGCCGCCGAGTTGTTCCGCCGGCGCCGCAGCGCCCAGGCCTTCGCCCCCCGCGGCCGGCTCGACCGCGAGGGCCTGTTCGACCTGCTCGACGCCCTGCTGCCACGGGCCGGCGTGCCGCCCTGGGACGCCCTGCCCTGGCAGCCGGCACTGCATCCGATGCTGTTCCTGCACCAGGTCGACGGCATAGAGCCCGGCCTCTACGCCCTGCCCCGCGGCCCGCGGGCGATGAATGCACTGTCCGAGGCGCTGCGACCAGACTGGCTGTGGGAGCCGGTAGAGGGCGCTCCCGAGCACCTCCCCCTGCGCCTGCTTCTGCCTTACCGGTTGCAGGATACGGCGCGCCAGCTGGCCTGCCTGCAGGAGATTGCGGGCGACTCCTGCCTGGCCTTCGGCATGCTAGCGGATTTTCGCCAGGGCCTGGAGCGGGGGCCACATTGGTACCGTTATCTGTACTGGGAGGCCGGAGTGCTGGGCCAGAGCCTGTATCTGCAGGCCGAGGCCCTGGGGCTGCGCGGCACCGGAATCGGCTGCTTCTTCGATGACCCCTTCCACCAACTGCTGGGGTTGGAGGGCGAGGCCTGGCAGATCCTCTACATGTTCACCCTGGGACAAGCGCTGGAGGACCGGCGCCTCGGCACCGAACCGCCCTATGCCCATCTCGGTTGAGGCCGCCTTCCCTTTCGGCAGGCGAGGCGAGAGAATGGCAGCCCGAGCAACCGCGATCCCAGCCCAATGCCCCAAGTAATCATCGACCCCGAATCCACTTCCCTGCAGCAGCGCTTCGCCCTGGTCAAGAGTCCGCGCCGCAACCGCATGCGCTTCCCCGAGGGCTGCGTGACCCCGGTGGCGGACGAGACCGCCGCCCTGGCCGGCGCCGACCCGGACAAGCACCTGCACCCGGCCGTCGTCTACGGTCCCTCGGTGTCCTCCGAGAGCCAACGCATCTACTACCTGGTACGCTGGCTGGATTGAGCGGGTTTCCCGCCGAGCCCGGAAGCGGAATCACCCCCGCGGATGATGGACTTGATGCAGGTTCTTGAGCCGTTCGCGGGCGACGTGGGTGTAGATCTGGGTAGTGGACAGGTCGCTGTGACCGAGCAGCATCTGCACCACCCGCAGGTCGGCACCATGGTTGAGCAGGTGGGTGGCGAAGGCGTGGCGCAGGGTGTGGGGCGACAGGGGCTTGCCGATCCCGGCCCGCAGGGCGTGGCGCTTGATCAGGTACCAGAAGGCCTGGCGCGTCATGCCGCTGCCGCGGCGGGTGGGAAAGAGTTCCGGGCAGAGGCGGCCATTGAGAAGGTCCCGGCGCGGCCCGCCGAGGAAGCGCTGCAGCCAGGACAACGCCTCTTCCCCCAGGGGCACCAGGCGCTCCTTGCCGCCTTTGCCGGTGACCCGCACCAGGCCCTGGGTCAGGCTGAGCTGCTCCGGACGCAGCCCCACCAGCTCCGACACCCGCAACCCGGTGGCATAGAGCACCTCCAACATGCAGCGGTCGCGAAACCCCTGGGGATCGCCGGTGTCCGGGGCGGAAAGCAGTGCCTCCACCTCCCGCTCGGTGAGCGACTTGGGCAGCGGCCGGCCCAGGCGCGGGGCGTCTATGCGCGCACTGGGGTCGTCCTCGCGCCAGCCCTCGCGCAATCCGTATTGGTAGAACTGGCGCAGGCAGGACAGCAACCGGGCGCTGGACCTGGGCTTGCGCCCGCGTTGGGACTCGCCGGCCAGGAAGTCCAGCAGGTCCTCCCGGCGCGCCCCGCACAGATCCCTCCCGCGCTCGGCGGCCAGCCAAGCGGCGGCCTTACGCAGGTCCGATTGGTAGGCGCTGAGAGTGTTGCGGCTAAGGCCCCGCTCCATCCACAGGGCGTCGGCGAAGGCCTCGATCGCCGCCGGGTCGTCGGCTGGCCTCACAGCAGGCCTTCGTGACGCAGCAACCAGCGCTTGATCTCCATTCGGTCACCGTCGACGGCACCGGCATAACCGCCCAGGCCATTGGCGGAGAGCACCCGATGGCAGGGCACCAGGATCGGCCAGGGATTGGCCCGGCAGGCATTGCCGACGGCACGCGCACCGGTCTCGAGCTCGTTGGCCAGTTCGCCGTAGCCAAGGCTGGCGCCGACGGGGATCTGGCGCAGCCGGGCCCAGACCCGGCGCTGGAACCGGGTGCCGGTCTCGACCAAGGGCAGGTCGAAAGCCGCCCGAGCGTCGGCGAAATAGGTCTCCAGTTGCGCCAGGACCCGGTGTTCAAGGAGACCCTCCGGTGCCCGCTCAGGCAGCGCCGGCCCGGCCCCCGGCAGCCGCAGGCGGGCAACGCCCTCGCCTTGCAGGGCAATCTGCAACCGACCGATGGGGCTGTCGCAGCCGATGACTGGGTTCATTTCAGCCCCAACTCCGCCGCCAGGGCCCCGGCATAGGTGGCCAGCCGCTGCAGGATGTCGGCCTGGACCGGGTCGGCCTCGGCGTAGAGCGCCTCGACGCGGCGCCGGAATTCGGCGTAGAGGATGCCGGCCCCGGCCTCCGGATCGCTGAGGCGGCGCCGGCAAAAGCTGCGCCAGGCCCCTTGTTCCTCCGGGCTCAGGGTCTCCGGCCAATTGCGGGCCCGGTAGCGCCACAGCAACTGCTCCAGGCGCGGGTCATCGAAGCCCGGCTTGAGGCGCGCCAATTCCTCGGGCGGGGTGGCGCGCACCTGCTCCATGCGGCGACGGTCCTCGGCGCTGAAGAAGGCGCCGCCGTAGAGGTCGTTGTCCACGTCCTGAGCCGGCAGTTCCCGGTCCCGCGCCATCGCCATGGCCACCCGCTGGCCGAAGTCCGGATGGTCCGCCAGCCATTGACGGTGGCGCTCGGCGGCGGCCAGATCGATCTCCAGGCGCTCGGCGGCGGTCGCATCCAGAGTCTTCAAGGGGGCCAGCACCGGGCACCGGTTGCGCCGCACCGACTTTACCGGAAGCCGCTTCTGGCCTTCGGGCAGTTCATCGCTGCGGGTGAAGATGCGGGCCGCCAGTGCCTCGGGTTCCAGATCGACGAACTGGGCGGGGTCTTGGCGCAGATCGTAGACCAGGGTGCCCTGGGGATTGTTCGGGTCCGCCGCCAGGGGCTGAACCAAGGCGGTACCAGAGTACTTCGCCGGGTAGCGGGAAGAGGCATGAACCAGGGGCTGGCCGGCGTCCAGCAATTCGCCCACCCGGCGCTTGTCGCGCATGCGGTAGACATAGTCGTAGAGCCGGGGCTGGCGCTGGCGCAGCAGGCGCGCCATGCCGATGGTGGCCCGCACGTCGGACAGCGCGTCGTGCGCATGCTCATGGCCGATGCCATTGGCGGCGGTCAGCTGCTCCAGGCGGAAGCTGGGGCTGCCGTCTTCGTGCTGCGGCCACTCGATGCCCTGAGGGCGCAGGGCCCGGGTCAGGCGCAGCACGTCGATCAGGTCCCAGCGCGAGTTGCCGTTCTGCCACTCCCGGGCATAGGGGTCGAAGAAGTTGCGGTAGAGGGCAAAGCGGGTCACCTCGTCGTCGAAACGCAGGCTGTTATAGCCGATGCCGCAGGTGCCCGGACGTGCCAGCTCCTGGTGGATGCGGGCGATGAACTCGGCCTCAGGCAATCCGTCCTGCAACGCCTGCTCCGGGGTGATGCCGGTAATCAGGCAGGCCTCGGGGTGGGGTAGCTGGTCGGGGCTGGGGCGGCAGTAGAGCACCAGGGGCCCGCCGATCTCGCGCAGCTCCGAGTCGGTGCGCAGGCCGGCGAACTGGGACGGCCGGTCGCGCCTGGGATCGACGCCCCAGGTCTCGTAGTCGTGCCAGTAGAAGCTGTTGCCGCTCATCTTCGGAAGCGCCTGACCTGGTGCGGGAAAAGCCGATCTACCGCCGAGATTCCTCGTTTTTGGCCGGTTCACAGGCCCCTGGCCGGCAGCCACTCCTGCGTTCGGCCGCTCGGTTGTCTTGGGCTTTGCGGGTAGCCCAGGTTAACCTTTTCGCAGGCACAAAAAAACCACCCGGCCCGCGGCCGGGTGGTTCGCATGGCGCCGCTCCCAGCGCGGCGGCTCAGATCTTCTCTCTGATGCGGGCCGACTTGCCGCTGCGGCCGCGCAGGTAGTAGAGCTTGGCCCGGCGCACGTCGCCGCGGCGCTTGACCTCGATCGAGTCGATAATCGGGCTGTGAGTCTGGAAGGCACGCTCCACCCCTTCGCCGTGGGAAATCTTGCGCACGGTGAAGGCGGAGTTGAGACCGCGGTTACGCTTGGCGATGCACACGCCCTCGAACGCCTGCAGGCGCTCGCGGTTGCCCTCCTTGACCTTGACCTGCACCACCAGGGTGTCGCCGGGGGAGAAATCCGGAACCTCGGTCTTCATCTGTTCCGCTTCGAGTTGCTGGATGATATTGCTCATGGCCTGTAGCTCCAAAAAATTTAGGCGTCCGCATGCGCCCGAATGTATTCGTCAAGTAGTTCCCGCTCTTCCCGGCTCAGCTCCCGGGCCGCCAGCAGATCCGGCCGGCGCAACCAGGTGCGCCCCAAGGACTGCTGCAGGCGCCAGCGCCGGATCGCCTCGTGGTTGCCGCTCAGCAGCACCGCGGGCACCCCCCTGCCGCCGCTCAGTTCCGGGCGCGTGTAGTGGGGGCAGTCCAGCAACCCGTCCATGTAGGAGTCCTGCTGCGCCGAATCCGCCGCACCCAGGGCCCCGGGCAGCAGCCGGATTACCGCGTCCATCATCACCATGGCGGCCAGTTCACCGCCGCTGAGGACGTAATCGCCGAGCGACCACTCCTCGTCAACGCAGCGGTCGATCACCCGCTCGTCGATGCCTTCGTAGCGGCCGGCTACCAGGATCAAGCCCGGCCGTTCCGCGAACTCCCGTGCAGCCTGCTGATTGAAGCGCCGGCCCTGGGGGCTCAGGTAGGCCACCCGGCTCGACGGTGCCGCTGCCTTAGCCGCTTCGATGGCTGCCTCCAGCGGCTCGGCCATCATTACCATCCCCGGGCCGCCGCCGTAGGGCCGATCGTCGACGGTGCGGTGCACGTCCGCGGTGAAGTCCCGCGGATTCCAAACCACCAGCTCCGCGAGACCGCGCTTGAGCGCCCGGGCACACACCCCCTGTTCGGTCAGGGCCCGGAACATGTCGGGCATCACCGAGATCAGGTCGAAGCGCACCGCCGCCCTCAGAAGTCCGGGTCCCAGTCGACCCGAATCAGACCGACCTCGAGGTCGACCTCCAGGATCACCCGATTCCACACAAAGGGCAGCAGGCGTTCGCGCTCGCCCCGCACCACCAGGACGTCGTTGGCACCGGTGGCGAACAGCTGACTGACCCGTCCCAGCTCTGCGCCCGCGGCGGTCACGACCCGCAGTCCCTCCAGGTCGCTCCAGTAATATTCGTCCGGGTCCAGCGCCGGTAGGCGTTCCCTCGGCACCGCGATCAGACATCCAACCAGGGCCGCCGCCTGGTCGCGGTCGTCGCAGCCCTGGAGCCGGGCCACCAGCCCTTTGCCCTGGGGGTGGCCATCAAGCAGCTTGTGCGGTTCCCAGTCCTGCCGCCGCTTCAGGTACCAAGACGAGTAGCGCAGGATATTGTCACGGGGCGCGGTATCGGAATGGACTTTGACCCAGCCTCGCACCCCAAATACCCCGGCAATGCGCCCCAGCGGAACCATCTTTGAATCCACCAAGGCGGATCCTCCCCGGCCGGCGCATTCCGGCCCGGTTCGGCTCAGGCCGCTACCTTCTCCTTGAGCAGGGCGGCAACGCGCTCGCTGGTCTGGGCGCCCTGGGACACCCAGTGCTCAATGCGTTCCCGACCCAGGCGCAGGCGCTCATCGCCGCCGCGGGCCACCGGATTGAAGAAGCCTACGCGCTCGATATAGCGGCCGTCGCGCTTCTTGCGGCTGTCCGCCACCACCACGTGATAGTACGGCTGCTTCTTGGCGCCGCTTCTCGAAAGACGAATGGTTACCATGTTCTACCCTATCGAAAAATCCCAGAACCCCGCCCAGCGGTGGCAGGTGAATCGCGCATTTTACCCGATTTCCCGCAAAAGTGAAGCCCGCAATTGCAGTCAAAACGGCATGCCACCGGGCGGCAGGCGCCCGCGCATGCCGCGCATCATCTTCGCCATGCCGCCGCCCTTCATCTTCTTCATCATCTTCTGCATCTGGGCGAACTGCTTCAGCATGCGGTTGATGTCTTGCACCTGGGTGCCGGAGCCGGCGGCGATGCGGCGCTTGCGCGAACCCTTGATCACCGCCGGAAATTGCCGCTCCTGGGGGGTCATCGAATTGATCATGGCCACCATCTTGACGAATTCCCGGTCATTGACCTGATTCTTGACCTGGTCTGGTACCTGGCTCATGCCCGGCAGCTTGTCCATCAGTCCGGCCACGCCGCCGAGATTGCCCATCTGCTCCAACTGCTCCTTGAAGTCGGCCAGATCGAAGCCCTTGCCCTTGCGCAGCTTGGTGGCCAGCTTTTCCGCCTTGGCGCGGTCGACCTTCTGCTCCACCTCCTCCACCAGGCTGAGCACGTCGCCCATGCCGAGGATGCGCGAAGCAACCCGGTCCGGATGGAACGGCTCCAGGGCGGCGGTCTTCTCGCCCACGCCGAGGAACTTGATCGGCTTGCCCGTGATCTCTCGGATCGACAGGGCGGCGCCGCCACGAGCGTCGCCATCGGTCTTGGTCAGGATGACGCCGGTCAGGGGCAAGGCATCATGGAAGGCCTTGGCGGTATTGGCGGCGTCCTGGCCCGTCATACTGTCGACCACGAACAAGGTCTCCACCGGCCGCAACTGCTGGTGCAATTGGCGGATCTCGTCCATCATTTCGCCGTCTACGTGCAGGCGCCCAGCGGTGTCCACCAACAGCACGTCGGCAAAGCTCTTACGGGCGTATGACAGGGCCTGTTCGGCGATGGCGCTCGGTTTCTGCTTCGGGTTGCTGGGGACGAAGTCGGCGCCCACCTCGTTGGCCAGGGTCTTGAGCTGGTCGATGGCGGCGGGGCGGTAGACGTCGCAGCTCACCACGGCGACGCGCTTCTTCTCCCGCTCCTTAAGCCAGCGCGCCAGCTTGGCCACGGTGGTGGTCTTGCCCGAGCCCTGCAGGCCGGCCATTAGCACCACCACCGGCGGCTGGGCGGCCAAGTCCAGGCCCTCATTGGCGGCCCCCATCACTTGAACCAACTCGTCGCGCACGATCTTGATCAGCATCTGACCCGGGGTCAGGCTCTTGAGCACCTCCTCGCCGGCGGCCTTTTCCCGCACCTGCTCCACGAAGCGGCGCACCACCGGCAGGGCAACGTCGGCTTCCAGCAGGGCCATGCGCACCTCGCGCATGGTGTCACGGATATTGTCGTCGGTGAGGCGCGCCTGACCGCGCAAGTTGTCGAGAACGCGGCCGAGCCGCTGGCTTAGATTGTCGAACATGGGCTGTCTTCGTCGCTGCTGGGGCTGTCAAAAGGCCCTTGAGTATAAAGCCTGGCGAGCCGCCGGCACAGCACCGACCGCCGCTTTCCATCGGCGCCCGAGCTGTGCCATCATCGTGAGCCTGCAAAGGGAAGCCCAATGACCACCACACTGATTGCCATCGGGGCCATCGTCTGCTACCTGGCCGCCGGCCTGATTATCGGCATACGCCTGTTCCGCAACGACGCCGAGCGCCTTCCGGCGCGCGCCTACGCCCTCGTGGCGATAGGCCTGGGACTGCTGCTGCACGCCCTGCTGCTATATCAGGATACCCTCACCTCCGCTGGGCTCAACCTAGGCTTTTTCAATGCCTTCTCGCTCTCGGCCTGGGTGATCCTGGCCCTGTTGCTGGCCTCCAGCCTCGGCAAGCCGGTGGAGAACCTGGGCCTGGTGCTGCTGCCGGTGGGCGCCCTAACCATCCTGCTGGAGCTGAATTTTCACGCCACCCGGTTGCTGGCGGTGGATGCCGGCCCCGGGTTGAAGATTCATATTCTGATCTCGATTCTGGCCTACAGCGTACTCACCCTTGCCAGCGTGCAGGCGGTGCTGCTGGCAATCCAGGACCAACACCTACGCAGCCGCCATCCCGGAGGCTTCATCCGTGCCCTGCCGCCGTTGCAGACCATGGAGGTGCTGCTGTTCGAGATGATCGGGCTCGGCTTCTTCCTGCTCAGCCTGGCCCTGGTGAGCGGGCTGATGTTCCTGGAGAACCTGTTCGCCCAGAACCTGGCCCACAAGACCATCCTTTCGAGCATCGCCTGGCTGGTGTTCGGAACCCTGCTTTGGGGCCGCTTCCGTTTCGGCTGGCGCGGACGCACGGCCATCATCTGGACCCTTAGCGGCTTCGTGGTACTGATGCTGGCCTATTTCGGCAGCAAGGCGGTGCTGGAGTTGATCCTGCAGCGTTAACCCGGCAACCAGCCAGTGGCCAACAGGCGTTCGTAGTCCTCGGGCCGATCCAGGTCCCACAGGGTCTCCAGTTCCCGCCAGTCCCAGCCCAAGGAGGCCATGCGGCTGCGGGTCAGGGCCAGCACCCGCTCGCTACCCCAGGGGATTTCGGTGAAGACGGCCGGGTCGGCCCGGCGCAGCCCCAGCAGGACGTAGCCGCCATCTTCCGCTGGGCCGAGCACCGCGTCGCCCCCCTGGCGCAACCATAACAGGGCCCGGGCGAGATGCGTCGGGGTCAGCGCCGGACAGTCGACGCCGATCAGCAAAACGATTTCGGCCTGCTGCAGCGCCTGGGCGGCGGCGGCCTGCATGCGCGCGCCCAAATCGCCGCCGCGTTGGACCCGCAACACAACGCCGGGCTCCCGCTCCAGGGCCCGGAACAAGGGGTGCCCGGCGTCAGGTGCGCACCAGCACTCGATCCGGGCCAAGCCGGCGTCAGCCAGTCCGCGGACCCGGCGCTCCAGCAGCCAAGCGTAGAACCGGCAGGCCCCCTCGGCCCCGAGCCGGGGGATGAGCCGGGTCTTGACCCGCCCCGGCTGGGGCGCCTTGGCGAAGATCAGGATTCTGGCGTCGGGGAAGCGCACGGACGGTACAGGCGAGCCAAACGGTCGGGGTCGGCGCCGAGGAAATAGGCCAGACGCAGACGCCACATCAGCGCCACGGTGCGCCAGACCCCGTGCCGTTCCCAACGCCGGCTGGAGGTAACCAAGGGCTCGCGGATGCACAATGGCGGGCCGCGGCGCTTGCAGCGACGGCTCAACTCGATGTCCTCCATCAGCGGGATCTCTGCATAGCCGCCGAGGGACTGGAACCATTCCCGGCGCACGAAGATTCCCTGATCGCCCGTCGCGATACCGCTCAAGCGCGAGCGCAGATTCATCATCGCCGCCACCAAGCGCAGGCTGGGCCGGTCCCCGCTGAGGCGGATGTCGAAGCGACCCCAGCCGCGACCACTGCGGGCGAGCCCGGCTCGGATCAGCCGGGGGGCATCCGCCGGTACCTGGCTGTCCAGATGCAAGAACCAGAGGACTTCGCCAGCGGCATCGGAAGCGCCCGCATTCATCTGCCGGGCCCGCCCGGGCGCGCTCTTCAGCAGGCGATCCACCAGGCCGGCCGCCAGTCCCAAAGACCCGTCGCGGCTGCCGCCGTCCACCAGCAACAACTCGCAGCCCTGGGCGCGCAGCGGCTGCAACGCCCGCAGAGCGGGTCGGATGAGGGCGCCTTCGTCGAGGCAGGGAATGACTACAGATAGGCGCGGAGCCGGCGGGGCCGGCATCAGGCCAGGGCTCCGGCGCAGCTGCTGCCCTGGCCGGCGGTGCAGCCGTAGCAGTGCTCTGCTACCTGAATCTCGCGGCCCTCGAAGTCTGCCTGCATCAGGTCGCTGAGGTGCGGCCGCCGGTCCCCCTTCAGGGGCATCTCCAACATCTGGTTAAAGTCGCAGTCGTAGGCATAGCCCCGCCAATCCACGCTCAGTAAGCTGCGGCACATCACCCCGGACAGGTTGTCCGCGCTGTGGGACTGGCGCAGCAGGTCCAGGTAGTCGTGGAACTGACCCTTGCTAAGCAGCATGCTGCCGAAGCGCTTGATCGGCTTGTTGGTCAGAGTGAGCAACCGGTTGAAGACAATGCCGTAGCGCGCCTGCAGTTGCTGACGGTAATCGGCCTCCAGGTCGGCCTGGGGCGGCGGCAGCACCGCCCCCTGCGGATTGTAGACCAGGCTCAGGGACAGACCGCTAGCGGGATCGCCATAGCCCAGGCGGTTCAGAAGCTGCAGGCCACGAATGCTGTCTTGGAACACCCCTTTCCCGCGCTGGGCGTCGACATTCTCCGCCAAGTAGCAGGGCAGCGACGCCACGACTTCGACGCCTTCGGCCGCGAGAAACTCAGCTAAATCCTCCTGCCCGGGCTGCAGGAGAACCGTGAGATTGCAGCGGTCGATAACCCTGGCACCGAGGCGGCGGGCCCCCTGCACCAAGAGTCGGAAGTTTTGATTCAATTCCGGGGCGCCGCCGGTGAGGTCGAGACAGACAACCTGCTGGGCCTGCATAAATACCAACACCTGCTCGGCGAGTTCCCGGGTCAACTGCTCGCTGCGCCGGGGACCGGCATCAACGTGGCAGTGCAGACAGGACTGGTTGCATAGCCGCCCCAGGTTTACCTGGAGGGTTTCCAAGCGCCCGCGCCGCAGCGGCGGGAAGCTCGTCGGTGACAGCAGGGGAGCGGTATCCAGCATATGGAGTAGGACCGGTGAGAGCGGAGATTGGTTGCATGTTAGTGCCTCCATCGTGCAGCGTCAAAATCCGACAAGAGTTCTGCCCGATCTTCCAGATTGCCCAATATTTCACAAAAATTCAAATGGATAGCGGCGATTCCGGAGTCGGCTCTTGTATACCCCGGCAACTTGGCTTAGATTTACGACACAACCTTACAACAAGCTGTCGATTTTCGATTCGGATTGCCCACCGTATGAGTTCAGTATCGCCGACCGCCAGACTATCCGGCCTCGCCCTGTGCCTGGTCCGCGACGGCTTGGTGAGCGAACCGGATGCGCAACAAGCTCAGGAAGGCGCTAGAAAGGCCAAACTGCCCTTCGTCCAGCACTTGGTGGCCAAGAAACTGGCTCCCAGTCGGGAAATTGCGGTGGCGGCCGCGCATGAATTCGGGGCGCCGCTGTTCGATTTGGAAGGCATCGACCTGGAAAGTGCCCCGATCACCCTGGTCGAGGAGAAGCTGATCCGCAAGCACCACGCGCTGCCGCTATTTAAGCGCGGCAACCGCTTGTACTTGGGGATCTCCGACCCGACCAACCATGCCGGACTGGACGAAATTCGTTTCCATACCGGCCTGGCCACCAGTGCAATCGTGGTGGAAGAAGACAAGCTTGCCGCCACCATCGAAAAGGCGATCCAGCTCTACGACACCAGCATGTCCGACATGCTGGATACGGACCTGGAAAACCTGGATCTGGCGACGATCGAGGACGATGACGGGGGGGGCGGTGAGGGCGACTCCGAGGTAGACGAGGCTCCGGTGGTGAGGTTCGTCAACAAGGTCTTGCTGGATGCCATCAACGCGGGTGCCTCCGACGTCCATTTCGAGCCCTATGAGAAATTCTATCGCATCCGCTTTCGCCAGGACGGCCTGCTGATCGAGATGGCCACGCCGCCGTTGAACCTGTCCAACCGGATCGCCTCGCGCCTCAAGGTCATGTCGAAGATGAATATCGCCGAACGGCGAGTTCCCCAGGACGGGCGCATCAAGATGGTGCTGTCGAAGAACCGGTCGATTGATTTCCGGGTCAACAGCTGCCCTGTGACCTATGGAGAGAAGATAGTACTTCGAATTCTCGATGCCTCGTCCAGTCAACACGGCATCGAAAACCTGGGCTTCGAGAAGGACCAGATGGAAACCTTCATGAAGGCCATCAAGAAGCCCTACGGCATGATCCTGGTCACCGGCCCCACGGGTAGCGGTAAGACCGTCACCCAGTACTCGGCTCTGAACCTGCTCAACAAGCCGGAGGTCAATATCTCCACCGCGGAAGATCCGGTAGAAATCCCGGTTGCGGGCATCAATCAGGTAAACACCAACCCCAAGACCGGACTGACCTTTGCCGAAGCCTTACGCGCCTTCCTGCGCCAAGACCCGGACATCATCATGGTCGGCGAGATTCGCGACCTGGAGACCGCCGAGATCGCGGTCAAGGCGGCCCAAACCGGTCACTTGGTGTTCTCCACTTTACACACCAACGACGCCCCGCAGGTGCTGACCCGGCTTGCCAACATGGGCGTCCCACCGTTCAATATCGCCTCCTCCATCCTGCTGATCGTAGCCCAGCGTCTGGCCCGCCGCCTGTGCGAGTACTGCAAGGAGCCGGAAGACATACCGCGCGAGGCCCTGCTGCAAGAAGGCTTTGACGAAGACGAACTCGACGACCTGACCATCTACCGACCCGTCGGCTGCGACAAGTGCACCAAAGGCTACAAGGGGCGCATCGGCATCTATCAGGTACTGCCGATTTCGGAAGACATGGGGCGAATCATCATGGAGGGCGGGAACTCGATTCAGCTCGCGGACCAGGCCTCCAAAGAAGGGGTGCGAGATCTGCGCCAGTCCGGCTTACTCAAAGTCAAGACCGGCATTACCAGCCTGGAAGAAATCAACCGGGTGACCAAGGACTAAACCATGGCTGCGCAAGCACAAAAGGCCGAAAAGGCCGACGTTTTCGTCTGGATCGGTACCGATCAAAAGGGCATGCGGCTGAAAGGCGAGAGCCGGGCGGCCAACATGGGCCTGGTGCGGGCCGACTTACGGCGCCAGGGCATACGCCCGATCAAGGTAAAAAAGAAACCGAAACCGCTGTTCGGGGCCGGCAAAAAGATTACTCCCGGGGATATTGCTGTGCTGACACGGCAGCTGGCGACGATGATGAATGCCGGCGTGCCCCTGGTTCAGTCTTTCGACATTATCGGGCGCGGGCAGGAAAACCCGAAGCTGCAGACGCTGATCCTGGCGATCAAGGCAGATGTGGAAACCGGCTCCTCGTTGTCGTCTGCGCTAACCAAGCATCCGATGTACTTCGACGACCTTTACTGCAACCTGGTGGAAGCGGGCGAACATGCGGGTGTGCTCGAAACCGTGCTCGACAAGATCGCCACCTACAAGGAAAAGACCGAATCCCTGAAGGCCAAGATCAAAAAGGCCATGTTCTATCCGGCGGCGGTCCTGGTAGTCGCGGTCGTGGTCACCGCGGTACTCCTGATCTTTGTAATACCGACCTTCGAAGAGCTGTTTCAATCCTTCGGCGCGGATCTCCCGGCCTTTACCGCGGCAGTGATCGCGCTCTCCAGATTCATTCGTGAAGAAGCGGTAATGATCATCGGGGCGCTCATCGCCACGGTGTTTATCATCAGCACCTTTTGGAAGCGCTCCCAACGTTTCCGGGACGGGGTCGATCTGGCGGTATTGAAACTGCCGGTATTGGGTCAAATTCTGCATGACGCCGCCATAGCGCGCTTTGCGCGAACCCTGTCGACCATGTTTGGGGCCGGTGTACCCTTGGTCGAGGCACTGAATTCGGTGTCTGGCGCCACCGGCAGCAACCTCTACGCCAAGGCAGTCCTGAACATGCGGGACGGCGTAGCAACCGGCCAGTCGCTGC